>JAFGYB010000074.1 GCA_016936355.1 Bacteroidales bacterium | reverse complement strand
TTTGCGCCCCCAACAGGACTTGAACCTATGACCCTCTGATTAACAGTCAGATGCTCTAACCAACTGAGCTATGGAGGCGTTTCTCTTGTTTCAAAGAGGGTGCAAAGATAGAGAATAATTTTTATTGTCAAATATTTTTTGAAAAAATTTTCCTGTCTCAAAAGAACTCCGTTATTTTCCGTACAACATCGATTCAGCGCAGAGTACAGGGTCAGTCGACTGCAAGATTTTTTGCATCAGTTTGGGATTGAAATCATGATTTTTCTCCAAAAATTCATGAATGATCACTGCTGCCTGCCGGCTGTTGTGGCCGCTAAAGGTTGCATCCAGCCACGACTTAGGAAAAAAGATGTCACCGCTGGCCTGGATTTCGGGCACCATTTCCAGTGCAGGGAGCATAAAAGGCAAAGCACTTCGGGCCCGAAGCGGATGATTCAGATAACTTACAGCCGTAATAACCCAGGGTTCATGTTCCCTGTTTTCCTCCTTTTTTAAACTTTCAAAGAATTCAGTGCGCACCCCGATGTTTTCATTTAATGCAGGCATGATGAATTGCATTTCCTTTTGCTTGTCTGGATTGGTAATCCGCTTCAACTGCTGTTGCAATATGTCACCTGGAATTCCTTTTCCGAAGGGCGTTCCAATGCGAACGGCAAGCTCGTAGCTTAGTCGGGTCAGATCGTCTTCCGAAAGGGGCAAGCCTTTGATTTTTTCCTTTCCTTCCCACAACTGAATCATTTTTTGAATCGAATGCTGACCAAGCGCAGTCCGGATCCAGGCGTGGTAATAAGAAGCTTTTAAGGAAACTGTTGATGCCTGATGGATCTTATTCCATAAGAGTGTTTCCATTTCACCGGATAATTTTTCCCGATCGCTGGCTGTGGAAAATCTCCAGAATAGTTCTGTGTAATAGGAAAGCAACAGGTTCACATTTTGTTCGACCGTTTCTTCCTGAATAAAGTGCATCATCGGTTGGTATAAATCCGAAGGTTTAATGGTTTGATCTTGCATGTTTTCCCACAGATCAATGTAAATGGCGGCTCGTTGTAGGGGTGAAAATGAAAAAATCCGGTTGCTGAGCCACAACTTTTTCTGTGCATCACTTATTGCGAAATATCCGTAGGCTTCTCCAGCACCGTTCAACAGATTAACAGGAGCTTCAGATTTGAGCCGAACGGTATCGTTTTTTTTCATTTGAAAGAAAACAGTTTGTTTGTGTCCTGTCTTTGTGGATTGAAGCAGATGGAATCTCTGCATCCATAATCGATTTTTTTTGTGCGGATCCGACTGGTTAATAATGATCGAATTGCCGATTTGTTTGGTTTGATAATGGGGCATACCGGCTTCTTTTACCCAGGATTGACTCCATTGTTGTAATGGGAAGCTGGTGTGTTTGTCAAGAATTCCGATCAGGTCATCCCAATTGGCGTTACCGAAAGCATACCGATGCAAATAGGTCTGCAAACCGGAACGAAGACTGTCTTTCCCCACAATGTTTTCCAGCATACGCATAACGATGGGTGCTTTGTGGTAAATAATGTTTCCATATAAGGTTCCGGCCATATTCAAATTCTCCAGTTTTTGCTGAACCGGATTGGCACCGGCAGTAAGATCGATGGAATAGGCTTTGGGGTAGTGATCTACCAGAAACAACAGTTGGTGGTTGATGTTGGGGAATGCAGGATTCACCATTTTGGCTGCCATAAAATTGGCAAAGACTTCCTTCAGCCACACATCGTTAAACCATTTCATGGTCACCAGGTCTCCGAACCACATATGGGCCGTTTCGTGAGACAACAACGAAGCCCGAAATAGTTCCTGGGTCTGAGTCGCTGAAGCGTCCAGGAACAATCTGGATGCCCGATAAAGAACAGCCCCCGGATGCTCCATACCGCTGTATTGGAAAGAGGGAATAGCGATGAAATCAAATTTTCCGAAAGGATAAGGAATTCCTGTATATTGTTCCATCCATTGCAGTGCTTTGCCCTGTAATTCAAAAATTTTGTCCAGATTTCGCTGAATTTTGTCTTTGTTTGTTTCCCGATAGTAAAAGGTCAGTTGCTTGCCATCCCGGGTTTGGGTTGTGTGTTGGAATTTACCGGCTACAAAAGCGAACAGATAGGTGCTCAGTGGTTGGGTTTCTTTGAAATTATAGAGTGTATGATCCCCTTCTTTTTTCTTGGAAATTAGGGCCCCGTTGGCCACGGCAACCCAGGAATCCGGAATACTCAACTGGAGTTTGAATTTCGCTTTCAAATCGGGCTGATCAAAACAGGGAAAAGCTGTAGAAGCCCTGTCAGGCACGAAGAGAGTGTACAAAAAATCGTCGTTTCTGTTCAGGGACAGATTTCCGGCATGGAAGTCAATACTGACTATGTTCATTCCTTTCGACAGGTCATGAGGCGCAATGATGATGTGTTCATTTTTATAATCATACTGCACTGCTTTATGATTTACCTGTACCTGTTGAATGTAATTCTCAGGATTCTGAAAATCCAGAATAACCGGATGTTTTGTGTTTTTCAGTTCGAAGCTTAAATTTAATTTCCCAATAATGGGGTCGGTTTTCTTTTCCGGAATGGCAAAAGAAAGATCATATTTTGGATTGGAAATCATTTCTTTCCTAAGGTTGTTCAATTCAAAGGAGACCCCTTTTTCAAAATCAAGTCCTTTGTAAGTGTCGTGGCAGGAAGAAAATGAGAACATAATAAGGAATAATAAGAGGTAATTGTGTTTCATTACAGAGTGAATTAAGAACAAAATCAAAATTAATAATAAATAAGTACAAGTAATTTCGGACCTTCATATATAATAAGTTAATCCAATAATTTTTATGACCTTTGCACAAATTTTTAAAGTACTTGCACGAATGAAAATTATTGGAATAGGAAATGCCCTCGTAGATGTGTTGACCCAACTGGAGGACGATCAATTACTGGAGGCGCTCGAACTGCCCCGGGGTAGTATGCAACTGGTGGATGCTGAACGTTCGGCTCAAATTCAGGAAAAGAGCAAAACGCTCTCGAAACAAATGGCTTCTGGCGGATCGGCTGCCAACACCATTCATGGTTTGGCCAAACTCGGTATAGAAACAGCCTTCATCGGTTCGGTAGGAAAAGACGAAACCGGAAAGTTTTTTGAAGAAGATCTGAGAAACAGCCACATTCAGCCTGTGCTGTTTTATACAAATTCTCCTTCGGGTATTGCCAACGGAATGATTTCCAAAGACGGGGAAAGAACTTTTGGGACTTTTCTCGGTGCTGCTCTGGAACTGTCATCCGATAAACTGGCTGTTCAGCATTTTAAAGGATATGACCTGTTGCATGTGGAAGGATATCTGGTTCAAAATCATGAACTCCTGGAAACCATCTTGAAACTGGCTAAGGAAGCCGGTTTAAAAGTTTCTCTGGATCTGGCCAGCTATAACGTGGTCGAAGACAATCTGGATTTCCTGCGGGAGATGGTTACTAAATACGTGGATATTGTATTTGCCAACGAAGAAGAAGCGAAGGCTTTTTCTGGAAAAGAACCCCGAAAGGCACTGGACTACATTGCAACATTAACAGATGTTGCTGTAGTGAAGGTAGGCAGTAAGGGGTCTTTAGTCAAACAAGGTGAGACCATTGTCGAAGTAACTCCGATTCAGGCAAAAGCACTGGATACAACCGGAGCCGGTGATTTATACGCATCAGGGTTTCTTTACGGTTGGTTGAACAACCTCGGATTTGAAAAGGCAGGTGCTTTGGGATCTTTGCTGGCTGGAACCGTAATTGAGGTCATGGGTGCTAAGTTCGGCGAAGACAAGTGGGAAACCATTAGGGAAACACTGAAATAAGATCGATAATCATTCAATAAAAAAGCCCGGCATTTGCCGGGCTTTTTTATTGTTAAACCTTATGGTTTAGTGCTGAACAATAATTGATTTAGTGATTCGGTTTGAATTGCTAATTAATGTTACGAAGTAAATTCCATCCGGCAGATTATAAGTCGGAATCCTTAATGACTTCGTGTTTTCAGTGTCCATCAATCCCGTCCATACTTTGTATCCAAACCGGTTGTACACAGTTACGTTGTATTTATTGACCTTGTTTTCATTCAACTGAACGGTTACGTAACTGGTTGTCGGGTTAGGATAAGCTTTGATGACCGGCGGATCGGTAACAGTAAAGTAAGCATCACTTGAATCGGCAATCGTTGACTGAGAAGTACCGGAGATCTTGATTCTGTAATGATCACTTATGGGTACACTTGTACTGATATCCCAGGTAAAGGTTGTTCCAGGTATGTTCGTGGCAAGCGAATAAGTATTATCCACCACATCACTGGCATCGTAGTGAACCAGATAAATGTTGTAGTTTTCGGTCAGGTTGCCTTGCCAGGAGATCAGATGACCGGTTCCTCTGTACCAGCTTTCACCACCATTTGGTGCTTCTACAGTGACAAATCCTCCGGAAGGCCAGGTGGCGATAGTAAAGTAATTATCACTTTCATCATATACCGTAGTGTCTACCGTATTGATTACCTTGATCTTGTAATCCGAGTCAACAGGCAAGCTGTCGGGCACGGTCCAGGCAATGCTGTTGCCATCCACACTGGCCGCCAAAACAGTATATACCGTATCGGCTTTCAACAGTTCTACTTTCAGTGGATAGGCATTGTTGCGTGACCATGAAATCAGGTGTTCAGTATTATAGGCCCATTGTTCACCACCATTTGGCGACTCAACGGTAACTTCACCACCCGGAGCAAAAGCTGTCAGTGAGAAGGTATAATTACTTGTGTCACTAATGGCTTGTAAACTGCTGGAAACAATGATCTTATAATTTGATCCAGTATCGGCTGTTTCAGGAATTAGCCATCCATAGGTACTCCCTTCCACATTAGATGCTATGGTAGTTGTTGTCGTTCCGTTATACAACTCAATATTCACCGGTTCACTTAAGTTATCGGTCCATGAAATGATATGTGCCGTACCCACAGCCCATTGTTCAGCGCTGTCAGGCTGGATTACATGGATCATTCCCCCGGGTACGTATTGTACGACTGAGAAATAAGCATCACTGGTATCACTTACCGGCTGTGCACTGCTGGAAACAATGATTTTGTATTTACTTCCAACAGTAACTGTATTTGGTATAGTCCATGAATAAGTACTTCCTTCCACGTTGGTGGCAATTGAGGAAGTTGTATAACCTGTACCTGTACTATCGAGTAATGTGATATCAACAGGTTCGGATAGATTATCCGTCCAGGAGATCAGGTGTGTTGTATTCAGTGCCCACTGAATACCATCCACATTCGGTTGGATTACATGAACAGTTCCTCCCGGTACATAAGGCACAATAGTGAAGGAATTGTTACTGGTGTCACTGATGGGTTGCAAACTACTGGAAACAATCATTTTATAGCTACCCAATGAAATGGTATCGGGTATGGCCCAGGTATAAGTACTTCCTTCGACATTTGTTGCGAGTGTATCTAATGTTGAATTCGATTCTCTGAGCAGGACGATGTCAACAGGTTCTGCCAGATTGTCTTTCCATGAGATCAGGTGTTCTGTATTCGGAGTCCATTCAATACCGGTAACACTGGGTTGTATTACACTGATAAATCCACCCGGTTCAAAAGCGACAATAGAGAACGGATTGGCACTGGTATCGCTGATGGGTTGCTGACTGCTTGTAACAATAATCTTGTAGTTGGATCCCACCGTAGTGGTGTCAGGAATGGTCCATGAATAGGTGCTTCCTTCCACATCGGCAGCAATCTGGGTTGTATAGGTACCGTTCGTCAGATCAATGTTCACGGGTTCCGTGAGGTTATCAGTCCAGGAGATTATATATTCCTTACCTCGTACCCACTGGATACCTGCTACATTGGGTTGTTCAAGTGTTATTCCTCCACCCGGTACAAACTGAACAACAGAGAATTTAGCATCGCTGCTGTCGGCAACGGTAGTGTCAGCTGTACTGAACACTTTAATTCGGTATGTAGTATCAACCAGGGTGCTGTTCGCAATGGTCCATGCATACCGATTATCGGTATTACTTGAATCCAGCACAGCATACAAAGTATCCTTATGATAGAGCTCTACTCTTACCGGATCTGTGATGTTTGAATACCATGAAACCAGGTGTGAGGTACCTACCGCCCATGTTTCACCACCGTTTGGCTGTACCAAAGTGATGGATTCCGGCAAATGGGCTACAACGGTAAAGGTAGTATCACTTTGATCCCACACGTTGGTATCGGCTGTACTGGTTATCCTGACCCGGTAATTGGAATCCGCCGGTATGGTATCCGGTACATTCCAGGTGAATGAATTGCCGGTTGCGCTGGCATTCAATACAGTATACAATGTATCCTCATGGTAAAGGTCCACTTTAACCGGATAGGAGAAGTTATCGGACCATGAAATGAGATAATCGTGGTTCATAGCCCATGTTTCACCGCCATTCGGTTGTGCCAGTTTAATCACTCCATTCTGTGGAATAGCGATGATGTTGAAGTAATTGGCACTGGTATCGATGATGGAAGGATCTGCTTCATTGAATACTTTCACGATAAAGTCAGAACCTACCGGTATCGTATCAGAAATTGTCCAGGCATATCGATTGTTAGTGATGCCTGTTGCCAGTACACTGTATAAACTATCTGCTTTAAACAGTTCAACAGTTACCGGATTAGTAAAGTTATCAGACCATGAAATCAGATGTTCGGTTCCCAAAACCCAACTTTCTCCGCCATCGGGTTGAACCAAATCGATGGTGCCTCCGGTAGGTGTGGCCAGGATGGAAAATGCCGAATCACTGGTGTCGAGTACTGTAGTATCTGCCGTACTGGTTAGTTTGATTTTGAAATCGGAGCCAACGGGAACGGTGTCTCCAATTACCCAGCCAAATCCATTACCACTTACACTGTTAGCCAGCACACTGTAAACAGTATCGGCACTTAATAACTCAATTTTAACCGGGCTGGTGAAATTGTCATACCATGAAATTAAATGCTCGGTTCCTACTGCCCACTGATTACCACCGTTAGGCTGAACCAAGACTATGGTATCGGCCGCTCCTGATCCACCGGAAGAGGAAACAGAATCAACGGCAAAGGAATAGTTGCTGGTATCAGCAATGGCACTATTCAAAACATTGGAAACAACTATTTTGTAGTTGGTGTCTACACGCACTGAGTCTGCTATAGTCCAGGCATAACCACTCCCGTCGGTACTGTCTGACAACACACTGTAAAGTGTACCGCCCCGCAGTAATTCTACCTTAACCTTCGCTGAGAAGTTGTTGGACCAGGAAATCAGGTGCTGGGTTCCTTGTTTCCAGTGAATCCCTGCATCGTTGGGTTGGAACAGATCGATCACCCCGTCGCTGGGTGTAGATACAATTGAAAAGTTTGTATCACTGACAATGAAAACATTGGTGTCGCTTCTGCTTTCCAGTTTCATTCTGCAATTGTCCGACAACGTCTGAGAGGTAGGGATATTCCATGTATAGGTTGATCCTGAAATGGAATCAGCCCCTGCAATAGTGGTATAGGTGACACCACCGTCCGTACTCAGTTTAAGTCTGGAATTGGAAACGTAATTGACCCAGGTAATCAAATGGCTTGTTCCTGTAGCCCAGGATTCTCCACCGTTGGGCTGGATAAAAGCGTTTGAATCCACAGGTTGTGCTCCTTTCAAAGCAAAGAAGGCACTACTGGTCCCACTCAGACTGTTATCGACCGTGCTTTCAACCCTTATCAAGCACGTACTCGAAGTGTCCTGACTGGATGGAATATTCCAGGTCCACGTTGTTCCCGCTGTTGAGTGAGTCAACGTATCACTGAAATTGATGCCGTCGGTACTGAGAAGAATCATTACGGGATTCGTAAGATTATCATTCCATGAAATCAAATGGGTGGTTCCCACAACCCATTGTTCCCCACCATTAGGCTGTATTACAGTAATGTAAGGTGCTTGAGCCTGTGCGCTGAAGCTGGTCAGCGTAAAAAAGAGGCCTAACAGTGCTGAGCTAAATAAGTACGATAACTTTTTCATGATATGGTGTTTTTTGTAGTTCTGTGGTTATTTGAATTAATTCCAAAATTTAATGCAGATGAATCAATTTTAAAGATTTAGAATGGACTCCGGATTTCAAAGTGGCAATGTAAATGCCTGCAGGAATTCCTGACATATCTATTGAATAATTGTGCGATCCTTTTTCCAGCAACCCATTATAAATATGAAGGACTACCTCTCCGTTGAGGTTATAGAGATCAACTTGTACATTTAATGTCTTATCGAGGTCAAAAATTAGGTTTGCTTCATTATGCACGGGGTTTGGCCCGCAGATGAATTTTGAAACATCACTCCAGTTATTTCTGATTCCGGTTGCGACCGGATAACTTGCCTGTACATGATAACCGGTGTAATAGGCAATATCGAGATTGTAATTGTAAGATACCTCCAGTAAACCGTCTGAGTTCTGTTCCCAGGAATTTCCATTTTTGACGTAATAATCGCCTGTAGTGGCATTTCCGTTTTGGTCAAATACATACTGAGCCAATGTGGTATCGGCCCAGGCACTGTTTTTCCAAATTTGTGTTTGTGCGGATTCCAGCCCTCCGTATACATCATAGAAATACTGTCCTTTGTCGGAGTTTACCCAGGCATTGGATTCCCATTTTTCCCCTGTAGCAGAGGTCCTGTATCCGGAAGAGTTGTAAGTATAAGTGTATTGCTCGAAGTTTTCCCAGTCATTTTTTGTGGTGGACCAGAATTTACCGAGGTATGAAGTTCGGTTTTTGGAAGCATCATAGGTATATGTTTCCAGGTAAAAATTAATCCACTGCTGACGGTCTCCGTTTTGGATCATGCTGCTGTCTACATTTCCGTTTTGGTCATAGGAAAATAGATAGCGTTGCTGATTAACCCAGGTTGAATCCTGCCAAACGTATCGGTACGTAACCAACATGCGACCGTTCGCATCATAGGTGTATATCTCATAGGAATTGTTAAGCCACTTGGTTCCGTTCCAAACCTTTTTATAATAGGCTACTTTTTTCCAGTTACTGTTGTAGGTATAATAACTGGTGTCCACATTGACCCAGGATCCATTACTCCATGATTTTGTAACTGAATTAAGCAAGCTGTTTTGGGCGCCATATTGGTTTCGCTTCATAGAAGCATTTTGCCATTGCCCGCTGACCCAGTTTTTCCATGTGGATGAAAGGGGATTTCCATCGGCATCATAAGTTAGGGTATCGGTAGTTAGTTGAGACCAGGCACCATTTTTGTATTCTTCTGAATTCCGCCGGGCCGTATTACCCGATGAGTTGTAAAGGTAGCTGTATCGACGGGGAGTATTCAAAACAGATTGAACCACGGCGGTATCAATCTTAATGTTTTCGACCAGGTTGGATTTGAACGTGGAAATATGATTGCTTATCGTCAGTCGAGTCTGAAATTGCACGGGAAGGGCTTGATGCAAAGCCGATAATGTAAAAACCCGGCTGTCTTTGTGAATCACAATCGCTTCTTGCCCTGAGACAATTCCAATGGAAGCTGTTGTCAAAGCGAAGACGAGAAAATTCCTAAAAAAAGTAGATTTCAAAAACATAAGCTAGTCTTGTTGTTTTTCCCAAATCGGTTTATCTGATGGATTACTTTAAAAATATATTTAATATCATGTTTTTCGCCGCTTTTGGAATGGTTTTTATCATTTCTTCAATTTCCCAAATTGAGAAATTTCCATTTCACCAATATCTTGCCTCTTCCTCCTGGCAATAACATCCTATTTAACTATGCAATATATGAAAAAGCTTGACAAAAAACAAGTTAAATTATTACTACCGGAAAATTGAAACAACCAAAAACAGGATTCCTGTTATTTTGCAAAGGAAATCCGGAAGCCTAAATTTTATAAACAATTGAGAATATTTTTCCATACTGAAAAATTCCTTATTAAAAATCGATCTAAATTGTATCAATATAGAATTTATGTTTTAAAATGGGAAAAAGTATTATTTTAGGAAAATAGTATTTTGATTTTCAGTTCAATGAATTCCTATTGTTGAATCTTTCTAAATAAATAGGCCTATTTTTTTAATCATCCTTTTTTTTTACATTTGTCGTCTTTCGCATTTCTGGCGGTTTTAAAAGGAAAAATATTCTTGATTACTGCAATCGATTGAGAAAAATTAACCTGTGGTTCATTTTGGTTTCCGCAGACAGTTTATAACGCTTAAATAACTAAAAAGATGAAAGTATATAAGACAAACGAAATTCGAAACGTTGCCCTTGTGGGAGGGGCCAAATCGGGAAAGACGACCCTGGCCGAGGCCATGTTGTTCGAAGGGAAAGTCATCACCCGTAAAGGAACTGTTGATGACAGAAATTCGGTTTCCGATTACAGGCCCATCGAACAGGAAAAAGAACATTCTGTGCACTCCTCCCTGATGCACACACTGTATGACAACAAAAAAATCAACCTTATTGATAATCCGGGATTTGCTGACTACGTGGGGGAAACCATTGCCTCACTGCGTGTTGCCGATACCGCTATTATGCTGGTCAACGGTCAGGCAGGTGTTGAAGCAACAACGGAAACAGCCTGGCGCCAAACGGTGAAAACGGAGAGTCCGGTGGTTTTTCTGGTAAATCAACTGGACCATCACATGGCCAATTTTAATGATACAGTCAACGCATTGGCTGAATATTTTGGAGAAAAAGTAACCGTAGCACAGTATCCGGTTAATCCGGGTGAGGGCTTTGATACCATCATTGACCTGGTTTTGATGAAGCAACTGAAATTTAAAGAGGGGGGTGGCGAACCTGAAGTTACAGACATCCCTGAATCAGAAATGGACCGGGCCAATGAATTGCATTTGAAGCTCATCGAAAATGCAGCTGAAGGATCGGAAGAATTGATGGAAAAATATTTCGAACAAGATACTCTTACTATTGAGGAAATGAGAGAAGGACTCCGGTTGGGACTTATTTCACGCAGTATTTTCCCCGTATTGGCGGGTTCTGCCAAGCACAGTATCGGAGTATCGCGTTTGTTGGATTTTATTTCCAAATCCTGTCCTGCACCGTCCGATATGCCTGCTCATGAAACAATAGACGGACAATCGTTTCGATGTGATGAAAATGCCAAACCTTCGTTGTTTGTTTTTAAAACTTCAATTGAACAGCATTTGGGTGAGGTTTCTTACTTCAAAGTCTGCAGTGGAGTAATTAATGAAGGGATGGATCTGGTGGATTCACGCACTGAAAATAAGGAACGAATTACCCAGTTATTCCTGCTCAACGGTAAAAACCGTGAAAAGATCAATCAGGTTGTAGCGGGTGACATTGCAACAACGATTAAGTTAAAAGATGTCCGTACGGGTGATACGCTGATGGATGGAGGTATTCAGGATGGCGGGTTCCCCAAAATTGAAATTCCCGATCCTCTGTATATTGTGGCAATTAAGGCTGAAAACTCGGCTGATGATGAAAAAATGGGAGCGATACTGCATGAAATGCACAAAACAGACCCTACACTTGGAATTGAATATTCCCGCGAATTGAAACAACAGTTGATCAAAAGTCAGGGAGAGTTTCATATCAATACGGTCAAATGGTATTTGAATAAAGCCAACAACCTGGAAGTGGAACTGTATACTCCCAAGGTTCCTTATCGGGAAACCATTACCAAGATTGCCAATGCCGATTATCGGCATAAAAAGCAATCGGGCGGTGCCGGACAATTTGGCGAAGTCCATTTGCGCATTCAGCCCTATGAGGAAAACTATCCCAAACCTACCGATATTCCGGTTCGTGGTACAGAAGAACATGCATTGCCCTGGGGTGGTAAGCTGATCTTTCACAACTGTATCGTGGGTGGAGCCATTGACGCTCGATTCATGCCTGCTATTCTGAAAGGGATTATGGAACGTATGAATGAAGGTCCGCTGACTGGTTCCTATGCCCGTGATATTGTAGTTTATGTTTACGATGGCAAAATGCACCCGGTGGATTCCAACGAAATTTCATTTAAACTGGCCGGAAGAAATGCTTTCAGTATGGCTTTCAAATCAGCCGGACCAAAAATTATGGAGCCGGTGTATGATGTGGAAATTATGGTTCCTGAAGATATGATGGGATCTGTTATGACGGATCTGCAGGGGCGTCGCGGTATGATCATGGGAATGGACAGCAAAGGAAAGAACCAGATCATTCGTGCCAAAGTACCCGGTGCAGAGATGGCTCGTTATGCAACCACATTGAGTTCAATTACATCCGGACGTGGTGTGTTTAGCATGAAATTTGACCAATACCAGCAGGTACCCACCGATGTTCAGGATCGCCTGTTGAAAGAGTACGAAGAAGCAAGCAAAGAAGAAGAAGATTAATTCTTCCTTTTGTGAGCATATCTATTGCAAAAAAAACCGGCATTTGCCGGTTTTTTTTTGATCTATTGTTTGATTAATTTCTGACTGTATTGGATGTCGTTGTTTTTATCGGTAAACCGCACAATGTATATCCCCCGTGGCAGACGGCTCACATCCATGTTAAAATTCTGCCATCCTCTGTCCAAAGCAAATTCTTGTTTCATCTCCTTTTGCCCCAGAAGGGAGTAAATATCAACCTGAAGTGTTGATTTTCGGTTTACCTGAACCGTAAACCGGGCTGTATTTGATACTGGATTGGCATATTTTATTCTTTCAAAGGACGATTCGCTCCACTGGTGAATGCCTGTGGCTACATCCACACGTACTTTGAGGGTAACAGGCAAATGATCGGAATTGTTATACAACGCTGAAATTACATTTGAAGGAGCTGCAGTATCTTCCGGTGCGACATTGAGTGCCGAATTAAAATGTAGACCATCCTGACCCACAGCGTGGTAGGTACCCGGTATGTATTGTACTTTTTTGTTGTTGTTTTTGATGTTATCGGAGATCAGGATGAAATCAAAACGGTCATCCATTCCCCCGGTGGACGCGCAACCGGAACTGGTGGTGTGTGTACTTTGTGTATGGTAAAGGGCATATTGCGAATTGTTGTGCCAGTCGCCGGCCTGGTTAACAGGATCGTTGAAATGAAGCGTGGAATTGGTGGTCAGTATCTGGTATGCTGCTTCATCGGAGTTGTACAGGTTAAAGTCTCCCATGATCATATAATTTTCATTGGGATCATGAGTAGTCAGGTAATTCATGGTATTCGCAGCCATGGTGGCTCTCTCATTGGCATCGCTGGTGTAAGAACCGGCTTTAAGGTGAGCCGATACACAATAAATAAAAACAGTATCACCCTGATCCAACGTCGAAGATTTGTAGTATAATTTAAACACATCGACATCACGGGTGGTGCTTTGTGCAATGGTATGACCCGCTAATCCGAGTTTATCGTGGTTATAATACAAGGCATTGACCAGGTAAGAAGAAAGATCTTGTCTGATAAAATTGGCAACTGAATATTTGGTGACCCCGTTGGTGTTTAACGAATTATCCAACAGGTTTTGAATGGCCGTTGCACTGGCTGCCATTTCATTGACCGTGAGAATATCAGGATTCACATAATGTACGATGGTAGCTATGTATCCGTTTTTTGCCGTTTCGCTGTTATTGCTATGGGTACAATAACTGGTATAGTTTCCGTAATTCAGCAGGTTGTATTGCATCACAGTGAGCGTATCCTGTCCTTTAACGGTAAAGTATCCAAAAATTAAGATCCAGAGTAAAGTTTTCTTCATCCAAAAAATTTTTGCAAAGCTAAGGATAAGCTACTAAACCAGTTGTATAAATCCCACTAAATTAAGGTTCATTTTTAGTAAATTTAACTATATCAGATATTAGTTTTGCTTAGTTGAAGGCATAAAAAAAGTCCCTGAAATTGTTCAGGGACTTTTTTTATGGTCAGAGTGTGATTATCTTCGTTGGGCGTCCATAACGGCTACCATAATCATATTGACAATTTCATTGACTTCACTCCCCATCTGGAGTACATGAACCGGTTTGTTCATGCCGTTCAGTATGGGGCCAATGATTTCGAATCCGGCCGCTTTATTCAGCATCTTATATGCAATGTTGGCAGATCCAAGGTCGGGGAAAATCAGGGTATTAACCGGCTTTCCGATGATTTTTGAGAACGGGAAGCTTTCTTCCATCAATTCCTGATCCAGTGCCACGTTGGCCTGGATTTCGCCGTCCACTTTTAATTCGGGATTTTCCTTGTGTAATCTGGCAACAGCCTGACGGACTTTCAGAGGTTGTTCGGCATTCACAGAACCAAAATTGGAATAGGAAAGCATGGCAACCACCGGTTCAATGTTGAAGCGTCGGACTACTTCCGCAGTTTGCAGAGTGATCTGTACCAATTGGTCCGAGGAGGGTTCTTTGTTGATGGTACAATCGCTTAAGAACAGCGGGCCTTCTTTGGTCATGACAATATAGATTCCTGTGACAATTTCCACATCGGGTTTCCGACCGATAACATGCAATGCGGGGCGGATGGTGTCCGGATAGTTGCTGTTGATTCCTGATAAAACCGCATCGGTTTCATCGTCGCACAACATCATGCAGCCATAGTAGCTTTTTAGCTTCATATTTTCCTTGGCCGACTGCTGCGTCATACCACGACGCTGTCTTTTGGACATCAAGTTCTTGATGTATTCCTGCATTTTGGCTTTGTTGGCCTCTGCTTTGTGGTCAACGATGGTGACCCCATCCAGTTCGAGTTCGTGTTCGGCAATGATCTGTTTGATTTTGGCTTCATTTCCTAATAAAATGGGAATGGCCAGTTTTTCGTTGACGGCAATTTCGGCAGCTTTCAATACTTTGTAATTTTCAGCATCGGAAAGCAGAATTCTTTTGGGGTTGCTGCGGCAACTTCCTCTCATCTGTCGCTTTAACGGGCTGGAAAGACCCATGCGTTTTCTCAGGTCCTCTTTATACTTTTCCCAGTCTTTAATGGGTTCCTGAGCTACGCCGGAATCCATGGCAGCTTTAGCTACAGCAGGGGCAACGGTTTCGATCAGTCGCGGGTCGGTAGGCTTGGGAATGATGTATTCTTTACCGAATTTAATATTGTTGATGCCGTAGGCAATATTTACTTCTTCCGGAACCGGTTCTTTGGCCAGTTCCGACAAAGCTTTGGCTGCAGCCAGTTTCATTTCTTCATTGATCTTGGTTGCCCTGACGTCTAACGCACCCCTAAAAATAAAGGGAAATCCCAACACATTGTTGATTTGGTTGGGATAATCAGAACGTCCAGTAGCCATCAGTATGTCGGGACGGGTCTCGAGTGCCAGGTCGTAAGTGATTTCCGGAACCGGATTGGCCAGGGCAAAAACAATGGGATTTTCAGCCATGGTTTTCAGCATCTCTGGCTTCAGAACACCGGCCACAGATAAACCGAGGAACATATCAGATCCTTTAACAGCCTCTGCCAGAGTATGGATGGGTTTGTCTGTGGCAAACTGTTTTTTGGTTTCGTTCAGGTCGGTTCTATCCTTGTGAACAACACCCCGGCTATCAAGCATGATGATGTTTTCCTTTTTGGCTCCCAGTTCAATATACAATCGGGTACAGGAGATGGCCGAAGCGCCGGCACCATTCACCACGATTTTCATATCCTCAATTTTTTTGCCCACAATTTCGGCCGCATTCAAAAGTCCTGCAGAAGAAATAATGGCTGTTCCATGCTGGTCATCGTGCATGATGGGAATGTCCAGTTCATTTTTGAGGCGATCCTCAATGTAAAAACATTCAGGAGCCTTGATGTCTTCCAGGTTAATCCCACCAAAAGTAGGGGCAATGGCTTTGACCACCTCAACTATTTTGTCGGGATCCGTTTCGTTTACTTCAATGTCGAAGACATCCACATCGGCAAAAACTTTAAACAAAAGGCCTTTCCCTTCCATTACTGGTTTTCCGGCCTCAGCGCCAATGTTTCCCAGACCTAAAACGGCGGTTCCGTTGGAGATGACGGCTACTAAATTTCCTTTGGCTGTATACTTGTACACATCCTTCGGATTTTTTTGGATGGCAAGGCAGGGGTCTGCCACGCCCGGAGAGTAAGCTAACGATAAATCGCGTTGGGTGGAATAAGGCTTGGTTGGTATGACCTCAATTTTCCCGGGACGCCCCAGTGCATGATAATTAAAGGCGTCTTTTCTGAATAATTTGTCCATAACGTTGTTCATTTATTGAATAAGACAAAGGTACAATATAATGACAATGCGAATCTTTATTTCGGGGAAATTTTTGTTAATTTGTAAACAGTAAAAACGAAAAATTTCGCTGCGTATTTTCATGGATTTGGAGAAGCAATATAAAAACTGGTTGCTGGTGGGGGGGACCGGAAGAAATATCGGTAAAACCACTGCGGCAGAGCAGTTTATCAATAAGTTAAGTCAGGAGGTTCCTGTGGTAGGTATCAAGATATCAAAGGAACTTCCCGATGAATTTCCCTATCACGGTGAACATCCTCTGCTGTTGAACAAACACTTCCTGATTATGGAAGAAAAGGATGCAACAGGTCGAAAAGACAGCATGCGTTTTTTAAGGGCGGGAGCCCGCCGTTCCTTTTTTATTGTCTGCAAGGATGAGTTTTTGAACGAAGCATTTAATGTATTGGAAAAACTCTTGAAACCAGAAGATTATGTGGTTTGTGAATCCAATGGATTGCGAAGAATTATGAAGCCCGGAATCTTTGTGATGATAAAAGGTGAGGATTCAGGAAAAAGGAAATTGGATGTTCTTCTGTCATTGGCTGATGAAATTCTACCGGCTCTGAACCGCGGTGCCCTGATTGAATTTACTGAAAAAATAAGGATTCAGAACGGAAGTTTAAATTATCCTTAGATATCAGTAATCAGGAAGAAGAGGAGAATTGAATTTTGTCAATGGTGGTTTGGATTTTATATTCCATACTTAACAGTTCCAGTACTACCAGATTGCCATATCCCACTTGATTGGTAACATATATTCCGTTGTCCAGATCGATAAGCCGGGTGTTTTTGTTTTTGATGGTCATGTCTATGAATTCAAGATTCACAGGGACGTGACCGTGTATGATCACTTTGTTGTCTATTTTTTCAGGAATAACGCGGTAATCTCTGATCCAGATCATGGAACTGGTATCGGAATAGGGGTCGTCCAGATCAAAATTAAATCCGGCATGCACAGCAACGTATTTTCCCAGGTCCGCAAAATAATCCAGTTGATTCATCCAATCAATATATTCGTGGGGAATATCTCCGGGTCTTTTTACTCCAAAACTTTTCAGTGTCTCACCTCCACCATATTGTTCCCATTCTTTTTGGGTTCTGGTTTTGGAACGTACCCCCAGAAACGGCTTCTTCTTCCGGTCGTTGTAATAGGCCTTCACACACACCGATTCGTGATTCCCTTTCAGGGCAGTGATGGGCTGGCCGTTTTTCTGAAGTTCAAGAATGTAGTCGATCACTCCTTTGCTGTCGGGACCACGGTCGATATAGTCACCCAAAAAAACCAACCGATCGTCCGAATCCGGCTTGATCTGTTTTTCGATCACCAGTTTCAGGGTGTCGGAACAACCGTGTAAGTCAGGAATGATCCAGGTTTTAGACATGATCCGAAAAAGTTTTAAGGGGTCATTGAAAAAAGGGGAGAAATTTTCTCCCCCGGTTCAAACTTATTTCTTTTTTGCCTGGTTGGCGACTTTTTCCATCAGTGCTTTGACTACTTCCGGATCACCAAGAAAATAATCTTTTACCAGATTCAGGTTGTCGTCGAATTCAAAGACATACGGAATGCCTGTGGGAATATTGAAACCCAGAATCTCTTCTTCACTCATCCCCTTCAGTTTCATTACAAGTGCACGTAAGCTGTTCCCATGGGCAGCTACCAGCAAGTCATCTTCTTGTTGCAACGAGGGTTTAATTTCTTCTTCCCAATAGGGATCCAGTCGGTCGATTACTTCTTTCAGTGATTCGGTCAGCGGCAGATCAGTTGCCGGAACTCCGGCATACCGTGGATCGAGGCGGGGATTTCTTTCGTCGTTATCACCCAACGGTTCCGGTGGAACATCAAAGCTTCGCCGCCACATAAGAACTTTTTCATCCCCGTATTTTTCAGCCGTTTCAGCTTTGTTCAGTCCCTGAAGATTTCCGTAATGCTTTTCGTTCAAACGCCAGCTTTTGCGTTCTTCAATCCACATCAGATCCATTTCTTCTAAAATAAGCCACAGGGTTTTAATGGCGCGTGTGAGATAGGAAGTGTAGGCCAAACGAAAATTATAGCCTTCTTTTTTCAGCACTTTACCAGCCTCTTTGGCTTCTTTTACACCCTGTTCTGTCAGCTGAACGTTGGTCCAGCCAGTGAATCTGTTTTCTTTGTTCCAGGCACTTTCACCGTGTCGTACCAAAACGAGTCGTTTCATTTTTTTGCAGTTTAAAATTTGTTTTTACGTTTTGCGTGTATCTTTGCAGACATGAGACCGCAGACACCAGAATTTTTGCATCGCTTTTTCCCAAAAATGCTTTGGAAAGAGGCGGTTACAGGTAAGGAAATTTACCTCACCTTCGATGACGGGCCACACCCGAAAATCACGCCAAAAGTACTGAATATTCTCGCGCAGTTTGAGGCTAAAGCCTGTTTTTTTTGCGTGGGAGACAACGTGCGGAAATACCCCGAAACCTTCCAGCAAGTCCGGGATGCCGGTCATTTGGTCGGGAACCATACCTTTCATCATTTGAAAGGATGGGGGATGACCACTGAGGCCTATGTGGAAGACGTTGCCTTGTGTAATGAGCTGGTACAATCCCCGTACTTCCGACCCCCTTACGGGCGAATCAAACCCGCTCAGGTACGTGCCCTTCAAAAGGAGTATCAGCTGGTTATGTGGTCGGTGATCACTTATGATTATGATGCTAAACTGAAACCGGAAGCTTGTCTGAATAAAGCCATTAAACACAGCGGACCGGGAGATATTGTGGTCTTTCACGACAGTATTAAATCAGAACAAAATATGTTGTATGCTTTGCCCCGGTTCCTGGAATATTTTTCCCGCCAAGGCTATGAGTTTCCTACCTGGCAGCCGTAATATTGCTTTGAAAATTTCGTAACTTCGGCAAAACAAATTTTTTGCCATGGTACCACCTCCCGAATTTTTACTGGATAAGGCGCGCAATTATTGTGCCTACCAGGAGCGTTCGCTTTTTGATGTGAAAAACAAATTGTTGGAATGGCGGGCTTCCGAAGAAACCATTGAAGAAATCATTAAAAAGCTGGAAGAGGAAAATTATTTGGATGAAGAACGCTATGCCCGGACTTTTGCAGTGGGAAAGCTGCGGCACAACAAGTGGGGGCGAAATAAGATCATTCAGGCCATGAAGCAAAAACAAATTCCTGACCTTACCATCCAGATCGGATTGCAGGAACTGGATGATGAAGAATACATCCACACACTGAAGGCCGTGTTGTCTTCCAAGAAAGTGGAAGCCAAAAGCGAATACAACCGCCTGCAAAAACTCGTCCGCTATGCGGCTCAGAAAGGTTTTCAACCCGAATTGGTGTGGAGGGTTCTGAAAGACGAGCTTTGAATGTTATCGTTTGTTTTCGCTTTTAAAAGAGCCATCTTTTGTTACTTTTGCACCAAAATTCATAACCATGTACACAGCTGAAGCTATGAAGGGCCTGTCGGAACGACTAGTGGCTCTGAGGAGGTATCTTTGACATCGACCGGAAGTTGATGGAAATTGAAGAGGAAGAAGAAAAAACACAGGCTCCCGATTTTTGGAATGATCCGAAAAATGCGGAAGCATTGTTGAAAAAAATCAAGGAAAAAAAACACTGGGTCGAAACTTATGAGAAAGCCGAAGAAGCAGTAAATGATCTGGCTACCCTGGCAGAATTTCTGAAAGAAGGCGAGGCTTCACAGGAGGAAGTGGACAGTCAGTTTGCTGCTGCAGAAAAAGAGTTGGAATCGCTGGAGTTTTTGCGCATGCTGGGCAAGGAAGAAGACCGGCTCAGTGCCATACTAAAAATCAATCCCGGTGCCGGTGGAACGGAAAGTCAGGACTGGGCAGAAATGCTCATGCGCATGTACATCCGCTACGGGGAACGCAATAATTTCAAGGTAAAGGAACTGGAATTTCAGGAAGGTGATGTGGCCGGTATTAAATCGGTGTCGCTCGAAATAGATGGGGAATTTGCCTTTGGTTATCTGAAAGGAGAAAACGGAGTGCACCGGCTGGTGCGACTTTCTCCTTACGATTCGGCCAACCGTCGGCATACTTCTTTTGCATCAGTGTATGTATATCCTGTGGTGGATGATAATATTGAGATTCAGATCACGCCGGCAGACATCAGCTGGGATACATTCCGCAGCAGCGGTCCGGGAGGACAAAATGTAAACAAAGTGGAAACCGCTGTACGTTTGCGTCACGAGCCATCAGGACTGGTAATAGAATGCCAGGAAACACGCTCTCAATTGCAGAACCGAGAAAAAGCCATGCAGATGCTGCGTTCGCAATTGTATGAGATGGAACTGCGGAAAAAGCAGGAAGCCCAGGCAGAAATTGAGGGGAATAAAAAGAAAATTGAGTGGGGTTCCCAGATTCGTTCGTATGTCCTGCATCCCTACAAAATGGTGAAAGACCTGCGAACCAATTACGAGACTTCCAATACCCAGGCTGTTTTGGACGGAGAGCTGGATGGATTCATTAAATCCTATTTAATGGAATACGGTGGCTCCCAGCATGAGTAAATCAGTTGTCGTATTTCTTTAGAATCTATATCCGAATGTCAGCAGAAAAGCTAACCCGAAGTATGATTTATCGGATCGTTCAATGATACTGTTCCCCAGAGTCATATTGTACACATACGTGGGGCCAAAGCCGGTTTCAAATATAAAGTGCTTGCCAATAGTTTGCCGGGTGCCCCAAAGGGCAGACAGCGATACGCTGGTGCTGGTTGTGAGGTCGTTGTAATTTGAAATTACAATTCTACCTCCGGGATGAAAACGAGACATCAGCATCAAATAGTCGCCGCTGTTCCCGCCGATTGACTTTCCCCGGGCCAACCTTTTATTTAAATTATAATAGTATTTGATCCCCACTGACAGAACCGGATTCAGCAAATAGCCTGTTTTTGCCAACCCACTTCCCATGAACACTCCGCCATCGAATCCTAAATCGGTTCTGAAAACAAGTTCGTTATCCAATTTTAATTCGTTGTATCCCCACAAACCAAGATAACCCGCTTGAATTCCGGTAACAGATTTCTCAACGGAAGCCAATTGGGCAAAGACTGACATTGAAAACAGAAGCATCAAAAAAGACAGGAGTAACTTTTTCATAGAGGTTGATTTTAACAAAAAGAGTTCTCCCAAATATAAAAAAATACGCCTGTCAGATCCGTTCTAAATTGTGGTTTCAAGATTAAATTATTGTAAAGTGCTGATTGATTGTTTTTTGTGCAAACGTTTTAAATGGATAACTTTTCGTGTTATGTTTTTTCCCATTCATTTTTAAGAATTGGAGATGGTTGATACTTTATTTGTAATAAAATCAGTTAATTATGATTGAATTTGAATGGATTTCGGGCTGGGATGAATGATTTGCTCTGTGGACAAACCTGTTGACAGGGCATTTTGTTTTTCTATTTTTGAAAAACACAAAAGGATGAAAATGGGATACAAATTAATTCAGCGGTTCTTTATTTGGACAGATAATACTGCTTTGTATCCTGTGGCCTCATTTTTTTTCGCTCAATACATTATTACTGCAAATTTGGTTCAGCAAAGTGTTCGGCCCCTAAACAGGAATGCCATAATGAATCAAATGATGAACCAACAACAAAATCAAATTCGAACGTGATAATCCCGTAAGGATATTTAGATAATTATTTAAAGCTTATGGGATTACTCATAAGCTTTTTTTGTTTTACCAAATTTTTTAAACCATGAAAAAAATTGAAGCGATTGTTCGAAGATCCAAATTTGAAGACGTCAAGAAAGCGTTGTATGAAGTGGGCATTGACTGGTTTTCCTATTGGGACATTACCGGATTGGGGAAGTCCACCGAAGATCTGTTAGTTAGAGGGCAGGTATTTCATTCTCACTATATTCAGCGACACATGCTGTCTATAGTGGTGCGCGATCAAAATCTGGAGACTACGGTGCAGGCCATTATGAAGGCCGCCCGAACCGGAGAAATGGGCGACGGAAAAATTTTTGTTTCAGATATCCAGGATACGTACCGTATCCGTACTGGTGAAACGGGACCTGAAGCTTTGTATAATCCCGAAACAACCGAAAATTAATCCATTTGTTCATTCCCGAAATCCAGAAAAATGAAAAAGATCAGTTTTACATTTATAGTTGTTTTAATTTTATTCATTGCTCCTCTGATGGCTCTGGGTGCCCCCGTCGTAACGACAACACCCGGGCCATCAATTAATACGGGCGACACGGCCTGGATGATTGTGGCT
Source organism: Bacteroidales bacterium (assembly GCA_016936355.1). Lineage (GTDB taxonomy): Bacteria > Bacteroidota > Bacteroidia > Bacteroidales > F082 > Sulfidibacterium. Next base: position 37,242 of record JAFGYB010000074.1, on the reverse strand, counting down.
ACTGCGCTGGTACTTTTGATGTCAATTCCCGGACTGGCACTCTTTTATGGCGGTCTGGTACGCAGGAAAAATTTTGTCAGTGTACTGATGCAGATTTTTATGATCACTGCAGTGATCAGTATTGAATGGGTGGTTGTGGGATACAGCTTGGCTTTTGGTACAACCACCGGTCCACTGGCTCCTTATATTGGCGGGTTCGATTGGTCATTTTTACACGGAATCAAAATCAGTGATTTAAGTCCCTATTTTATTTCTCATTCACAACCCACAGGGCAAATTGTCAATGGACAACCCGTTATGATCGGAACCATTCCTCATATTGTTTTTATCATTTTCCAGATGATGTTTGCAGTCATTACACCCGCCTTGATCATCGGCGCCTTTGCCGAGAGAATTAAATTCAAAGGCTTTGTGATTTTTTCATTGCTGTGGGCGTTGTTGATTTATAATCCCATAGCTCACTGGGTTTGGTCTTCGGATGGTTGGCTGGCCAAACTGGGGGCTTTGGACTTTGCCGGAGGCACGGTGGTACACATTAACGCGGGGATTGCCGCTTTAGTGATGGCTGTGATGTTGGGTAAACGCCGCGATTATCAGCGACACGCCATCCCCCCCCACAGTATACCTTTTGTGGCCATTGGTGCAGCTTTGCTTTGGGTCGGCTGGTTTGGATTTAATGCCGGTAGCGGGCTGGCCGCCGACGGACTGGCTGCCAACGCTTTTCTGGTAACCCATATTGCCACCGCTGCCGCTGCGTTCACCTGGGCATTGCTCGACTGGATCATTGGAAAGAAACCTACGCTGGTTGGGCTGGCTACCGGCGCTGTTGCTGGTTTGGTAGCGATTACCCCGGCATCCGGTTTTGTGGGTGTTACAGGTTCACTGATTATTGGAATAGTAGTTTCGCTGGTTTGTTATTTAATGGTGGCTTATGTGAAACCCAAACTGGGTTACGATGATACCCTGGACGCTTTTGGTGTTCACGGTATCGGGGGCATCGTAGGTGCCCTGATGACCGGGTTGTTGGCAACACCGGCCATTCAGGCTGCCCGCGGGGCTTTTTATGGAAATCCTCATCAGCTGTTAGTTCAAGTCATTGCTGTTTTGGCTACGGTTGTTTATTCCGGTATCGGAACATGGATCCTTTTCCTGGTAGTCAACAAATTGGTCGGACTGCGTGCTTCAGACAAACAGGAAGCCATGGGACTGGATGAATCCATGCACGGTGAAACAGCTTATACTGCTTTTGACTGACAGAATGAAAACCTTTTTTTTCATGGTTATTCTCTTCCCGGAGAACCGGGAAGAGAATTTTTCTGTTCGTACAACTATGATTTTAAATCATAGTTCATTCGTATTTGATCACGGCTGAAGGGTTCTGTCTGAGGATGCCGTAAGATTTGATCCAGACGGTGAATAAGGCCATCATCAATACCGTAAGGATGCCTAACGGAAAATAAATAATGTTCAGCGGAATGTGGTAGGCAAATTGATTGAGCCACTGATCGGTAAAATAGTACACCAGCGGAGAGGCAATCAATCCAGCGAGCAGAACAAGCCAGAGATATTCCCTGGCCAGAAACCAGAGAATTTTTGTGTCCGAACCGCCCAGTATCTTGCGGATACTGATTTCCTTGGAGCGCTGTTCGATCAAAAATGCTGACAGCCCGTACAGTCCCAGAGAAGAAATGATCAGTACAATGAATGAAAAGTAGATAAACAACGTCAGCATCCGTTGATCGGTTTGATACAGGCCGATTATTTTATTATTCAGATCGGTGTAGTAAATATTGTATCCGGGATTAAACTGTTCCCAAGTTGTGTGGAGACGTTGAATGATTTCGGGCTTTTGTTGTGATTGATAACGAATCAGAATGTACCGGGGAATCTGGGGCCGATAGACAAAAGCAAGCGGTTCTATGGTTTGGTGCAGGGATGAAAAGTTGAAATTCTTGACAATCCCAATAATCTTTCCTTTAATGCCGGTTGGTGTCTGGATTGTTGTGCCAATGCAATGCTTATCCAGTTTTAAGAATTGCACGGCGGCTTCGTTAATGATGAGGTTCTCGGTGGTGTCACCGTCAATCTTTTGAGAAAAATTCCTTCCGTTCACAAAGGGGATTTGCAGAATCCTGAAAAAATCATTCCCCACCACATAGCTGTTCAGCGTGTAGATTTCACTTTGCGGATCTTCATTCACGCGCAACAATATTTTACCGGATAAATATCCGGGCAGATTGGTACTGGTGGTGACCATTTCTACTCCCGGAATCTTTTGCAGAGCCTGCACAAACGGCTTGGATCGGTGGGCGAAGGAAGTATCCGGAGGACTGTTTACAACAAGTAATTGTTTCTGGTTGAAACCCAGGTTCTGATTCTTAACATAATGGATTTGTGCTGCAATGATGCCTGTGGAGATGATGACCCCAATGGCAATAATGTATTGAAAAACCACCAGCGATTTTCTGATAGACGCTGTGGTAAAATGCTTTTTACCCCGGTTGATAATGATGTTATTTCCCCGCAAAACGGATGCCGGATTTAGTCTGTATAAGATAAATGCAGGGAAACTTCCACTGAGCAGAGCCAGGAAAAATACAACGAGTATCAAAAGCACTCCGAATATAATTCCGTAGCCTGTGGTTAAACTACTGATCAGTATCATATGTTTTTGGACCAGGTTATTGAAAACGGGTAAAAGCAGTTCCACGAGACTCATGGCAATAAAGAAGGCCGAAAAAGTCAGCAACAGCGATTCACTGATGTATTGTTTGAGCAATTGCCTTCGGCTGGCACCGATGATCTTTCTGATTCCGGTTTCGCGGGCTCTTTTGATGGCACGGGCTGTGGTCAGGTTCATATAATTAATGGAAGCCGTGAGCAAAATAAAAAAAGCGATAATTCCGAATAAATAGAGGTAAAATTTCTGCGAATTGGAATGACTGTCGTACAGCAATCCGGATGAAAAGTGGATCTTATAGATGGGTTGCAGGTGAATACCGTAATACCCTGTGAGGTTAATTTTCTCCTTGTGGATGTATTGGGTCAGTGTTTTGTCAATTACTTTGTTGGCATTCCAGGCTAAGGTTTGATAATTTTCGGGATGCTTAAGCCTGACGTATGTGTAACAGGTAAACCAGAACCAGTTTTTGTGCAATTCAGTCAACTCATCATGATTCAGTGAGTTGAAGGAAATCAACGCGTTAAAATTGAGGTGAGAAGGTAATTTCTTTTCTTTAAAAACACCGGTGATGGTGTAGGTTCGAACACTGGTTTTTACTTTTTTGCCCAGTGCTTCTCCCGGTCCAAATATTTGGTTTTTCACTGCCTCACTGATGACCATGCTGTTGGGTTTTGTCAGGCACGAATCGGGGTCGCCTTCTGTAAAACGGTAGTTAAAAACATGAAAAAAATGTTTGTCGGCAATGGTCATTTTAGCGATATCATAATATTTCCCCTGATAGCGAACAGAAGAAACCGCATTCGGATCGGAGGGATCCATAAAAAATAGTCGCGTGGCTTCGACTTCTTTCGGAAATGAAGCTACCAGTTGGTTTGCCAGAGGAAAAGCAGTCAACGCCAGTTTATCGGCATTTTCGCCTGTGGAATATTCCTGGGTTACGCGAAACAAATGATGGTAGTTTTTCCAACCGCGATCGTAAGAAATTTCATTTTGAATGTAGAGGTAAATAAATATAAAGGCCACCAGACCTATGATCAGACCAACCAGATTCAGAAAGGTATAAATCTTCTGGCGTCTTAAAATGCGCAACCCGGTTTTAAAAAAATTCTGCCACATAGGTTGGTGTATTATCTGGGTCTGTTCAGATTTTCGTTTATGATGAATCCGTCAAACAGGTGAACAATTCTGTGACTGTAACTGGCATCATGCTGCGAATGAGTGACCATAACAATGGTCATTCCTTCTTTGTTCAGTTCATTGAGCATGTTCATCAGCTCTTCGCTGTGCATCGAATCCAGGTTTCCGGTCGGTTCATCCGCCAGCAAAAGCCGGGGACGGCCTACGATGGCTCTGGCTACCGCCACTCTTTGCTGCTGACCCCCCGAAAGTTGAACGGGAAGTAAATCTTTGCGGTGACTGATCTCCAGCAATTCAATGACTTCACTTACCCGCCTCTTTCTTTCGGACTTTTTTATTCCCTGGTAGATCAGTGGGAGCTCAATGTTTTCCCACAGGGTGAGGTCTTCGATGAGGTTGAAATTCTGAAATACAAATCCGATGTTTTCTTTCCGCATCCGGTTTTTTTCCTTTTCGGAAAGTCTGGAAACTTTCTTCCCCATGAACGTATATTCCCCATCTGTAGCATCATCAATCATACCGAGCAAATGGAGCAGGGTAGATTTACCACACCCTGACGGGCCCATAATGGAGGTGAATTCTCCTTCCTCAATACTTAAATTGATACCTCCCAGTGCAACGGTTTGTATATCGGAAGACTGAAAGACCTTCTTCAGTTCCTTGGTTTCGATAATCATCTGAGGTTCATTTTCCCACAAATGTAAGTCTTTCTCCCGTTTGCTCCCCTTGCTCCGAAAGGATAGCTCCTCAATTGTTCGCATGCATTGTCCTTTTTCATAAGAAAATTCTCCAATTTCATGCCGTTTTGCTTAATGCATTGTTTTACAGAGGTATAAAACTTTATTTTTACTGTATTGTAACATATAGTGTTCGAAATCGGTCATAGTGGTGTGCAGCGTTGTACAATATTGTTTAATTTTAGAAACCCAAATTCTGAATGATTTATGTCCAAAGTAAAAGCGCGTATTCTGATCGTTGACGATGATGACGATGTGTTGTTAGCGGCAAAAATGTTTCTGCGACAGAAATTCCAGATTGTTCATACAGAAAGAAACCCCGAAACAATTCCCGACTTACTGAAAAGTGAAAGTTATGATGTGATCCTTTTGGATATGAATTTTTCACGGGATGCGACCAGCGGCACCGAAGGTTTTCGCTGGCTGAACAAAATCCTCGAAATCGATCCGGCTGCCATTGTCATTTTTATTACAGGATATGGGGATGTGGAATTAGCAGTACAGGGGATTAAGGAAGGGGCGTCCCATTTTATTCTGAAACCCTGGGATAATCAGAAACTTCTGGCGACCATCGAATCCTCGTTGAAAATCCGGGCATCAAAAGTGGAACTGGAAAATCTGCGTTCGGCCAATAAAATTCTTTCGGCTGACCGCGATCAGGTGTTCAGCCATATTATTGGCAATTCCATGGCAATGAAGAAGGTTTTGAAAACTGTGGAAAAAGTGGCCAAAACCGATGCCAATGTTTTGATATTGGGTGAAAACGGAACGGGGAAGGAGGTCATTGCTCGGGCGATTCACAGGGCTTCCCATCGAAGCGGCAATATGTTCATCAGTGTGGACCTGGGTGCCATCACCGAAACGTTGTTTGAAAGCGAATTGTTCGGATATAAAAAAGGGGCCTTTACAGATGCAAGGGAGGATCGTTCTGGAAGATTTGAAGCTGCCAGCGGAGGAACATTATTTTTGGATGAAATCGGGAATTTACTGCCCACTCTTCAGTCGAAACTGTTGCGGGTACTGCAGAGCAGGAAAATTGTTCGGTTGGGTTCCAATAAAGAGATTCCGGTGGATGTACGTCTGATCTGTGCTACCAACATGCCTTTGTACGAAATGGTGAAAGAGAATATTTTCCGTCAGGATTTGCTGTATCGGATCAATACGGTGGAGATTACCATTCCGCCGTTGCGGGAAAGGGCAGAAGATATTGAACCCCTGGTGAATCATTATCTGGAAGTCTATTGCAAGAAGTATAAAATGCCCCAGAAACGCATAAATGTAGGCACGCTGAAGCGGTTGCAGATGCATAACTGGCCGGGAAACATTCGCGAGCTGCAGCATGCCGTGGAACGGGCCGTTATTATGAGTGAGGGCAATATGCTGGAACCGGACGACTTTTTTATGACGGAAACAAGGGAAGATCAGGAAGATTTTTTTCCGGTGAATACAAATTTGGAAGATACCGAAAAACTATTGATCCGTAAAGTAGTGGATAAACACGGGGGCAACATCAGCAGGGCTGCCAAAGAACTGGGTTTGACAAGAGCTTCACTGTACCGCAGAATTGAAAAATATGGTTTATAGAAGGTTTCGTTTTCAGATTGTCCTTCAGGTCATCCTGATGGTGGCAACTCTGTTGCTGATTTTTCTTTTTCACGAAGAAACCACCTACTTCATCAGTACGATCATTCTGGTGGTTTTGTTCGTGGTACAGGTTATTTTTCTCATCCGCTATACAGAACAGACCAACCGGAAACTCACCCGGTTTTTTGAATCCATTCGTTATTCGGATTTTATGGGCAATTTTTCGGACAACGAAATGGGCAAAAGTTTTGAGGCGTTAAACGTGGAATTGAACGAAGTAATCGATGCGTTTAAAAAAACAAAAATTGAAAAGGAAGAAAATTTTAATTACCTGTTAACGGTAATTCAGCATGTGAGCATTGGGGTGCTGGTTTTCCGTCACGACGGTAAGGTGGATGTCTACAATAATGCTGTGAAACGGTTGTTGCAACTCAAACATTTGCGCAACATCGATGAACTGAAACGCAATTACAAAGACCTGGCGGCTACATTGACGGATATGAAAGCCGGAGATAAGAAATTGGTAAAACTGTATGTGGATGATGAATTGCTTCAGTTGTCTATTCATGCCACTGAATTTCTGATGCACGGTGAAAAATATTTGTTGGTTTCGCTTCAGGACATTCATCCCGAACTGGAACAAAAAGAAGTGGAATCGTGGCAGATGCTGATCCGGGTTCTAACCCATGAAATCATGAATTCCATTACCCCGATTTCTTCATTAGCATCCACAGTTCAGGATATCATCAAGGAATACAGCGAAAACAATGTTCCTCAAACTGAAGAAGAAAAAGAAGATTTGCAAAATATGGCCAGTGCCCTGGAAACCATAGAGAAACGGAGCAAAGGGCTGCTGAATTTTGTGGATTTGTACCGAAATCTGACCCGAATTCCCAAACCCCATTTCCGGTATTTCTCTATTCAGGAACTGTTTCAACGGCAGCTGGAACTGTTACAATCGAAGTTGGATGAAAAACAGATTCGTGTGGTTTCCCGTATTTTTCCTTCCGACCTCAAGTTACTGGCCGATCCTGATTTGATCGATCAGGTGATGCTTAATTTACTGCTGAATGCCATCGATGCGGTGAAAGATCAGGAAGAAGGACTTATTACGATGGTGGCGTCGGTGAATCTGAATAACCGTACTGTTATTGAGGTTACTGATAATGGATCGGGTATCAATCAGGATGTAATGGATAAAATTTTTATGCCGTTCTTCACTTCAAAAAAGAACGGTTCGGGAATAGGACTGAGCCTATCAAGACAAATTATGCAAATGCATAAAGGCAGTATTTCTGTTCGGTCAAAATACGGAAAAGGAGCCACTTTTCTACTTGTTTTTTAACCTCAATTCGTAACGCCGAAAAACATAACTAGATGAATTTTAAGTAAATCTTAAGCTTGGGTTTAACTTGATTTAAGTTGCTCCATATTACTTTTGGTGACAAATAAAATTCACTACAATGGATACTTCACATCTTCACCCCATGATCGTACACTTCCCCATTGCACTGTTGTTAACGGGATTGTTATTCGACATTATCGGACTATTTGCCAAAAAGGCTTTTTTCTCAAAAGCTGGTTTTTACCTTTTAATACTCGGAACGCTGGGCGTTGCCGTTGCTTACCTCACGGGGCATTTCGCAGGCAGCGGAATTACCGAACAAGGTGCTTTGAAACAGGCACTGGAAACTCATCAAGCCGCTGCAGAGTTAACAGTTTGGCTGGTTAGTATTACGGCTGCATTTCGCATGGTCATCGAAATATTTAAAAAGTATAAAGGGGTGTTCAAAGCACTTGCTTTTGTTTTGTTCCTGGCTTCTGCATTAGCCATTGCCCGTACGGGCTATTACGGCGGAGAGTTGGTCTACAAACATGCTGCCGGTGTTCAGCTGAACCTGGGTTTTGGACTGAATTCTGATACGGAAACAAACTAGAGCCATGCGAATTTTAGTCATAGAAGATGAAGTAGGAATAGCCAACTTCTTGAAAGAGGGGCTGGAAGAAGAATCCTACGCCGTGGATGTGGCCTATGATGGAAATACGGGCTTACAGTTGGCTACTGACAATGCCGGGGAATACGACATTATGCTTATCGATTGGATGTTGCCCGGAATCAGCGGCATTGAAATTTGTCGCCAGTTAAGGAAAGCCGGAGAACAAACTCCCATGCTGATGCTGACCGCACGCGATGCAGTGCAGGATACTGTTTTTGCGCTGGATATGGGCGTGGACGATTACATTAAGAAACCGTTTTCTTTTGAAGAATTGCTGGCCCGAATCAGAGCCCGCCTGCGGAATGTGACAGAGGAAAATACAACGTTAAAAAATAAAAATCTGGAAATGGACACGGCAGCTCACCAGGTTTTTCTTAATAAGAAAGAAATTTCTCTTACGCAAAAGGAATTTGCGTTGTTGGAATTTCTTCTTCGAAACCAAAATAAAGTGTGTTCCAGAACCAAGATAATTCATCATGTATGGGATATGCATTTTGATTATGATACGTCGGTTATCGATGTGTACATTAATGCATTGCGTAAGAAAATTGATAAAAATTCGGAGAAAAGTTTTGTACAGACCATCCGGGGTGTTGGCTATATTATCAGAGACTGATGGAAGAAGGAAAATTAAGTTTTAGCCGAAGGGTTGCCTTGTCTTTTATGGCAGCCACAGCAGCACTCACACTGCTGGTTTTTGTGCTGATTTATTTTGTGGTTTACCACACGGTTTACAATGACTTAAAAAGTGATCTGAGGGCTGAATCAGTGGAACTAACCAATAATATTGTGGTGCTCAGCGATCAGGTAATTTTTGCCAATCCCAATGAGTGGCAGGAACGCGAGCACGGACAAATTGAGGTCAATCCGATTTTTATTCAGTATGCTGACAGCACAGGAAAGGTGTTGAAAAGGTCGCCGAATTTACAGGAAGGATATTTGTCTGTTTTTAAAAATATTTCATCCGATTACTTTTTTGATTCCCGGCTTGCCAATGCTACCGTATATCAGTTGCAGGTTCCGCTTAAGAATACGCAGGGCAAGCCATTGGGATATATTTCTGTGGCTATGCCGTTGAGTGAAGCACACATGGTTCTTAAAAATCTTCGGCTTATCTTAATAGTGCTTTTTCCGTTTGTGCTTCTTTTTTTGTATTTCGTTACCCTCTTTATGTCGGAGAGAAGCATTCGCCCGGTACTGGATCTGACCCGTGCCGCTCAAAAGATGACGCAGGATAATTATGAAAACCCTATTGTTTTACCCACGAGAAAGGATGAATTATTTTCGCTGACTTTTTCAGTAAATCAATTGGTAGAAAAGCTACGCGGTGCGGCTGTACGTGAAAGGCAGTTTGCCATTGAAGCTTCGCACGAATTAAGGACTCCTTTGTCGGTGCTTCGCGGAACCATAGAAGTGATGCTTAGGAAACAACGGCCGTCAGAATATTATGTCAGTAAGGCCAATACGGCTTTAACCGAGGTAGATAAAATGACGGATTTAACCGAACAATTGTTGTTTTTGTACCAGTTTGAAAACAACCAAAAGAAAATACAGCAGGATAATGTAAACCTGTTGCAAGTAGTTGGCGAAGTTTTGAACAGCCTTGAAAATGTGTTGAATGAAAAATCGTTGAATCTTGACGTTCAGGTTCCAAATGAAATAAGTGTTCATACCAACAAGTTTATGTTTGTTTCGTTGCTAAGGACATATATAATTCAAATGTCCCGCCATTCTTCCGTGGAACAACAAATTAACATTTCAGCGTCGTTATCAGAAAACCTATTGCAGATTGATATCCGTGACAACGGAATCAAAATGGATACCGAGGAGTTGAATGCCCTTAACGGCAACCCGAATATTTCGGAACCGAATCCGAAGGAAGAATTTAAAAGTAACGGATTGGGGCTAACCATTGCCGGTCGTTTTGCTCGTCTACTGAATATTTCCGTTAAGGCAGCACATGAAGACCTGGGGAATTGTATTTCATTACTAATTAATAATTTAAAAGAGTAAAAATTTTAAGCAAGCTTTAAGAATGGCTTTAGAAATCTTTTAGTGTTTGGGGTCTACATTTGTCTCAAAATAACCTTTTAAATATCTATGCTATGAAAATGATCAAATCTCAAAAAATCATGCTGGCGGCCACCGTTTTACTGACTGCTTTTTTCGGTTTAAAATCGTATGCCGGCAATGAAGGTTCCAGTACATCTGAAAACTTGAAAGCCGCTTTCATCGGTGAATCAACGGCCAGTGCCAAATATGCAGCTTATGCCAAGCAAGCAGCAAAAGAAGGCCACCAGAAAATTGCCTTATTATTTAAAGCTGCTTCTAAGGCTGAAAGTATTCACGCCGGTAACCACAAAGCTGTAATGAATAACATGGGCGTGGAAGTTCCTAAAGTGGATCCCAAATATGATGTTAAAACAACTGCAGAAAATCTTAATGATGCTATCAAAGGGGAAAGTTATGAAGTGGCTACTATGTACCCTGATTTTCTGAAAGCTGCTTCCAAAGAAGGTGCCAACCTGGCCATGATTTCATTTAACTATGCTTATCAGGTAGAAAAAATTCACAAAGCTTTGTATCAAAAAGCATTGGCTGCGTTGGAAAACAACAAAGAAAACACACTGGCCGATTATTATATGGTTTGTACTACTTGTGGCAACACATATGAAAATGAAGCTCCGGCCCGTTGCGGTATTTCAATGACTCCGAAGGAAAGATTCGTGAGAATAACAGAATTGTAATTTTAGAATAAAGCTTTTGTCATAGTGATTAAAAAACCGGAACAACTGTTCCGGTTTTTTTTGTTGCTGATGTTTTCATGGTTGGTGCGATTAAATTTTAAGAATTCAGGCCACGTCATTGTTTCTTTTTCACATATTTTTATCCTCAAAAAGATATATGAATCGTCGTAATCTTGCCAACCTGGGAATATTAGTTGTTGTGGCCGCAGCGATTATTTTCCTGTCGTGGATGTCCATGAATATATGGGGCAGTAATAAGGTGGAAACCGTTCAACTGACCTCTCTTCAATACAATAAAAATCTCACCTTAAAAGAATTTGCAAAAGACAATAAGCTGCCCGAAAAGGTTGTGTCGCGCATCTTTAATTTGAAGCAAACTTCAGAACTGAATAAATCACTGGCGGATTTCCCAATCACCCAGCAGAAATTGCTCCTGAAGACTAATGAAGCATTGGCCATTTATGCCGAATCGTTATCGAAAAACTGGACCAAAATATTTGTGAAATTTTTGTTGTGGTTTTTGTTTCTGGCGTTGGTTTATGTCTTGATCCGCAAAGACAAGATCAATGCAAAGAACAGGAAATGGGTGTATCTGATTTCCTTTGTTTTGTTTGGCATCATTCTGGGTTCCGACCCCAGTCCCATGGGCACCATCAAAGATGCCATTACTTTATATGCCATGCATCATGCCTTGTTTATTCCGCGGTTCATCGCACTGGCAGTATTTTTGTTTTTGGTCGTCAGTGTCAATAAATTTATCTGCGCCTGGGGTTGTCAGTTTGGTACTTTACAGGATTTTATTTTTCGGTTGAACCGGAATAAGCGGGATAGCAAAGGCTTGGTGAAACAGTACAAGGTGCCTTTTGCCGTCAGCAACGGCATACGAATCGGTTTCTTTGTTTTGTTTACCGTGGTGGCTTTTGTCTGGGTCTTCGATATTGTGGAATATGTGGATCCATTCAAGATTTTTAATCCTCAGGTGGTGAATGTGGCCGGTTGGGTTTTTATCGGTGTGATCCTGGTGGCTTCACTGTTTGTGTATCGTCCCTGGTGCCATTTCTTTTGTCCTTTCGGGTTGTTTGGCTGGCTTTTTGAACGGTTCAGTTTCATCAAAATCAAGGTGAAATACAGCGATTGTATTGCCTGTGATGCCTGTTCCAAAGCCTGTCCTTCCACGGTGATGGATACAATTTTGAAACAGGACAGAACCGTGCCGGACTGTTTTGCCTGCGGAACCTGTATCAGTGTTTGTCCCACCAATGCCATCAGTCTGGCTCCCGGGAAACGGGAAAAGGTTCCCGAAGGCAAATTCGATAAAAAATAAAAAAGGCTGTCCAGATTATCGGGACAGCCTTATCCTTATGAGGAAGGAATTATAAATCCAGTTTTAGTTTATTTAATTCATTTGTGATATAGGAAGTTTCTTCCTGATTCAAATGAATATTGGCTGCTGCTGCATTTTGAGTGGATTGCTTTGGATTTCTGGCGCCCACCAAAGCAATGGTTATTCCGGGTTGTTCCAGTGTCCAGCGAAGGACAAGCTGTCCCAGGCTGGCCTTTTTTTCCTCAGCCAGGGGTTTGATTTTTTCCAGAAAAGCATCCGTTCTCTTGATGTTCTCATCAGTAAAGTAGGGGAGTGTAGCCCTGTGGTCTCCTTCAGCAAAAACATGACCCGGTTTCATTTTTCCGGTAAGCAATCCGCGTTCCATCGGACTGTAGGCCAGAATAGATTTCCCGGTTTCCAGAATATGGGGAACCAGCTCTTTTTCAATGTCCCTTCTGATCATATTGTAGGGAACCTGGTTGGAAACCAATGGGACATATTTTTCGGCTTCTTTCATTTGGTCCACGTTGTAATTGCAAACGCCGGCATATCTCACCTTCCCCTGTTCGATCAGTTTGGCAACAGCTTCCATGGTTTCCTGAATGGGAGTGGTGGGATCGGCCCAGTGGATTTGATAGAGATCGATGTAGTCTGTGCCCAGTCGGCGCAAGCTATCTTCACACTCTTTGATGACACCGTCTTTTCCGGCATAGCGATGCATATCGATGGCCTTTCCGTTGTTGTCGACACTATTAAAAAAAAACTCACCCTGTGTAGTATCCCAACGCAAGCCGTATTTGGTTACAATTTGTAGTTTGTCACGGGGAATTCCCTTGATGGCTTCACCAACAATTTCTTCACTTTTTCCCTGGCCATAAGCCGGAGCCGTGTCAATGGATGTTACACCCAGTTCGTAGGCAGCATGGATGGCGTTGATTGAATCGTTTTGTTCAGTTCCGCCCCACATCCATCCACCGGCAGCCCAGGCACCGAATGTGATTACGGATAGTTTTAAATCTGAGTTGGCTAATTTGCGATATTCCATTCTTTTCGTTTTGTTTGATTATTTAGCCACAAAATTAATGAAATGAGCTGGTCGGCGGGTGATTTTAAGATTCTTTAATTTCGTGTTTCAAATGATTGAAATAAAAAAGGCGACAGACACCTGTCGCCTTTTTGAGGAATATAATTGATTTGTCTATTTTCTTTTTTCCCGTTCAGTCTTCTTTACATTTTTCGGGGGTTTTGTTCTGATAGCTCTTTTGGTAGAAGATGATGACTTAGTTGTTCTGACAGCTTTTTTGTTGGACGAACTATTGGAACGGACGTAGCTGTTACGGCTGGTTCGAACTGGTTTGTTGGTAACCGTTGACCGGGAAGGGGTACCAGTGGATCGTACGGTGGTTGTTCTTTTCGGTTTGTAGCTTTTTGAAGGAAGTACTCTTGTATTAACATTGGACCCCCTGTTGTTAACCACTCTGTTGCTGTTATTTTCGTTTCTCTTCACTTGACTTCCCGAACGGTTGTTTGAACGATTGTACTTTTGGTTGTTGTTTCTTATTGTTCGTGAACCGTTGTTTGACTTGTACCGATCGTTCACTCTTCCGGATCTCACGTAATGATCTGAAGTGTTTCTTCTACGCTCCAGTTCATGACGGTTTTTCATATCGTTGAATCGGTGGTTGAACGATTTGTTGGGATGTCTTCTTTCGTAATCGTTTCTTCTTATTTTATTGTAAATAGTAAAGGCCCGATGGTTTCTTCTGTAGTCGGGGTAACGATAATAATAGGAAGGCCGGATAAACCGCTGGATGTTTCTCCTGTATTTATACAAGGCATAGGTATGCCAGGTTCTGTAGTAATACGGATAGTGATTCCAGTAATAGGGTGAAGACCACAGACGGTAATAAGGATTCCAGAAGTAGCTGAAAATCAAAGGTCTATTAACGTATATAGGATCGATGATGTAATTACTACCGTAGATGTATGGATTTCCGACAATCTGAACGTTGATGTCCCCCATTGTGTTTCTTTCCACATCGATGGTGGCAATATCCTGATACAGGTCTTTACCAATAACATCTTGTAGGGTTACCAGATACGTTCCGTCTTCGTGGTGTTCAACTACCCGAATGTAATCCACGTATCCATCCTCATTTAGATCCAGGTTGGAAATTTTATTTTTTGGGTTGTTGAGCTGTTCTTCAAATTGTTCCAGATTTTTGCTTTCACCAAACAACGTTGCAATGGCTTCGAGGTTGAGGTTGTCGCTGATGTCGCTGTTATTGGCGGTAACAGATATGACATTTTGTGCCTGGATTGCACCGCTCAGTATCAGCAGGAACGCGATGACCAGAGTAGTAATTTTTGTTTTCATGACTTTATTCTTTAGAGGTTATTACTCCATTGACAAAACCGGTTCAGTCAATTTTTTTCTTGTTGAAGTAAATACAAGAATTAAACCAAAAAAGAAAAAGTATAAAGTACACTTTAAAGCATTTAATTGTAACTACTTTAAAATGAGAATTATAAATGAAATAATAATTTTAAAAAATATTTTACCTTTTTTAAGAAGGATCCTTAATACATGTTGTGATGAGGCATCAATTGATTGCCCATGAAGAAGGCAACGACAAAGAAAATTAGATAGAAACTAATCACAACAATCACCAGAATCCCTGTATAGCGGTAATAGTATTTCAAATATTTCATGGCTTTGGAAAAAAGTTCGGTGCTTCTCTCTCTCAGCGTCATACTGGAAAATTTGGAGAACTGCATCAGGAAATAAGCCGGGAAAAAATACAGTACTCCCAGTACAATAAATAGAACCGGATATAGGACACCAAAAAATCCAGGCATTGCGGGTGTTTTCATTGTGTTAAATACCAGGCTAACAATGATTCCGGCAAGAATAAGGAGGCCAATAGCTATAAAGCCCATAATGGCCAGAAAGAGTGTCCAGTTTCGGGTTTCATTTAAGTGAACGAGGGCCTGTTGGTCTAAATAAATTCTGGATGTTTCTTTTGTGTCATCCTGTTTTTTAATTTCTTCCGATGGGGTTGTGATGTCTTCCATAATGTTTTAGGTTAAATAACGATTACTGTTTATACACACAAAGCTAAGTCATTTTATCAAAAATCCAACCCACACGACAGCACCACAAGCACTATGAAAATCAAATGGTTTTGGAATACATACCTTCGGTGGTTTTAAGCAGCGGGTCAAATGCCATGGCAATGTTGCGAACAATAAAGAATCCTTCGCGGAATACTTCAACTTTATCCCCGTTAACGGCAACCAGCTGATCCTCCATGAATTCCTGTAATTTTTCGGGTGCGAACTGCACAATTTCTTTTACCTGATGGGCTGTTTTATTGAATCGGGCTCCCACCTGTTCAAAATCCATTTCCCCGTTGCACATGATTTCGGTGATGACTTCACGGGTAATTTGTTCTTCAGGCTGTAATACATAAGCATTGGTAGGAGCGAGTCCTTGCTTTTCAATGGTCTCAATGTAGGCCGGATAGGTTTTTACATTCTGAATATAGGAACCCCATAACTGGGAGATGGAAGAACTGCCAAATCCGTATACCTGTCCCGTTGTTTTGCGGGTAGCATAACCCTGAAAGTTTCGGTGCAGATTTTTATTCCTGAGCGCCAGACTCAGATCATCGTCGGCTTTGGCATAATGATCCATTCCAATGGCAACGTAACCGGCTTCTGTCAACAGGTTGTGGCCGTTGTTGAACATCTTCAGTTTTTCATCGGGACCGGGAAGACCGTGTTTTTCCAGAATTTTCTGGGCTGCTTTCACCCACGGCACATGGGCATAGGAAAAAGTAGCCAGCCGGTCGGGAGAAACGGCAATAGCCTGTTTCACACTTTCTTCGAAACTTTCCGGTGTTTGTCCGGGTAAACCGTAAATTAAATCCAGATTGATGCCTCTGAAGTTTTTCTTACGCATATAAGCCACCAATTCGTTTACCGGATGCTGGGAAGGAGCCCGGTTCACCAGTTTTAAAATCTTCGGGTCAAAATCCTGCACGCCCAGACTGATGCGGTTGAATCCTGCGTTGGCCAACCGGTCAATATCAGTGTAATCCAGATAACCCGGATGACATTCCATGGCAATTTCTGCATCATCCAAAAATTCATATCGTTCAGAAAATGGAGCCATGATTTCCTCCACATAATCCAGGTTGATGGAGTTGGGCGTGCCTCCACCCCAGTGAATCTGGCTGACTTTTCGTGAAGGATCAATGTAGTTGGATACAGTTTTTATTTCCTTGATGATGGCATCTACATATCTGCGGATGACGTCTTCTTTTTGGGATACGCCGGTATTGCAACCGCAAAAATGGCAAAGTCTCGGGCAAAACGGAATATGAACGTAAAACGAAAGATTTTGTGGTTCATCTTCGTTGGAACGAACAATCTGTTCAATATATTCTTCAACAGTGAATCCGCTTTTGAAAAAAGTGGCAGGCGGGTAGCTGGTATAGCGTGGCCCCGGTTTGTTGTATTTTTTGAAGATTTCCAGGTTCATTTTTTCTGTCTTTAATCCCATTTCTGATTTTTGACCCAGTCGGTAATGAATCGGGCGTTTTCAAACGGAGTCCCCGGCATGAATCCGTGACCCAAATTGAATACCCAATCTTTGTGTTGTCGTCCGTAGATCAAAAATTTATTTAATTCTTTTTCGATAATTTCTTGTGAAGCAAACAAGATGCGTGGATCCAGATTGCCCTGTAACCCTACCTTTTTGTCCACCAGTTTCCGGGCTTGCTCCAGGGAAGTGAGCCAGTCCACACTCAGGAAGTCGCAAACATCATAGTTGATGTGCTGGATTTCATTTCCAATTCCCTTGGGGAAAAAGATAAAAGGGATGTTCTTATCACGAACTGCCGTTGCTATTCTCTTCACGGAAGGCATAAAGAAGTGCTGATACATTTCATTGGGGATGAGCCCGGCGTTGGTTTCAAAAAGCTGAAACGCATCAATACCGTGTTCCATTTGCTTTTCAACATATACCAGGGTCATCTCTGTTACAGCATCAATCAGCTTTTTCAACATTTCCGGATGGGCAAACATCCATTTAACGGCATCGGTGAAATCGGAACGGCTTCCCAGTCCCTGAATCATAAAACTAAGAACAGTCAACGGAGCCCCGCAAAATCCAATCAGCGGGTTGTTCACGGGTCTGATCCGGATAATTTCATCAATTACGTGGTAGATGTATTCCAGTTTTTGTTCCTCCGGGTGGAAATTTTTCATGGGGTCATCCATGGTTTTGATGGGATGATCAAACACAGGTCCCTGATCGGTAAAATCCAGACCCATACCCAGAGCATAGGGAATCACCAGAATGTCTGAGAACAAAATGGCGGCATCTACTTCCAGATCATGTACAGGCAGTAAGGTAACTTCAGCAGCCAGTTTGGGGTCCTGCATCATTTCCCAAAACGAATGTTTTTCCTTTAGCTTCAAATAGGAGGGAAGAACACGTCCGGCTTGCCGCATGTACCATACCGGAGGCCTCTCCGCCGGTTTCCCTTTCAGTGTATCCAGAAAAATGCTGTGCATGATAATAGGTAGAGAATTAGTTTTTGGTTGATAATATTTCTAATGCTTTTTTGTTTGCAGCAATGGTCCGTTCAATATCTTCTGTGGTATGAGCATCCGAAACAAAGGCACATTCAAACTGAGACGGAGCCAGGTATATTCCGTTTTCCAGGGCTTCTTTAAAATAGGCTGCATACAGTTTTGTGTCAGATTTAGCGGCATCAGCAAAGGATGTAATTTCCTTACTGTCATTAAAAAACAGCGTCATCAGTGAACCCAGTTGCGTTATTTGAGCAGAAATACCCGTTGATCGAATATTTTCTCTGATTCCGTCAGCCAGCATTATCGCCTTTTCTGCCATGGTCCTGTAGATTTCCGGATGATCCTTCAAAATCTTGAGTGCTGTAAAACCGGCAGCCATGGCCAACGGATTTCCCGAAAGCGTTCCGGCCTGATAAACCGGGCCGGCCGGAGCCAGCATTTCCATAATGTCTTTGCGTCCACCATATGCACCCACGGGCAAACCACCACCAATGATTTTTCCCATGGTGGTAAGATCAGGGTTAATGTTGTAATATTCCTGTGCGCCCCCGGCACCCAGACGGAAACCGGTAATTACTTCATCGAAAATCAGCAGCGCGTTGTGATCGGCAGTAATTTTTCTCAAACCTTCCAGGAATCCGGGTTGGGGCAAAACCAGTCCCATATTGGCAGCGACCGGTTCCACAATAATTGCGGCAATCTGGTTCGGATAGTTTTCAAAAAGAGTTTCCACAGCCTTCAGGTCATTATAAGGAGCCGTCAGTGTTTCCGAAGCCGTGGCTTTGGTAACGCCGGGACTGTTGGGGACCCCCAGCGTCATGGCACCCGAACCGGCCTGAATCAGGAAACTGTCGGCATGGCCGTGATAGTTTCCTTCAAACTTTATGATCATATCTCTTCCGGTGAAAGCCCGGGCCAGTCTGATGGCACTCATCGTGGCTTCCGTACCCGAGTTCACCATGCGTACCATGTCTACTGCCGGCATCATATCAATGATTAACTGAGCCATCTCGGTTTCCATCACGGTAGGGGCACCGAATGAGGTTCCTTTTTCAGCTGCTTTTTTGATGGCTTCCACAATTTCTTCACGGGCATGGCCCAAAATAGCAGGCCCCCAGGTGGAAACGTAGTCGATATATTCGTTGCCGTCGATATCGTAAATCCGGGAACCTTTGGCATGATCGATCAGTACCGGGGGCAGTCCCACACTCTTAAAGGCCCTTACCGGTGAGTTCACACCACCGGGGATGCGGCTCTGGGCTCTCTCAAATTCCTGTATGCTTTTATTCCGGATCATAGATTATTGCAATTTTTCGGCGAAATGTTTGGCGTGATACGTCAGGATAATATCGGACCCCGCTCTTTTAATGGAAGTCAGAATTTCTTTAACGATTCGGTTTTCATCGATCCAGCCCTTTTCGGCAGCGGCTTTCACCATGGAAAATTCACCGCTCACGTTATACGCTGCAATGGGCAGATCAAATCGGTCGCGCGCCCGACGAATGATGTCCAGGTAACTGAGTGCCGGTTTCACCATGACAATATCGGCTCCTTCGACAATATCCATTTCAATTTCGCGCATCGCCTCATTGCTGTTGGGCGGGTTCATCTGGTATGAACTACGGTCGCCAAATTGCGGGGCACTATCGGCTGCATCCCGAAAGGGGCCATAAAAAGCAGAAGCGTATTTAGCCGAATAGGCCATGATGGGAAGGTTGTAATATCCTTCGGCATCCAGTCCCTGACGGATTCTCAGCACGCGGCCGTCCATCATATCGCTGGGCGCCACCATGTCTACCCCGTGGCGGGCAAAGGTAATGCTCTGTGCCACCAGTGAATCCATCGTTTGGTCGTTGTCCACATCGCCATCCACAATCACACCACAGTGTCCGTGTGTAGTATATTCACAATTGCACACATCGGCAATGATGTACATGCCGGGAACATTTTTCTTGATGGCTTCGATGGCCCGGGGAATAATGGCATCGTCGTGGGCGGCAATCATTCCGGTTTCGTCTTTTTCTTCAGGAATCCCAAACAAAATGATCGCTCTGATTCCTACGTCCATTAATGATTTACATTCTTCCACCAGCAGGTCGATGGACAACTGGTAATTGCCGGGCATGGAAGAAATGGGATTTTTGACATTGGTACCGGGGCAGGCAAACAAAGGCATTACCAGGTCGTCGGTTGTGACTTTGGTTTCTGTAACCATGGCACGCAAAACAGGGTGACTGCGCAGCCTTCTCATTCGTGTTATCGGGAAACTCATGATCTAATATTTTTAATTGAAGTAATGTATAATTTCTTTTTTTAGTGATTTTGTATCAGGCTTTTCGGCGGTGATAATCTCAACATCAGCAGTCTTTTTGATGGCTGCGGTAGTGGTAGATCCGATGGACAAAATACGCAGTTTTTGAGTATGAGGGTCCACATAGTGTGAGAAAAAAGTAAATGCCGAAGGGCTGCTGAATACCAAAAGGCCGTATTGGTCCTCTTTTATTTTTTCGATTGTTGACAGATCTGTTTCTTCCACAGGCAGGGTGTGGTAAACATTGATTCGTGTAACCGTTGCTTTTTGAGATAGCTCCTTTTCCAGGAAGTCGGGTGCCATCGAACCCTGAACCAACAATACGTTTTCACCGGATTTCAGAACCGATTGATTCAGAAACACGGCAAAATCTGCCGATGTATTTCCGGGATTGAGTTCAATATTTTTACTGCCCGACTGTTGCAGTTCCGCAGCAGTTCCTTTTCCAATAACCGCAACTGGAATAGCTTCCGGAAAGGAAATTTGTAATTTCACAAGCAACGACGCAAAAGCAACGACCCCGTTTTTACTGGTGAAGATCATCCGGTCGAAACCGGAAAGATTTTTTAATACGGAAAGTACGTCCTCATCCGGTTCAGCTGTTTCGGTTCTGATCATGGGGAGCGAAAGAAAATCAATACCACTCTCTGACAGGACCGATTTCAGTTTTTCGGCCTGTTCAACGGGTTGTGTACTGATCACCAATCGGGGGACATTATTTTTCCGTGCTGTCGTCAAAGTCTTCCAGGATTTTAAAAGCACCCTTTTTCATAAACACATTGGCCAGTGTTTTGGCCGATACTTCGGATTGCTCAATACTTCCCTCCAGCGATCCGCTGACGTGTTTTTTTCCGTCCGGTGAAAGGACGGTGCCGGTCAATTTGTACTGACCTTCATTAATTTCCGAAAAACAGGCAATGGGGACCTGACAACCACCACCCAAAGCAGCCAGAAACGTATGTTCCGTTTTGGCCATAGCCCAGGTATTTTTGTCGTTGATTGCCTGTAACAGCTTTTCTGTTTCCACATCGCCGTCACGAATTTCAATGGCAATAATACCTTGTGCGGGAGCCGGCGGCATATCCATCGGATCCAGTAACTCGGAGATGTGCTCATCGTAGCCCAGACGGGTTAATCCGGCACCTGCCATGATCATGGCCGTGCAATATCCGGACTGCCATTTTTTAAGCCGGGTATCTACATTACCGCGGATGTCTACAATCTTAAAGTTGGGATTAATCTTCAGCAACTGGGCTTTGCGTCTCGTACTGGATGTGGCAATAATGTCTTCTTCGGTTAATTCCGATAGTTTTCTTTTGTCGTTGCTTACCAGTGCATCGCGCACTTCTCCTCGTGGCAAAACAGCACCCAGTTTCAAACCCTCCGGAAATTCGGTGGGCAGGTCTTTCATGCTGTGCACCGCCAGATGGATGTCACCATCCAGCAATGCCCGTTCAATTTCTTTGGTAAAAAACCCTTTGTCTCCAACTTTGGAAAGGGAAACATCGAGTCGCTGGTCGCCTTTGGTTTGAATGATTACCAGTTCAAAATTCAGATCGGGATACTTTTCTTCCAGGGTCTGCTTGGTCAGGTTTGCCTGATACAAAGCCAGTTTACTGCCCCGGGTACCTATTTTTACGGTTTGGGTCATTATTTTAATTCGAAAAAGTCCTCAGCCATTTCAACGAAGGTCTTGCTGTCAGCATCTTTTGAAATGGTTTTTAGGTTTTTAATAAATGTACGGGCAAATTTATCGGAAAGAAGTTGGGCGTATTCTTCCAGCAGGTCACTTTGCTCGATGGACCTGTTTTTATAAAATTCTTCCATTTCCTGACGGTTCAGCTTGTGGAAGTTTTCTTTGATTTTGATGATGGTGGGAATCAGTTCCTGTTCGTGTTCCCACTCAACGAAAAGTTTCTTGGCTCTTTCAATAATTTTCAGGGCAGCCGAAACTTCTCTCATACGACTATCGGTCGTATTCTGAACAATGTTTTGCAAGTCGTCAATAGTAAACAATTCCACCCCCTCAATGTCAGCAATGCTGTCTTCAATATTGCGGGGAACCGAGAGATCGAAATAGGATTGTTTCTTGCCGGTGCCTCTTCTTTGCACTGCTTTAACTACAGCCTCATGCTTTACAATGGGCTCTTTGGCATCGGTGGCAATGAAGATCATATCACACTGGGGAAGATGTTCGTTAATTTCATCGATGGTGATGCTGGTTCCCCCGTAAATCTGTGCTAATTCCTCGGCTTTGGAAAAAGTTCGGTTGGCGATGGTAAGCGACGCAAATTTTGATTTTCTCAGGCTGTTGAGTACCAGTTGTCCGGTTTGTCCGGCTCCGATCATCATTACATGCAGTTCTTTCATGTTCATAAACCGCTGATGAGCCAGGTTGACCGCTGCCGAACTGGCCGATGCATTTCCCCGGCTGATCTGGGTTTCGGTGCGCACTTTTTTACCGACTTCAAAGGCTTTCAGAAAAAGTCTTCTCAGAATTTTATCGGTCGATTTGATGTTTTCTGCATAGGTGTAAGCCTCTTTTACCTGACCAATGATTTGATCCTCGCCAATGATGAGCGAATCGATTCCTGAAACTACTTTGAAGAGGTGTTGCACCATTTCCGAATTTTGTTTAAAATAGAAATGGGGAGCCAACGTCGCATCATAATTTTTTCGAACGGTCAGTTCGTTCAGAATAGTGTCAATGGCTGCTTGCGTATTTTCTCTGGAGCAACTGTAGTAAATTTCGCTGCGGTTACAGGTCGAGAGGATAACGATCCCTTCCATGCGGCCGCTTTGAATACAGCTTTGTGCTAGTTCCGAAATTTCTTCTTTGCTGAATGAGAACCGTTCCCTGATTATCAGGTCGGCCGATTTGTAACTGATTCCGATGAGACCAATCATGTTGATTAGATGCGTGGTTATTTATTTCAAAGCAAAAGTCGCTTTCGATTCTGTAGCAAATCTGAAAAACACTTCTTTTTTTGAAAAAAACCAGGTTATTGTTATTCAGTCTAAATTGCTATGACTGTGAAGGGGGGATGCTATGAGGGTTGAAATCCAACGGTAATCTTATGTTGTTGATCTTGATAGTCGTAGCGAACGCTCATTCCGTAATGTTCTGTGATCTTTCTGACGATCGATAAACCGATGCCCATAAAGCCTTTATCGGATCCCCGTGAGAACTGATCGAACAGTTTTTCGGTGGGAATGCCGGGGTTCTCTCCCGAATTGCTGATGGTTAACGATTGCTTGCTGAGGTGGATTCGAATGAACCCGTTTTTTAAGTTGTGACGGACGGCATTTTTGATGAGGTTGTTGACCAGGATCTCAGCCAGTTCTTTGTTCATCTGGATGTCGGGCTGCCCCGAAAATTCCGTTTCGATCTTAATGCCCCTCGATTCCATCAGGGGTTCGTAGTTTTCTTTCTCCAGAAGGATAAGGTCTTTAAAGTTGACGGGTTGTGTTTCGGTAAACTGGTTGTTGTCGATGCGGGCGATGAGTCCCAGACTCCGGACAATGGCCGACAATCGGTTCGCTGCCGAATAGATGGAACCAATCTGCTCGTATTGTTGTTTGTTCAGGGGTTCCTGCATCATCAGTTCGGTTTTGTTTTTGATAACTGCCAGCGGTGTTTGAACTTCGTGGGACAAGTTCCCCGTGAATTCTTTCAGTCCTTCGTAGTCGTTGATGATCTTATCGGTCATCTTGTTCAACAACCGGTTCAATTCGTTGAATTCAATGATTTCTGACGCCGAGAACGCTTCTTTCTGCGGCATGGTCAAACTGAATTCCTGGATCTTGTGCAGTGTGGCGAAAAAATCAAACCACACACGGCTGAACAAATACCGGTTCAAAAAATAGGCCAGCAACAGAAACAGCATCAGCATGAGGGTGGTGACAAGCGCTACTTTTTCTATCAGGGTGTTGGATGTGATGAGCGATTTGTAAATACGGATGCGGTAGTAATCAGGACCGGCTTTGACTATAGAAATCAGTTCCCGGTAGGGGGCATATGTTTTGGTGAGGTCGTTGAACAGAACGGTATCCTGAAATCGAAAGGTGGAACTTTGTTTGGGAAGGTGAATTTTTTCAATATCGATGGGTTCGCTGGCGATGAAATGAACGGGGCCCAGCGAATCGTTGGGGTCGATCTGGTTGAATACATAATGGATACGCTGCAGTAATTCGGCATCCACTTCATTTTTTACCAGGTTCTGCATCAGAATATACAACCCGAGCCCGCCCGCAAAAAAGACAAACAGCGAAATGGTGATGAAGTACAAGGTGGTCTTGGTCAGCAGTTTCATTTTATTCCACTTCAAATTTATAACCCACTCCGTAAATGGTTTGTATGTATTCCCTGGCTCCGGCTTCTTTCAGTTTTTTTCTCAGGTTTTTGATCTGAGCATAAACGAAATCAAAGGAATAAGAAAAATCTGAATCATCACCCCACAACTGATCCGCCAGGCTTTCCTTGGCAATGACTCTGCCGGCATTGGATACAAAAAACATCAGAATTTCAAATTCTTTTTTCGTAAGCTCCAGCGGTTTCCCTTTAATGGTCGCTTTGAAATATTCCGGAAATATTTCCAGTTCCCCGGCCGCTATTTGCTGGCTTCCCTGAAACTGAATTCTTCGGATCAGCGATTTGATGCGGGCATTCAGTTCGGACAAGTTAAAGGGCTTGACCAGGTAATCATCAGCACCCCATTCCAGAGCCTTAACCCGGTCTTCGATGGCATCGCGGGCCGTAATCACAATAATTCCACCCTGATTTTGGTCTTTTTTGAGCTTTTTGATGATCTCCGTTCCGTTCCCATCGGGCAGGTTCAGATCAATAAGAAAACAATCGTAGCTGTTTTTGGTAATCATGTCCAGTGCAGTGCGCACGTCAAAAGCCTGTACGCACGCATATCCTTCAGGTGCCAGATAGGTGATGATGGAATCCTGGATTTCAGGATCGTCTTCGATGATCAATAGCTTCATAGAGGCAAATTTATGATTTTATAAGTATGGTGCATCGGAAAATGAAGATTTGTCCCTTGGCGATCAGAAAGTGTTAAACTATCTAAAAACGTTTTTTAAAACGTTTTCGGAGCGGGAATTATTTTTTGAATTCCGTACAAATGATTAATTTAGCAGTTCAACAAACGACTTAAAAACATTCGTCATGGAAAAGAAAAAATTTGCGGTAGTGTTGTCAGGGTCAGGAGTGTACGACGGGTCCGAAATTCACGAAGCCACTTTGACCATGCTGGCCATTATGGAAGAGGGGGCAGTATACCAGTGTTTTGCTCCCGATATTATGCAGCATCATGTGGTGAATCACCTGTCAGGGCAGGAAACGAACGAATCCCGGAATGTGTTGGTTGAATCGGCCCGTATTGCCCGGGGGGATATCAAACCGCTGAACAAATTCCGTGCTGATGATTGTGATGCACTGATTTTTCCCGGTGGGTTTGGCGCTGCCAAGAATCTTTCTACAGTTGCATTTGACGGACCCAATGCCCGGGTCAACCGGGAAGTGGAATACGTCATCAGGGAAATGATAACACGCCACAAGCCCATCGGAGCCTTGTGTATTGCCCCGGCCGTGATTGCCCGTGTAATTCAGGGGGTGGAAGTAACCATCGGCCACGATGCTTCTACCATTGATGCCATTAAAAAAATGGGAAGCAAACACGTGGTAACCAGTCACGGACAGGTCGTACACGATGAAACGTATAATGTGTTTACCACGCCGTGTTATATGCTGGATGCCACCATTCTCGACATCCGGACCGATGCCAGTCTGGTGGTGAAAGAGATGATGAAGTCGATGGAGGCACAGTAGGAAATAGTGTCTGACAACGATCTGCAACTGTACGACAATAGTAAACCTATGAACCGAGTATCCGATTTATTCAATATAAAATATCCCGTCATCCAGGGAGGTATGATCTGGTGTAGTGGATGGGAACTGGCTTCCGCGGTAAGCAATGCGGGCGGACTGGGACTCATCGGTTCCGGTTCCATGTATCCCGAAGTGTTGCGCGATCACATCAGGAAATGCAAACAGGCGACGGACAAACCGTTTGGGGTGAATGTGCCTTTGTTGTATCCCCAAACGGACGATCACATACAGGTCATTCTGGAAGAAGGAATAAAAATTGTATTTACTTCAGCCGGAAATCCGGCAAAATATACCGCTTTTTTAAAGGAACAGGGCATTATTGTAGCCCATGTGGTAGCCAACAAAAAGTTTGCCTTGAAGGCAGTCGAAGCCGGGGTGGATGCTCTGGTTGTGGAAGGCTTTGAGGCCGGAGGGCATGATGGGCTGGAAGAAACGACTACCCTGGTACTGGTCCCTATGATCCGTGAACTGGTCTCCGTACCGTTGATCTCTGCCGGAGGCATTGCATCCGGAAAAGCTATGTTTGCAGCCATGGCATTGGGTGCCGATGGGGTGCAGATCGGGAGTGCCTTTGCGGCGAGTGCCGAGTCATCGGGTCATCCGGCTTTTAAGGAAAAAATTGTTCAGGCTGGTGATGGGGCCACCAGGCTGATGATGAAAAAACTGATCCCGGTTCGGTTACTGAAGAATACCTTTTTCGAACAGGTACAACAGGCCGAAAACAGGGGGGCTGGTAAAGAAGAATTATCCGAACTCCTGGGGAGAGGCAGAGCAAAAAAAGGCATGTTCGAAGGCGATACTGAGGAAGGCGAGCTGGAAATCGGTCAGGTTGCGGGACTGATCCGGGAGGTGAAGCCTGTGAATCGGATTGTAGAAGCAATTATGGATGATTTTCGTGAAACCCATCTTCGGATGAATCGCATCGGCAATGAAATTTAGAACCTGTTCAAAATAATTATTTTGTAGGTTTGTTTCCGGACAAAAAGGACAATAACAGTTTAAAATTTAGATAATGAACTTTGAATTCACTGAAGAGCAGCTGATGATCCAGCAGGCTGCCCGCGATTATGCTCAACGCGAATTAATACAGGACGTACTGGAGCGGGATGAAAAAGCCGAGTTTCCCGCCCGGCATGTGAAAAACCTGGCTGAACTGGGTTTTTTGGGTATGATGGTTCCTCCCGAATACGACGGCGGCGGAATGGACACCGTTTCCTATGTGCTGGCAATGGAAGAAATTGCCAAAGTAGATGCTTCCATGGCGGTCATCATGTCGGTAAATAATTCGCTGGTGTGCTACGGACTTACGAAGTACGCTTCCGAAGAACAGAAACAAAAGTATTTGAAACCCCTGGCCCGGGGAGAAGTGATTGGTGCTTTTTTGCTCTCTGAACCCGAAGCCGGTTCCGATGCGACCCATCAGTATACTTCCGCAGAGGATAAAGGGGACTATTATCTTTTGAACGGCACCAAAAACTGGATCACCAACGGGAATTCAGCTTCCACCTATATTGTGATGGCTCAGACCCATCCTGAAAAGAAATCACGAGGCATTAATGCTTTTATTGTGGAGAAAAATTCTCCCGGCATCACCATTGGCCCGCACGAGGACAAAATGGGTATGCGCAGTTCCGATACGCATTCCATAATGTTTACCGATGTGAAGGTTCCCAAAGAAAACCGTATTGGTGAAGACGGGTTCGGGTTTAAATT
Organism: Bacteroidales bacterium; assembly: GCA_016936355.1. Classification (GTDB taxonomy): domain Bacteria; phylum Bacteroidota; class Bacteroidia; order Bacteroidales; family F082; genus Sulfidibacterium. The sequence continues at coordinate 9,506 of JAFGYB010000074.1, read as the reverse complement.
TGCCATGATGGTCCTCGAAGCCGGTCGTATTGGTATTGCTTCCCAGGCGCTGGGAATTGCCTCCGGAGCTTTTGACCGGGCAGTGGCTTATTCCAAGGAACGAAAAGCCTTTGGAACCGAAATCATCAATCACCAGTCGCTGGCTTTCAAGCTTTCCGATATGGCGGTGAAAATTGAAAACGCCCGCAACCTTTGTTTGAAAGCTGCCTGGCTGAAAGACCACCATCAGCCCATTACTGTGGCCAGTGCCATGGCCAAACAGTATGCTGCCGATGTGGCCATGGAAATCACCACCGAAGCCGTTCAGATTCACGGCGGGTATGGGTATGTGAAAGAATATCATGTGGAACGCCTGATGCGGGAAGCCAAACTGACCCAGATTTACGAGGGAACTTCCGAAATACAAAAGATCATCATCTCGCGCAGCCTGATGAAATAACTTTTTGTCCTGAAGGATATAGAAAGCCGGAAATGTTTCCGGCTTTTTTTTGGTTGATCCGGTACATAATTCGTTCGGATACTGCCTTTTATTTCCCAAAAATCCACCCAGTGAAACTTCAAAAAATTCTTAAAAAATAGTTTGCATGCGTAATAGTTGGAAAATTTATTTATATTTGTAACAAAGTAGAAAAAATTCAAAATTTATAGATCATGAAGATACTGGTTTTAATTAGTAATGTGCCTGATACAACAACGAAAATCAGGTTCACCGGGGACAATAAAGCCTTTGACACTTCAGGTGTGCAATGGATCATTAATCCCTGGGACGAGTTGGCACTGACCCGTGCTTTGGAATTGAAAGAAGCCGGCGGTGTGGAAAAAATTACGATAGCCAATGTGGGTACCAACGCAACCGAACCCACGTTGCGGAAAGCACTGGCTGTAGGTGCTGATGATGCCATTCGCATCGATGCCGAAGCCAAGGATGCCTTTTTTGTGGCTTCCCAACTGGCTCAGGTTGCCAAAGATTATGATTTGATCCTGGCAGGGATTGAATCCTCCGATTACAACGGTGCCGGAGTCGGTGGTATGCTGGCCGCCATGCTGGACATCCATTCGGTTTCTGCTGTATCGGGCGTGAGTCTTGAAAACGGCGAGTTGAAAGTACAGCGTGACATCGACGGCGGTAATCAGAGCTTGTCTGTTCCCACGCCTTTGCTGGCAGTGGTTCAGAAAGGGATCGCCAAAGATCCGAGAATTCCGGCCATGCGCGGTATTATGATGGCCCGCTCCAAACCGTTGAACGTGGTTCCTCCGGCCGATGTGGAAGCCCGTACCGAGTTTCTGGGTTATGAATTGCCCGAACCCAAAGCGGCCTGTAAAATGGTGGACGAAGACAATGCCAAAGAGCTCATCCGTTTGCTTCACGAAGAGGCCAAAGTGCTTTAATCAATCACCTAAAAATTTAGAAAAATGTCAGTTTTAGTATATACAGAAAATTGGGAAGGCAAGTTTAAAAAACTTAGCTACGAATTATCTTCTTTTGCTTATGCCATTGCAAAAGAAATGGGAAGTTCGGTAACGGCCCTCTCCATTGGCCATGTGGCTGATGACGAATTAAAATCATTGGGAAAATACGGTGTGAGCAAAGTACTGAATGTTCAGGACAACCGTTTTGAAAGTCTGGACAACAAGGCCGTGGCCGATGCCATTGCCAAAGCAGTTGCCAGCGAAAATGCCAAAGTGGTGATCCTGGCGCACAACAACGAAGGAAAAGCCTTTGCCCCCCGTTTGTCGGTGAAGCTGAATGCCGGAATGGTCACCGGGGTCATCGGTCTTCCGGTCAGTGTGGAACCTTTTGTGGTGAAGAAAAAAGTCTTTACCCAGAAAGCTTTTGCGAGGATTCAGATTAAAACCGATGTAAAAGTGCTCACCTTCGCACAAAACTCATTCGATGTGGTTGAGAACCCTGTGGATACAGCTGTTGAAGCCTTTGATCCGCAGATTGGTGACGGTGAGTTTACCACTAAGGTGCTCGATACCCATAAAATCACAGGTAAGATTCTGTTGAGTGATGCCGAAATCGTGGTTTCCGGTGGTCGCGGAATGAAAGGTCCCGAAAACTGGGGCGGACTGGAAGAAATGGGCGATCTGCTGGGTGCCGGTATGGCTTGCTCCCGTCCCGTTTCCGACGACGGCTGGCGTCCCAAAGAAGAACACGTGGGACAGACCGGTAAAATCATTGCACCGAATCTATACCTGGCCTTTGGTATCTCCGGAGCCATCCAGCATGTGGCGGGTGTGAGTTCCTCAAAATATATTGTGGCGGTCAATAAGGATCCCGAAGCACCCATCTTCGAATCAGCCGATTACGGCATCGTGGGGGATGTGTTTAAAGTGATTCCTCAGTTGAACGAAGCCATCAAAGAAATGAAGTCTTAACGTTGTTTTTGTAATTGAAAACCGGCCGGGAGTTTTTCCCGCGCCGGTTTTTTTTTCGTGAGACCCAAATCTCAAAAGCATGGCACTTTGAGATTTGCTGGTCGAACAATCCCGATAGCGTAGCGTATCGGGATCGTGCGATTTCCGAATCACCATTTACAATTCCAGATTCTACATATGGAGATTTGTAAGCTGAATCCCGATGGATCGGGATCACCACAGTGACGACTTGTTGTTTATTGCGTATAAACCACATTCAGCAACACCTGTCCGACAACTTTCAGTGTTTGTTTGTCGATTTTGTCGAGGGTGTCGTGGGTGGTGTGCCAGTATTCCCAGAACGTACCGTTGCTGCTGTTGGGATCCAGCTGGATGATGTCTACCGAAGGAATGCCGGCAATTTCATTCACGTATTTGTGGTCGTCGTCGATGGGATCGCCGTTGATGTTGATAAAGTAATTGTCGTATCCCAGGGCACGGGCGGTTCTCCAGATCATATTCACATAATATCCGGCGTATTGCCTTGAGAAATATTCCTTGGGAAACTGGGCATTTTTGGCTCCCACCATGTCCAGCAGGATGCCGAATTTGGCGGAGTAGCCCGGTACCTGGGGATGGTGCGACCAGTACTGAGCACCCAGCGCCCAGAAATCATCGCCGTTTTTAAAATTTAAATACTTCGGGGGACCCCAGTCTTCCAGGTCAAACAACACGATATCTACCCCTACCTGGGGATGATGCAGGTGAAACTGCCGGGCCATTTCCAGCAAAACACCGACCCCGCTGGCGCCGTCGTTGGCCGCCTCAATGGGTTTGTTCCAGTTTTTCGGGTTTTTGTCGTGGTCGGCAAAAGGCCGCGAATCCCAGTGGGCCATGAGCAAGATACGGTTGGGGTTGTTCGGTTCAAATGAAGCAATGATGTTGGCGCCTTTGCGCAGCACGCCGTCGTAGGTTTTGGCCTGAAAACGCTGCACAATCACCGTATCGCTGTATGCCCTGAATTTCTTCACCAGCCAGTTTTCGCAGGCCTTATGCGCCGGGGTGCCCGGTACGCGCGGACCAAACGATACCTGTTTGGCCACATAGGCGTAGGCCGAATCGGCATTGAAATCGGGAACCGAAACGGAGGCTTGTTTCTTTGTTGTCTTTTGTTGGGATGTGTGCTGGCTGTTGCCGCAGGCCGACAGCATCAGAAACAAAACAGCGAAAGAGAGGAAAGTCAGGATTCTTTTCATGGTGGGTTTGATTAAAACAACAGGTCGTCAATGGGTTTTCGGATGCGCTCCCTTTTTTCGCTTTCTTTCAGATCATCAGGAAGGTTGGAATCGTCACCCAGATAGCCAAACGCAATGGTCGATACGGCTTCATATCCATCCGGAATGTCCAGGTCTTTCAATACTTTTTCATGGTCGAAACCACTCATCTGATGAGCTACCAAACCCAAATCCACCGCTTTGAGTGCCATGGCAAAAACGGCTTGTCCCAAATCATATTGTGCCGTAGGATTTACTTCCTGTTTAAAGGAAAATTCTTTCTGAGCCAGATTCAGAACCAAAACCGGAACGTGTTGTACCCAGCGTTTGTTCCAGTCGCTCATGGCATCCAATATTTTGGCGAACCGTTCATCCCCTTTTCGTGTAACCACGAAACGCCACGGCTGAGCATTGTTTGCTGACGGTGCCCAGCGGGCTGCTTCCAGCAACGCATGGATTTGTTCCTCTCTTACTTCTCTGTCCGAATATCCGCGGGGACTCCAGCGCTTGTTCATTAACTCTGTTAAACGATGATCTCCATTCGATGTTTCGCCCATAGATCGTATCTTTTCTTTTTTGCAAAGGTACGCAGAACAGTACGTTATTAAATTCTTTTTTCTAAAAATTTTGTTAAACCCCGGAGTAGATTACCTTTGTATTCCCTATTTTTGAGTGATGTATAAAGTGCTTCTGCATATTCATATTTGGTCCAGTGTGTTGTTCATGCTGGTGTCGCTGGTGTTTTCGGTGCTGCTCTTTGTGGGTATTGTCAAAAAATCGGAATATTCGGCCAAATATGTGTGGCTGGAGAATTCGTTTATCGGTTTGCTGTACCTGGGACTTTTCCTGGGCATTACCCTCTACTTTATGATGCCCGCCGACAAATACTTCATTCATTCGGCCGATCAGGTCAGCCATGTACTGTCGTTGCGGTTCTGGTCCATCGAGCACTTCAGTGTGATGTTGTTTGCCGTGTTGCTGGCCCAGATCGGGAAGATCTTTACCGTGAAATCCTATTCGGCCGAAAGCAAATTCAAATACGCCCTGTTTTACTACGGATTCGCCACGGCGCTCACCCTCACGTCCATGACGTTTTATCTCATCTACAAAGCCTGATTTACCGGGGCGGCTTTTCGGGCTGTCCACTCTAGTCCCGTCACCGGTGCCCGTGTTCCATAACAGGCGTACAAGGGGCTTCTCTTCGTCGCCCTTGCCGCCTTACTGCACATCGGTCTCCTCTGCCGGGCGCTGCCGTTCCCATCCCGGCCGCATTAAAAATACAGGGGCGGCCAAATGATGTGCCAGATTACATAGGTGGTCAGGCGCATGACCAGCATGGAAACAAAACCGTGTTTCTTCAGAAAGTAAAAGGGAATGATGTTGGCAATGAAAATGCCCACGGCCGTTTCGGCAATCCAGAACGTTCCGCTGATGATCTTCCAGTCGATCATGGAACTGACTTGTTTGTAAGGTTCATAGACGGACAATGCCAGGGCCAGTATCCAGAAAATGAGCGTGGCGTATCGTTGGTTAAAAATCCTGACCAGCAGGATGGAGGCGGCTGTAATGGGAATGAGGTGGTATTTGATCTCGTACAAAGTGCCACCCGAAAGGTAAACCGGAACGGACAAGGGAAACGGAACATGAAAATTGGGATACTTCAGGATCAGGCTCATCACAATTTCATACATCCCGAACGCGATGCCCAAGAGCATGGGAACATACAAATAGCCATTGATTTTTTTGTAGGCATCGGGCGAACGTTCAATGCCGCCGTACGGCGCAAAGACCATCAGCAGAAAACCGATTCCAAGTATAATGAGGATGTTGCTCCAGTGCAACGCCGAATTGGTAGCCAGCGGATGGCTGGCGCCCGACCATACGATGATGATTTTGGAAACACAAATCATCAAAACAATGCCAAGGTAACTGTAAAACGAAATTTTTCGTGACCTGTAATAGGAAAGGAAGGGATTCAGAAGAAGGCTTGCTTTCATTTCCTGAACGATAAAAAATGTCAGAGAATAAAGATAACGCTTTACTCTTTAGGAAACAAACGTAACCAGCAGACTCTTTTACTCCGCACACAAGGCACGCCGGCAGGCGTCGCGGGAGCAGGGGGCTGAAGAGGGTTATTTCTTTGTCAGCACATAAATACCGCCTCCCAGCAGGAGCACCGCAATGCCCAGGTAAACATAGTCCTGATTGCGTTCTTTGGTATTGGTAACGCCCAATTCGACATTCCCGATTTTTAATGAAGCGCCGCTGTTTTCGTTGAGCTGATGGATGCCGTAATACCCTGTTGCCAGGGCACCGGCTATTAATAGGATTCCGATTACTTTTTTGATCATAACAGTATGTATTTTATTTCTCACGCAGTGCTCCGATGAGCCCCTTGTGAATTTGATAAGTGCTGTCGCCGGGTACACTTGTCTGCCGGGGGCAGTAACAAACGACCGGGCGAGAAGATAAAGATATAAACTTTATTTATTTCGACTCACATGTCAGAGACCTTGATGGCCCGAAGCAGGCTTTGCGAGAGCGAGGGGATAATGCAAAAGTCGGCTGAAGCCTGAAAGATGTTCCAACTTCTTTTTAAATGGTCGTTGCAAATCCAGGTTGCAATCTTCACCGGGTCAAAAGTCTTCTTTTCATTTGAAAATAAATAAGGGGTCCAATCATTGGGAAAATCAATACCAGTAAAAGCCACAACAGGCTCATCTTAGTGTGGATTCTTGTTTTATTAATATCGTACACAGCCCAAACCCATAGAATGGCTGAGAGTACAATCAATAGTACCATTAAAGTATCCATAATCTTCTTGTTTCGTTTTTTTGTTAATAATGCACGCCAACGGTTCGGGCCATGCGCAGCCTGCCTCAGGCCGATGGCTTATGAGCCTGTGTTGTGTGTGGTTATTTTTTTTCAGTTAGAATTGTATAGTTTACTTTCACATCTTTTTCTTTTACCAATAATCCATATGATTTCAGGCTTTTTATAATCTCATCTTTTGATTTTGTCCCTATTATAAAATCATATTTTGTCTTATCCTTTCCATTAAATACATAGGATTGTCCGGAAGAATTATTCGACAATTTATTTACGACCTCGCTAATCGTAGATCGGGTAAAGATTATTTTGTCACCTGCTTCTGATTCATGTGAAACGGTTTTTTCTAAAGTTTTTTCTAAAAGTGAACTATCTGAAATGGAAACAATATTTTCTCTTATCAGTTTTGTTTCTGTGTGTTTTATTAAATGAAGCGCGTTCAATAGATCATTTTCAAGTACCCCTGTATTTTGTGGATTCTCGGTATTCTTGTAAAGAATATCATACCTTTTATTTTTCAAGTTCTCAGGTAGTTTTAATTGTTTGTTAGTAATCTTGAAAATATCATTGTAAATATTTTCTAAACTGTAAGCGTTCAAGGCTATTATCATAGTGCCTATTGCTATTTTTGATGGTTGTTGGCTTGATGTCTCTTTCCATTGAAAATAATTCTTCATGTCTTTTTTCTGCAAAAGGTCCTTAAAGCTCAATGCTTCCTGTACCCCTTGCTGAGTATGATGTTCATCTATTCCGGGCTTGCTATTTGCTGTCAACGAATTAGAGAGAAATTTCGACATCATCTTGGCGTCTAATTTTTGTGGTTCTCCTATCCACTCAATTATCCCGTTTTTATTTATTAAAACCGTGAGCGGAAAAGCCTCCAATCCCTTCACACCGTCTCCGAAATTGATTTGAGTTTGCGTTGTGGTATCTGTAACCACTATTGAACTAAAATGTATGCGTTTCAACGTTCTTTCAATCTGTGCTGCCGATTCATCGGTCATTGAAAGATAATAGAGGTCTTTTGGATGAAATTCCTGCTGTAATTTATTCATGTGCGGTACTGCTGCAATACAAGGCCCGCACCAGGTGGCCCAAAATTCAAGAACGATATATTTATTGTTTAATTCCTGATCGGCCGGTACATTTTTTATCCAATTTGTAATATGGATTTCAGGTGCCCGTTCACCAACTTTTATAGTTGACTGGGCAAAAGTATTTCCTGATGTTAGAATGATTGAAAGGATAATAATTAATTGTTTCATGGGTTTTTATTTATGGGTTTGTTTTTAATTACACAGAACGGACGGCAGTATGATTAGTAAGGGATTGCGTGAGTTTCACACGTCAAGATACAGAATAAATTGAAGCGGGCTACTACGCCTCGCAAACCGCCTTCCCCCTTATTAATTATACTGCTTGTTGGCGGTAGTATTTATTCAAATTCAATCAAATGATCATTTATCCTGGCTGTTTCTAGTTTTAAGGTTTCAAATGCTGAACCAAAACATTCCTGACATGTCTGTTGAATAAATCCAATACCAGGTGCTAACCAAATTGAAGAACCATAATCAATCAAATCTTTATTGTGGAAATTAAATTGTAAACAACTATCAACTTGTGTATCACCAATAGTTATAGTAGCATTTCTACTGACTAAAGTAACATAACCAACACCAAATGCCCATTTCTCACCGATATTAGCAGCTAAATTAAACTTCATTTCTTCCTTGCTTTCTGCTGAGGAGGACTTAAAATAGATTCGGTTATCTTGTTTTCGATAATATGAAGTTGTTCCATAGTCATTTACAAATTCATAATAGTCTATTCCATTAATCTTAGTTATCTCAATTATTGAGTCTTTTCCTGCTAATTCAAAATTCCATTGGTTGCCAATTTGAAGAGGAAAATAGTCTTTGTCCAAATTTATTCTCTGATTATCATCCTTTTCACAGGATATCAATGTCATGATAACTAAACTAATCACTAATAACTTTTTCATTTTTCTTTTGGATTTAATTGTTTCTCTCATAGATGAGTCTCTTTGAGAGAGGTTGCGTCATATTACCGCTAACGGTCCTTGGGTATGAAGCTGTGCGGGTTCTGAAAACTTTCACTGCGTAACTACCGGTTTGCTTTATTATTGATTTCATTTCGTATTTACCTGTTTCGCCCGCATTGCTTATGAGCCTGTGTTGCCAGCAGTTTTTTTATTTCCAGTCAATAAGTGCTTTATTTAAATCAATTAAACCTCGTTTTCTGTCTCCAATTTCTTTATATGTAGGTAATCCTTTTTTGTTCAAGTCGCCTCTTTGAACATGCATTTCAACAAATTCAACAGGAACCAAATCACCATTATCAATACTTGAAGTACATAATGCTATATTTAAATTTTTTGGAGACTGAACACTACTATACATAAATCCAGCACTATCAATTTTTTGTATTTTTGAGTTTAGCCATAAAGCATTTCCAAATGCCGATGTAAATTCATAGATGTCTTTGTCCTGCTTTGTTGATGTTTTAAATTTATTTGAAAAATAATTCCAAAATTCTATTTCAGGCTTGTCCAACTGACCTAAAACATTAATATTTCTTTCATTAATGTTACTTGCGTCAGGAATAATAATTAATTTTAATTCGTTTCTTACAATCCACTCTCCGAGGGTGATAGAAAAAATGTCGCCTTTATTAAATTTATCAATCCAATATGGTATCATTTCGCTTAGGCAAGTTTTTTCCGTTTCACTTGCGTAGAAAAGATTTTGATAAGGTCTGTTTAGTCTGGAAAAGTTTTGAACAAATTCTTTTTGAGGGTATGAAACATCAGATAACTTTGCAAAAGAATTATTGCCAACAGAATATCTTGCTCTATAGATGAGGCTTCCTTGTTTTATTTTTATTGTCCTGAAATGAAATCCTGACAATTGTATGAAGTGGGCAAACATCATCTCATAAATCATATCTGCTTTTTTATAAGCGCTTTCAATATTGTTTATTACTTCTTGTGGTTTCATTCTTTTTTTAAAATTGCTGGCAACG
>JAFGYB010000073.1 GCA_016936355.1 Bacteroidales bacterium | reverse complement strand
TGGACGCCATTCGTGACGGACAGGATCCATCAAATTCGGAAACCAAAAGTCCCGGAGGCGCCTATGGTAACTGGCCAAATCCGGAGACCTGGAACTGGGTTCAATATGATTTCCCGCAATATTACCAGATTTCAAAATCTGAGGTTTTCTGGTGGACGGATAACGGAGGCATTTTAATTCCGTACAATTCATATGCTGAATATTGGGATCCTGTGAATGAAAAATGGGTTTTATTAGCTGATCCTGTTGTCAACGGTGAAAGTATTCCGGCTGGTGACTACGGCAATAAAACACAATACTCGGGTTCAAATCCGGGGTTCGGGGTTGAAAAGGACAAATTTAACGTAACTACTTTCAGTCCGGTAATTACCAACAAAATCAGACTGCATTTTATAGCCGTTGAGTCTCAGGGTATTCATGAGTGGAAAGTATGGGGGACAAAAGCCAAATTGTCGGGATACGAGCAGGAACCGATTGAGAAAATTACCTTAATCGGGGAGAATAAATACGACAGTGCAACAAGTACCTATATCCTCAATTATCGGGTTGATTACGTGAACAAAGATCATTATACCGAAGTATCATCGACTATGGTCTGGCGTAACCGTATCAGAGATGGAGTAAACGAATGGAGCCGTTAATCAGCACTTAAAAGAATAGGTTGGAGCGCAAGTTGATGTCACTACTTGCGCTCTGCCTTCCCTTGAAACCCGCTTTTTCCGGAAAAGCAGAATAACCAATGAAAAGTCCGAAATAATGAATATCAAACACAGGCGTAGTAATCATGTCTCAGGAAAGCGACTAGGGTTCAGAATTCTTCTGATCCTGATCTTGCTGAATACAATTGTCATGGCATGTAGCAAAGGTAATCCTGATCCCACCATTGACCCGGAAATTAACGAGCCGGAAGAGAATGCCAATCCGGAATCCAATCCGGTCGAATTCGACAAATCAAAATTCTATGTCCCCCAGGAATTTAAGGAAATGGACTTCAACGATAGCTCAAGCGACTGGTGTTACGAAAGAAGCAAGCAATCTGAACATTTCATTGTTTTTTGGGCAAAGGGATACGGTAAAAATATTCCGGAGTCAACAGCTATTCCAGAAGAATACCGGGTTGATACGGATGATTTACTGGCCAAAGCAGAAGGGTTTTATGATCTCAATGTCAATAAGCTCAAATTTGCAGAAGCCGGCGTTGGTAAATCCAATCTCGACAAATACAAAATGATGATTTTCCTTTTCTACCAAACTGATTGGATGGCCTTTGGTGCGGGATATGATGACACCATTGGAGCATTGTGGATCAACCCGGGCACAGTGCATCCTGTTGGTGCTGTTATTGCACACGAAATAGGACATAGTTTCCAGTACCAGGTTTTCTGTGATTTGAGAAACGGACATGGGTTCCGATATGGTTTTGGAGGAAACGGGGGGAATGCTTTCTGGGAGCAATGTGCCCAGTGGCAGGCCTATCAAAGTTATCCCGACCAGGTATTTGGTTCTTCTCACTTTCCGGTCTATTGCGATAATTCCCATCGGCATATATGTCACGAAGACTATCGGTACGCCAGCTATTTTATCCATTATTATTGGGCAGAGAAACATGGCATTGATATAATAGGTAAAATATGGCGCGAAGCACATGAACCCGAAGACCCAATACAGGCATACATGCGTATTACCGGAATCAACACGGAGCAATTTAATGCTGAGATATATGAGGCAGCTACCAAATTCGTTACCTGGGATCTTGATGCGCTACGTGAAATTGGCGCCAACTATATTGGCAAACAAACCTTCAAATCAACCAAACTTGATGATGGCGCCTACCAAGTAAGTTATGGTCGTTGCCCGGGTACAACAGGCTATAATGTCATTCCTTTGAATGTACCGGGCGCAGGAACAGAAATTTCTGCTCAATTTGCCGGTATGGTGAATGCTGAAGGATATAATAACGTTGCAGATGCAAGCAGAGCCGGATGGCGCTATGGTTATGTGGCGCTACTTGATAATGATACCAGAGTATACGGTGGGATGAATACCGAAACAAATGCCAGTGTTACTTTTACTGTGCCCTCCGGATGTAAAAAACTTTGGTTCGTTGTGACCGGAGCTCCAAACAGGTATGTACCACATCCTTGGGATGACGATGAAAGCAATGACGACCAATGGCCATATAAAGTGAAATTTGCCAACACCGATATTTTAGGCAATGTAACTTTTGACGGAACAGAGATCCCGGCAGATGTGACATTGACTTACGACGTGAAATTCCCTGCCAGTTCTACCGCTTATAGTGGAAGCACAGTTGACGTTAACATTACAGATTTAGCCAAAGCTTTTGTGTTGCAAAGCTCTGAAATTAGCTCAAAAATAGGTGACGGGATCAGCTTTTTTGCAGTTGAACCCAACGGGAGCCTGAATGCCACAACAACGGCAAACGGTTACGGGCATTGGTTTGATCGTGACGGCAATGTTTGTAACTGGGGTGACAATGCGAAAGTATATTCCGAATTCAATGCAACCAACCTCAGTTTTACTATTGGACAATTTCCCGGACATTGTACATCCGGCAATCAATTCCGGATTAAACAGGCATTAGTCTACGAATACGCAGCAGGCAAAAAAGTACAAGCCACATTTGTCTTTAATGTTTCCATTGAATAAAATTTCACGAATGCGAGAAAATATTTAATATTTAACAATCTGAAGATGGGGAAGATATCTCTGCTTTTTATACTCATACTGTTTTCCGTGTCCGGTTCTTTTGCACAGAAAACTATAAATATTAATTCTCCCGGTGCCCAAAATCCCATTTTACCAGGGTGGTTCGCCGATCCAACCATTGTAAAGTTTGGCGACATATATTATATCTATGCCACTACTGATAATGAGATGCTTGGTTCCGGAGCCCCTACCTTATGGTATAGCATCGATTTTCAAAATTGGTACAACTACACCATGGAGGTGCCTTCCCTGTCGGGTGTAACCCTCCGAAATTTTTGGGCGCCGGATATTTTGCAGGGAGAAAATGGAAAGTACTATTTGTATTTTGGGAATTGCCAAGCAGGTTGCAACATATACGGCTATGTTTCAGAAACACCTTACGGGCCCTGGACCAAACTGCATGAAGATGACAAACCGGTTATCCCGCATAACTATCCCCGTGAGGGTTTTCCCTCGCTCGATGTTCAGTTTTTTAAAGACGACGACGGAAAGATCTACGCTTACTGGGGCACTTGGGTACACTACAATAACGGGTATGCTGTGGGAAAGCTAAACAGCCAGAAGATGGATGAAATGTTTGACTCAAGAAACATACCTCTCGAGCAAACTCCGGAACCCTTCGAAGCGGCTTACATGATGAAACGGAACAGCAAATATATTCTGATGTATTCAGGAGCTTCCTGCCACGATGAGACCTACAATGTGAGGTACTCTTATTCTGACAGTCCGTACGGACCATTTACACCGGGACAAAACAACCCGATTTTGAGCACCAATGACGACAAATCGGTTCATGGCCCCGGTCACCATTCTGTTTTGAAAAATAACGACGATTATTACATCGTGTATCACCGTCACGACTTTCCTTTTACAGCAGGTGGACTAGCCAGACAGGTATGTATCGACAGTCTGATTTTTGAGAACGACTCGACCATCCGCAAGGTAACTCCATCACATCGCGGGATTACAGCTTTTGAAAAATCGACAGTACCTGAAGACATTGCCTATCTGGCAAAAACAACTGCGTCGTCGTATTATCACTTACAATCACTGGATTATGATTACGAATACAAATCTTCGTTTGCAACCGATAACAATAATGCTACTATGTGGAAAGCTGCAAATAGCGGTTTACCGCAAGATCTTACAATTGATTTAGGCGAAACGAAATGTATCAGCCGGATCATGACCCAGTTTGAGTTTGCCAGTTACTACTACCAGTACAGAATTGAATATTCAGTTGATGGGGAGAAGTGGGAAATATATGCGGACAGAGCAAAAAACCGGACTTCAGGGAGTCCCATGATTGATGATAATGATGTTACTGCCCGATACCTGAAACTTATAATCCTGGCAACCGAAAAAGCAGGACTGTTTGCTGCCGTCTGGAATATGAAAGTTTACGAGTCATTATTCGATATTCCACTGCATCTGGAGAACAAACCATCATGCGAAGGTCTTGGTGTTCAAAGTAAACGGGAATTACTGGTTAGTCTCGATTTGGATAAAACCCCATACTCCGATTCTCTATCAAGTATTCCCAACAAGGGAACTGTTGGTGGGAATTTCATAAAAAGCGGAGATGTTTCGATCGAATGGGATGAAACTGAAGGTATAAAGTATATCAAATTCAACAAAGGCGCTTTGACACTGAGCGACAGACCTGTTCCCAAAAGTCTGGCATGGAATGGTGCATACACCGTATCGGTATGGGTTAAAAATCCTGAGGTTAACAACGTGGATGAATGTCTGGTATCGTGGTGCGACCGCACGGAATTTTACTTAGCCAATTCATACAATGCCCTGTTTTATAATAGTGGGAAGTTTGGTGCAGCTGCACATTTGGAATATCATTTTGATATGCCTTATAAGAAAGTGCCGACAGCCAATCAGTGGCATCATATCGTGCTTGCGTTCGATGGGGTAGTTGAAAAGGTATATGTGGATGGTGTTTTGAACAATTCGCAGAACATGACACTGGCTTCATCTATCGACAAAGCAAAAATAATACTGGGAGCTTCTGACGTTGGTGAAAATTACACTGGTTATATGGCATCGATGCAGATGTATGATTACGCTCTTGCTGAAAAAGACATAACTGAACTAATGAATCAAACGAACCCAAAGGTTGCAAATGGGCCGTGTCTCGATCGAAGAAGTAATAAATCATCCGGACAATGAATCCGGCGTAAAATAAGGCACGGACAGATCACACTGTTATTCATTTGTACTAGTTTTTTAAACAAACCGACAAGTCCGGGTATAGAAATAGGATGATTTTTACCCTGCAGATAACGCAAATCATAACGATTTTCAATTTAAACAGATAAACAATAACGATAATGAAAAAAATTATTGCCATCAGTTTTTTGACAATATGCCTGGCAAGCAACGCGCAGGAAAAACAGGCCGTCGGATACCCGATTTCACCGGTTCCGTTTACTGCGGTGAAAGTAAGCGATGCCTTTTGGGGGCAGCGACTCAACGCCAGCCGCGAGGTAACCATTCCGCTGGCCTTCAGCAAATGTAAGGAAACCGGTCGCTATGAAAACTTCGTGAAAGCGGCACATCCGAGTGACACCATCGAAGTGAAAGGCTACTCGTTTGACGATACCGACGTGTACAAAACCATCGAAGGAGCCAGCTATTCGATGCAAACCTTCCCGAATCCGAGGCTTGACCACTACATCGACAGTGTGCTGGCCATTGTAAAAGAAGCCCAGGAACCCGACGGCTACCTTTATACCGCCCGCACCATGAACCCGAAACACCCGCACGAGTGGGCCGGCAGCAAACGCTGGGAAAAAGTAGAAGATCTGAGCCACGAACTTTACAATCTGGGGCATATGCTTGAAGGCGCCATCGCCCACTACCAGGCTACCGGTAAAACCAACTTCCTGGACATGGCCCAAAAATATGCCGATTGCGCTGTTCGCGAAGTTGGCGACAAACCCGGACAAGCCTGCGTAGTTCCAGGACATCAGATTGCTGAAATGGCTTTGGCAAAATTGTACGTGGTAACCGGACAACAAAAATACCTCGACCTGGCAAAGTTTTTACTTGATAAACGTGGATATACCACTATTAAAACCGAATACAGCCAGTCTCATCTTCCCGTATTGGAGCAGGATGAAGCTGTAGGACACGCCGTACGCGCTGCCTACATGTACTCAGGCATGGCCGATGTGGCTGCGCTTACCGGCGACACTTCTTACGTCCATGCCATTGACCGCATTTGGGAAAGCATCGTGGGCAAGAAACTATACATCACCGGAGGTATAGGGGCAACCGGTCACGGGGAAGCCTTTGGCAAAAATTACGAACTGCCCAACATGTCGGCTTATTGCGAAACCTGTGCCGCCATCGGCAACGTGTACCTCAATTACCGGCTTTTCCTGCTTCACGGCGAAGCGAAATATTACGACGTGTTGGAACGCACACTTTACAACGGGCTGATCAGCGGAGTTTCACTTGACGGAGGGACGTTTTTCTATCCCAACCCACTCGAATCAATTGGTCAGCACCAACGCCAACCCTGGTTTGGGTGCGCCTGCTGCCCATCAAACATCGCCCGTTTTATCCCTTCGGTTCCGGGCTACGTGTATGCTGTTCACGACAAGGATTTGTACGTCAACTTGTTTGTGAGCAATCATTCGGAAATTACGGTTGAAGGCAAAAAAGTTGCTTTAACCCAAACCACTCACTACCCGTGGTCGGGAGATATTGCCCTGGAAGTTGCGCCGAAGAAAAAGCAAAATTTCAACCTGAAAATACGTGTACCGGGTTGGGTACAGGGACAAGTTGTACCGAGCGATCTGTACACCTATTCCGACAAAAGACACCTGTCGTACTTGGTAAAAGTGAATGATCAACTTATTGAAAGCGAACTGATCAATGGTTATTTCACCATTTCGCGTAATTGGGTGAAAGGCGATAAAGTTGAAATTCACTTCGACATGGAACCTCGCACCGTAAAAGCACATCCGCTGGTGGAAGCCGACCGCGGGAAAGTGGCCATAGAGTGTGGCCCGGTTGTTTATTGTGCCGAATGGCCCGATAACGACTTCAGCGTGCTGAGTGCCGTATTACCGCAAAAACCGGTGTTTACCGTTGAAAGCAAACCCGGGTTGCTGCACGGAATCAAAATGATTCATACCGATGCGCAAGTGCTGTCATACAACGAAACAGGAAAAATTGAAGTGAATGACGTCAAACTGAACATGATTCCCTTTTACGCCTGGGCACACCGTGGAAGCGGTGAAATGACCGTTTGGCTCTCGAACGATTTGAGCTCGAGCCGACCGGCCCAACCGGCAACTATTGCTTCTGAAAGTAAGATCGATGCTTCGCACAAGGTGAAAGCCATCAGCGCCATTAACGACCGCCTGATTCCGAAAGGTGAAAAAGACAGCTCGGTGCCTTATTACCACTGGTGGCCAAAAGCCGGAACCAGCGAATGGATTGTGTACAATTTCGATGGCGAAAAAACCCTTAGCAGCAGTACCGTTTA
>JAFGYB010000072.1 GCA_016936355.1 Bacteroidales bacterium | reverse complement strand
TGAGTATAGTTGAAATATCGGGTGAGAAAATCGTTTTCACAAGCTGGCAGGATATCACCGAACGTAAGCAAGCCGAAGAAAAGTTGTACGAAAGCGAAAAACGTTTCGCCACTATTTTTGAAGACAGCCCCATAGCCATTGCTCTTTCGCGTATGACAGACGGGAAAATAATAATGGTTAATCCTTCGGCTATGGATTTATTTGGCTTCGAGCGCGAAGAGATTATCGGACACACCACAACCGAGCTGGGGCTGTGGGAGAATCCCGAAAACCGACAGCATTTTGTGGAATTGCTCCGATCAGGGAAACAGGCAAGTGGAATGGAAACTGTTCTCCGGTTGAAGTCGGGCGAAAAACGCGAGGTTCTGATTTGGGGCGAATCCATTGTCATCAACAACGAGCCCTGCATGATGGCCCAGATTATTGACATTTCGGTACGCAAGGAGGCCGAAAAACAGCTGCGCGAACGCGAAGCAGAGCTAATGAATGCCCAGGAGCTGGCACAAATGGCCAGCTGGCGCTTCGATTTTGCTACCGGGCGGCAAACGGTATCCGAGAACTACCGGAAATTGTTTGGCATTGAGGATACGGAGGAGATTACTTTTGATTACTTTCTAAGCCGGGTTCATCCAGATGATGTCCACCTGATGAATGCGGACAATTACACCTTCGTGCCCGATGCTCCGCCTTTTATTTATGATTTTAGGTTTATCCTGAACGATGGCTCCGTAAAATGGGTCCAATCCAGTCTTGTTCCCGAATTTAACAACGACCAACTGGTGGCGCTGAAAGGAACCAACATCGATATCACCGACAAGAAAAACCGGGCGGAAGAAATCCGCTTACAAAACGAAAAGTTGAATGCCATTTTAAACTCCTTGCCCGACAAACTGTTTGTCCACGATTCGGAAGGGGCTTTTCTGGAAGCTTACACCACCAACCCCGATGGCTATATTCTTCCGGTAAATCGGTTTATGGGCAAAAAATTAAGCGATGTTTTTCCCAAGGAGGTGGCCGGGCTGAACCTGAAATACCTGCGTGAATGTCTGGCGAAGAAAGAGGTGATTACGCACGAATTTTCGGTAAATTACAAAGGTGTTTTTTCCCATTTCGAAGTGCGGGTGGTTCCTTTTATGGAAGACAAAGTAATTCGCTTTGTCCGCGACATTACGCAGAAAAAGGACGATGAACGGCAGTTGGAGAACTACCGTCACCGGCTGGAGGAACTGGTGGAACAGCGCACCCGCGAACTCCGGATCAGCCAGGATAAACTGTTGCTTACCCAACAAATAACAAAGCTGGGAAGTTGGGAATTTCACCCGGAGGCAAACAAAGCCACATGGTCGGAAGAAACCTACCGCATTTTTGAACGCGATCCGCAAAAGGAAGCCTATACCCTCGATGAGTTTATCGCATCAATGGTTCCCAAGTATCGGGAGAAAGCTCACAGGAAGATTCTGAAAAGCATGCAAAAAAAGAAGTCGGTTGAACTAAACACCAAGCACATTACCGAAAAGGGCAATACCCGCTACCTTAAGGTAAACGGACAGGCCGTTTTGAAGAACGGCGAAGTAGATTATTTTATCGGTTCAATGCTCGATGTTACCCAGGAGCGACTAAACCAAAAGCGGTTAAACGCTGCAGTAAAATCGGCCATCGCCGCCAACCGGGCCAAAAGTGAATTTCTGGCCAACATGAGCCACGAAATCCGCACACCGCTGAACTCCATTATCGGCTTCTCCGAGTTGCTGTACAATTCGGTTACGACCGATAAAAAACGCTCACAGGTAGAATCGATCCGCAACAGTGGCCGAACTTTACTAAACATTATCAACGATATTCTCGACCTGTCGAAGGTGGAAGCCGGAAAAATTGTTATTGAACGCGAGCCGCTGGATGTATTTAAGATCGTTTGCGAAGTGGGCGGAATGTTTGAGCAAAAAGCAGCGGAGAAAAATCTGGGATTAACTATCGAATCGATGACCGATTTGCTTGTGCCGCTGATGATTGACGAAACCCGGCTGCGGCAAATCCTTTTTAACCTGGTGGGCAATGCCATTAAGTTTACGGAACAGGGAAAAATTGCCATTTACATCCATCACGAAGAAAAGGAGAACGGAAAGGTGGATTTGCAGATTACGATAAAAGATACCGGCATCGGAATTCCGGAAGACCAGCAAGAGGCTATTTTTGAACCCTTTGTACAACAACAGGGGCAGTTGCACAAAAACTATGGCGGAACCGGGCTGGGCCTCTCCATCAGTCGCCGGATGGCCGAAGCCATGGGGGGAAAAATAAGCGTGCAAAGTTCCTCCGGTATAGGATCAGCGTTTACCGTGCTTCTGAAAAATGTTGTCAAGGCCGAAGTTCAGCCGGGCGAGAAAACAGATCTTCCCGGGGTTTATTCAAACATTCGTTTAGAGGGAAATACAATTCTGGTAGCGGATGACATTGCCGACAACCGAAAACTTTTGCTGGATGTACTGGAACTTACGGGTGCACGCCTGCTCGAAGCCGAAAACGGCGCAGAAGCTGTGCAGCTGGCAAAGAGGGAGCTGCCCGACATAATACTGATGGATTTGCGCATGCCCGTAATGAATGGCCTCGAAGCCGCACGTATGTTGAAAGAGTTACCGGAAACTGAAGGAATTCCGTGTGTAGCAGTTTCGGCGTCCATTAAATTGGGTAGTGCAAAACGGGCGATCCCTCAACATTTCGACGAATACCTGATGAAACCAGTGGCCTTCGGTCAGTTGTTTGATGTGCTGCTCAGGTACCTCAGTCACCGCAAAAAGAAGAGCAAAACCGGGTCCGGTCGTTCAGAAACACCCAAGGATGGCGAAAAAGAATGGTCGCACCAACTTAAACGGTTTGCTACAAATGAACTGGTTCCTTTATATCACCACGTAATCAAGACCCAACTGGTGGACGAAATGGAAGATTTTGGGAAGCAGCTTGTTGCTGCCGGAACCCGCTTTGAGGATGAAATGCTTGTACACATGGGGAACAAACTGGTTGAATATGCCGACTTGTTTGAAGTGGATAAACTCATACAAACCATGCACGAGTTTCAGTTTGTGCTTAGTCGTAAACTTAAATAACGTTCGAAATGGAAATAACACACAGCAGGAAGTACAAAGTTTTGGTGGTTGACGACAACAGCGAAAACATCCGGATTATCGGCAGCATTCTGCGCCAGAATGATTACCAGGTGGGCTTTGCCACCAGAGGACAACAAGCGCTGGATATTCTCGGGGAAAAAGGAGAAGATTATGATTTGATATTGCTGGATGTAAATATGCCCGGTTTAAACGGGTTTGAGGTTTGCAAAATGATTCGCGAAAAATCGCGGTTAAAAGATTTACCGGTGATTTATCTGACCGCCAATGGCGAACCCGAACATGTAATGGAAGGTTTTTCGAGCGGAGGACAGGATTATGTGACCAAACCCTTCCACTCCGGCGAATTATTGGCGCGCATCGGTACCCATCTCGAACTCAAAGAAAGCCGCGAACAACTGAAACAAATGAACGCCATCCTCGAGGAAAAAGTAAAAGAGCGTACCATGGAGTTGCAGGAGGCTAATAAAAAGCTCGGAGCAGCCAACCGGCAACTGGAACAACTGGATGAAGCCAAAGCAGGTTTTCTTCGGCTGATCAGCCATGAGATAAATACCCCGCTAAACGGTATCGTGGGATTTACCGAGATATTAAAAGACCTGCTGACGGATACAGAATATTTTGGTTTTATCGAGAACCTGAGCGAGTCGGCCAACCGGCTTAAGGAATTTGCACAAGCCAGCCTGGTGATTACCGGGTTGCGTACTTCGCCAGAGAACTATAAAAAGGGGTTGATAGATATCGGTGAAATCACCGAAGAAGTGATTACCCGACAGACTGCTGTTGTGAAACAAAAAAAGATACCGGTTCATTTTCAGTGTGATACAGACAATCGAACCCTTGAGGGGAATGCCGATTTATTAAAAATTTGCTTGACCAACCTGTTGAAAAATGCGTTGGCGCACACCCCCGGGGGGCAGGCGATATCGATTCGTATTACGGATAAGGACAGCCGCCTGCTTGTGTTGGTGGAAGACAATGGTCCCGGTTTTTCAGCGGAGGCGCTTCGTACGCTTTTTAACCCGTTTTCTTCGTCCGATGTGCATCACGACAGCAACAAAGGGCTCGGTTTATTTTTGGTGAAAATGATTGCTGATTTTCATCAGGCAGAAATATCAGTCTCAAACAGGAAAAGTAAAGGAGCCAAAGTTGCTTTAGCTTTTAGTCAAGTAAACTTATCGAATTAAGATTTTCATTTTAAAGTATAATTTCAATTTCGGTTAATATGAAAAATATTTTCCGAGTATGAAGTAGGGATTTGTTTGGTGTAATCGCATCCAATATATTACCAGTTTATATCCGTGTTGACAATAAATAAGAATTAAAATTGAATAAGATAAAAGAATATCTCAAAACCTGAATCTTGAGTGTAAGAATTACTTTCAGGAATAACTTGTTTGTCGAAATAAACATAGCAACTATACAATTGCTATGGAGTAAAAATGCAATTGTAAAAAACATTGCGCTTTGCATTCAACATTTGTATAGTAAGCGAAGTGAGTTATTAAGTTTATTGTAATCAATTTAGTATTTTATGATAAACGATTTATTCTATAACGAGTGAATCTCTCTCCATTAGGTTTCCAATAGTTTTTTCACATCCTTTTCTTTTCGACAGAGTAGATCTCAGCTAATAAAAGTAGTCCAATAGCCAAATTGAACAATAAATCCCAAGAAGTAGGGATGCAGGTTATTTTCCTGAACGCTAATTTTGCCGCTCAACTTTTAATCAATCTTAATAAGAATTATAATGAAGTCACTATTACTTTTCTTTATACTTTTTTGCTCTCTGATGTCCTTTTCGCAGGGTAAACTTAAGGGGACTGTTACTACTGCAGATAACCAACCTGTTGCCGGTGCCACAGTTCACATTGACGCCTTGCAGTCGGGAACATTAACTCAATCAGACGGTACATACGAACTTTCCCAGCTGAAACCAGGAATATGGAAAGTATCTTTTCGAATGTTAGGCATGCAAGCGGTTACTCATCAGGTTCAGATAAAGTCAGGAACAACTAACGAATTAGATATGGTGTTGAAAGAAGAGTTCAGTAAACTTGATGAGATTGTTGTGTCGGCTAGCCGCAACTCTGAGTACATCTCAGAAATCCCTGCATCGGTTACTGTCATTGACGTAAAACAGATAGGGGATTTTACCAAATCAACATCGAACATTAATGAAATCTTGCAATTCAGCGTTCCCGGACTTGCCCTTGGCAGCGGAACATTCTCGAACTGGGGGCAAACGATGCGTGGCCGTTCTCTGTTAGTGATGGTCGATGGCATTCCCCAGTCTACTCCGCTCCGGAATGGTTCGCTTGGAATCAAATCAGTTAATCCAAACGACATCAGTCGGGTTGAAGTGATAAAAGGTGCCACCTCTATATTCGGAAATGGTGGAAATGGAGGTTTTATCAATTATATAACCAAAAACGGTGCTTCGGAGAAACCCATCGAAGGAAACACTAATTTGTGGGGAACCAGCAACCTGGCAAAGACAAAAGATGCTCAGGGTTGGGGGATCTATCAATCACTGAAAGGCCGGGGTAATAGACTTTCGTATTACCTCAGTGGCAGTTTTGAACAAACCGGTAACCAATACGATGCTGACGGAGTTCCTGTGCTTCCAACTTACGGCATGGATAACACAGATATCTACAGCACCTTTGCAAAGGTTAGTTACCAGCTATCGGAAAACCAAAAGCTGACATTGAACGGCAATTTTTACAAAAGCGCTCAAAAAACGCCCTTTATCGCTGAATTGGCTCAAGTGCAGCTGCTCAACGAGGAAGGTGATTACATACTCACACCTGGTTATGGAGTGGAAGGTTCTATTCCTGGTCAGGAACCAACAGGAACACGATTAATTAATACGCGATTAAAATACGATGCAGACGAGCTTTTGGGGGGAACAACGCATTTTGAGACAGACGTATATTATCAGAAAACCCAAAATATCTTCTTTTATTCTGAAAGCTTTGAAAATGGAGGACAGTCGGTTATCAATGCAGCGAAATACGGTATTCGTCCAAACTTTAGTACACAGTTGAAGGCAGGGTTAAATTCGGAAATTTCACTCACCTACGGAGTAGACATTTTGCGCGATAAAACAAACCAGGGCTTGCTCGACGGGCGTCTCTGGGTGCCCAATATCGAAATGACCAGCTGGGCCCCTTACCTGCAATCCACTTTCAAACTGCATGACGATTGGGTGCTAAAAGCCGGGTTGCGCTACGATGACATGCAAATGAATATTGACGACTACAGTACACTGCCTTATTCTCCTAAGGCTGATGGTAATTTCACATCATCGGTAGATGTAAACGGAGGAAAACTAACGTTCAGCAATGTGGCTTGGAACTTCGGTATTCGTTACATTAAGTATGACGAGTTTACCCCCTATCTGAGCTACTCGCAGGGATTTTCCATTGCCGATCTGGGGGTGATACTACGTTCGGCTGTCGCGACAGATATTAACGACATTAACCTGAAAGCAGCTGTAACCGACAATTACGAGTTTGGTTTCATGTCTAAATTCAGAAACGTTAGGTTTGAGGCCGTTGGTTACTACAGTAAATCGAACCTGGGAACCGGTGTAGTGTTCAGCGATGAAGCAAACGCGTTTATTCCATCAAAACAACCGCAGAACATTTTCGGAGGAGAACTTGTGATGGATGTTATTCTTGTCAGAAATAAGCTGATGGCAGGTTCTTCCTATTCCTATGTCGAAGGTTTTAAGCATAGTGCGGACGACAAAAACGACCTGAGCTACCTGGGAGGAGATGTGATTGCTCC
>JAFGYB010000071.1 GCA_016936355.1 Bacteroidales bacterium | reverse complement strand
CACCGCTACAACCGCCTACCCTTGCTCCCTTCCGGGCCTGGGGGAATTCAGCAGGAGCTGGTCGTATAAGACTTACCCGCTGCAAAAGTACAAATGTTTTTCGTCTCTCAAAATTTTATTTTTTATATTTACCAATTATTATTTTCATAATTAAATTACAAAAACTGAAATCATGGAAAACAAATCTACATTCACCCCGGCCCTCCAATTTGGCTTGCTCACCGGATTGGGAATGATTGTTTATTCACTCATTATGTATTTATTGGGAGTAAACTATAAATCTACCTGGAATTTGTTGAATTACCTCATAATTCTGGTCGGTATTTTCTGGGGGATGGTGAGCATCAGAGACCGTTATCTTGACAATGTAATGCCTTATGGGAAAGCCTTTGGTGTTGGATTCTGGATTGTTTTGTTTGCGGTTCTTCTGTCGAGTATTTACTCGTTTATCTTTTTAAAGTATATCGATCCTTCTGTGCTGGAAAATGCCATGTCTGAGGCTCAGGATAAGATTTTGGCCGCCAATCCGAACATCAGCGATGCCGATCTGGATAAAGCGATGTCTATGGCCCGGAAGTTTGCAACACCGGCCTTTAGTGCCATCACAGGATTTGTCTGGAATGTGATCGTGGGCACTGTACTTTCACTGATTATTGCTATTTTTGCCAAGCGTGAAGATAAGACCATAGCTTAGCAAAAAACAGATCAATGGACATATCGGTAGTTGTTCCGTTATTTAACGAAGAAGAATCTTTAAAAGAATTGAATGATTGGATTTTGCGTGTCGCAAAATCCAATCATTTTGCTTTTGAGATCGTATATGTGGACGATGGTTCGACAGATACTTCCTGGTCGGTAATTGAAAACCTGGCCGGTGAACACCCCGAAGTAAAGGGGATTCGCTTCCTGCGAAATTATGGCAAGTCGGCAGCCCTGAACGAAGGCTTCAAGATGGTATCGGGGGATGTGGTGATCACCATGGATGCGGATCTGCAGGACAGCCCCGAAGAGATTCCCGAATTATTCCGCATGGTGAAAGAAGAAGGCTACGATCTGGTGTCGGGATGGAAAAAGAAACGCTACGACCCGTTCATTAAACGCAATACCTCTAAATTTTACAATCGCTCAACCCGTATGTTGTCCGGTATTAAACTTCATGATTTCAACTGTGGACTGAAGGCATACCGGAAAGAGGTGGTTCAAAGCATTGAAGTGTATGGCGAAATGCACCGCTATATTCCGGTGATTGCCAAATGGGAAGGCTTTAGGAAGATTGGTGAAAAAGTAGTACAACACCAAAAGAGAAAATACGGGGTAACCAAGTTTGGTCTGGACCGGTTTCTCAAGGGCTATCTGGATTTATTGACGATTACATTTACTTCCCGTTTTGCCCAGCGCCCCATGCACTTTTTCGGCGCACTGGGTTCCATTTTGTTTCTCATTGGATTTGGTATTGCCGGGTATCTGGCCTATACCAAAATCTTTATGGATGTCTATAAAATGACCGACAGGCCGTTGTTTTATCTGGGCTTGCTGGCCATGATTCTGGGTACCCAGTTGTTTGTAGCCGGTTTCCTGGGAGAAATGATTTCCCGAAACAGTCAAAATCTGAATAAATATCAAATAAAAAAATATATCAACTTTAAAGAATAAGACACATGAAAGTACACTTGGTGTCCGGAGGATGCGGTTTTGTGGGACGCAATATGGTGAAACGATTATTGCAGGTTACGGATGATGTCATTTTTGTGGTGGATGATCTTTCCATCGGAAGACATCCCGAGCAGTGGCTTGACAATTATACTTCCAGGAAATTCAAAGACATTGAAATCATCGGGGAAGACGAACGGGTTTATTTCTGGAAAGGTGATTTCCGTGATTTTCTGTTCAACCAGCGCAAGAACCCCCGGTATATTCAGGAAACCTATGATCTGGACTTTGACAAGTTCAGCGATGTGTACCATTTTGCTGCCATTGTGGGCGGTCGGATGAAAATTGACGGTGACCCGATGATGGTGGGCCTGGATTTGAGTATCGATTCCGAGTTCTTCTACTGGATTACCCGGCACAAGCCGGAACGGGTATTGTATCCCAGTTCCAGCGCTGCATACCCCACCAGCCTGCAGAATGTGGAAGGTGCCCTGGCCCTGAAAGAAGGCGATATTGATTTCAATAAAAACCTGGGAACTCCGGATATGACGTACGGCTGGACCAAGCTTACCGGAGAATTTCTGGCACAGATTGCAGCCAAGCATTACGGGATATCCATCGTTTGTATCCGTCCGTTCTCCGGCTATGGGGAAGATCAGGAAACATCTTATCCGGTTCCGGCCATAGCCCTGCGTGCTGCCAAAAAGGAAAATCCCTTCGAAGTGTGGGGAAGCGGGAAGCAGGGCCGTGATTTTGTCCACATCGACGATATTCTGGATCTGATCCACATTCTGATGGATCGGGTACACGACGGCTCGGCGTATAACATCGGCTTTGGACGGCTTACTTCTTTTCTGGAACTGATCGATGTGTTTACTTCTTTTGCCGGGTACAAACCGACCATTAAACCCTTACTGGATAAACCCGTCGGTGTGCAATCCCGGTACGGCGATCCTACCTTGGTGAAAGAAAAATTTGGCTGGACTCCCCGTATTTCCCTTGAAGAAGGAATGCGCAGGGTTTATGAAGCGGCACTCAGGAAATTGTAATCAGCCTTATGTCCGACAAAAAAGTAATTGTTTGTTTTGGTCCCGGACCACAATTCAAGGGCGGTATTGCCAATTACAATACGTCACTGGCCAAAGCCTTCGACCGGCTGGAAAACACGGAAGTGCATATTGTATCGTGGACCCAGCAGTATCCGGCCATCATTCCGCGTGATTTCATCGATCGCAAAAGCAAGGAAGACCAGCTGGCCCATACGAACATCAAGGTTCACTATATTACCAATTACAACGACCCGCGTACCTGGAGAGCGACGGTGAAACTCATCGAAAGCCTCCATCCACAAAAGGTGATCTTTCAATGGGCTATTGCCGTTCAGGGCATACCGTTAGGATATATTGCCCGAAAACTGAAGCGCAACAAAGATATGGAGGTCTTTTTTGATCTTCATTTTGTGATCCAGAAGGAGGGAAGTAACCTGGACAGGATGTTTACCAAAAGGGCGCTGAAACATGCCCGGTCGTATGTGGCTCATGCCCGCAAAACGGTGGACGAACTGTCGGTACTTTTCCCTGAAAAACAATGGGAGGTGCTGGAATCGGGCGATGCGTATACGGGTAAAGCCATTAAGGTGTTAAAATTGTACCACCCGGTATACGATATGTTTCAACCCCATCCGGATTTTGATGTAGCAGCAGCCAAAAAGGAAATGGGGCTGAAGAAACATGTCTTTCTCTTTTTCGGATTTATTCGCAAGTACAAAGGGCTGCACAATGTGATTGCTGCTTTTCGTAAGGTTGCCGATCAGCGCGACGATGTATCCCTGTTGATCGTGGGTGAATCGTTTTGGAATACACTGGACAAAGGCAAACTTTCCACCCGCATCAAAAATGCAACCTTTGGCGTGGCCAAAAAGATCTTTCTGAAAAAGCAGGACGACGAGCGCAACTATCAGCCGCTGGCTTTGGTGGATGAATTGAATCTGCAGGATCTGGTTCATGTCAAAAATGATTTTGTTCCCAACGAGGAGGTGTCCCGCTATTTTCAGGTAAGCGACAATATTATGTTGTTTTACCTCACAGCCACCCCTTCCGGGATTGAATCCATCGCTTATAACTTTAAGATGCCTATGCTGGCCACCCGAGTCGGACATTTCACCGAAACGGTCCGGGACGGCTACAACGGGTACCTCGCCGAACCGGAAAATATCGACTCCATGGCAGAGGTGATGCTGAAAGCAATTGACCGGCCCATACCCCGCGGTCATGTGGCCGAAACTTCGCAGCATATGAGCTGGGAAAACTACGCGCAGGCTATTTTAAGAGACTAACCGGTCTTAAATTCAATTTGTCTGATTGTGCTTCGGAGCACATTCAACATAATTCGGTATTATTGCAAAGCAAAAATCGTAACATCTTATGGTATCCATCGAAAAGATTATCAGGGAATCGCTGGCTGTAAAGCAAGCCTTTCTGGATGATAAAAAACAAGTTGGGCTGGTTCAAACCGCCGGAGAATACTGTGTGGAATGTTTTGGACAGGACGGAAAGATTCTGTTGTGTGGCAACGGGGGAAGTGCTGCCGATGCACAACACATTGCCGCTGAATTGTCGGCCCGGTTCCAGTTTGACCGCCGGCCGCTGTATGCAGAAGCGCTCCATGTCAATTCTTCCTATGTGACCGCTGTGGCAAACGACTACGACTATACAAAGGTGTTCAGCCGGATGGTAGAAGCGGCCGGAAGGAAAGGCGACATCCTCATTGCCCTGAGTACATCGGGCAATTCGAAGAATGTACTGGAAGCAGTGAAACAAGCCAAAATTCAGGGGATGACCGTGATTGGACTCACCGGAGCCAAAGGCGGTGCCCTGGCCAAAGAAGCCGAGTTGTGTTTGCAGGTTCCTTCCGATAATACAGCCCGCATACAGGAAGTGCACATCCTGATTGGTCATATTTTGTGTGAAATTATTGAAGAAACAATGTTTCATAAAGGATAAATGGAGGATTTCACCGGACGTATCGATTCCAGTTGGACACTCTTTCTCGACAGGGACGGAGTGATCAACGAACGCATTATGGGCGGATACGTCACCGATCCAAAAGGATTTCATTTTTTGCCGGGAGTTCCGGAAGCAATAGCCTCCTTTTCTAAGCGCTTTGGTAAGATTATCATTGTCACCAATCAGCAGGGCATTGGCAAGGGACTGATGACCACGGAACATGTGCAGACACTTCATGAGTACATGCTGCAGAAGATCGAAGAGCAGGGGGGCAGGGTGGATGCTATCTACTTTTGCCCCGATCTGAAAACAAAACCCGACAATTGCCGAAAGCCCGGAATTTATATGGCCCTGCAGGCTCAGTCCGATTTCCCGGAAATTGATTTCTCCAAAAGCATCATGGTGGGCGATTCGGTCACCGATATGGAATTCGGAAGAAAAGCCGGTATGTTTACTGTGTATGCCGGTCTGGAGCAAACTATTGAGGCTGATGCCGTGGTGTCGGGCCTGAAAGCCCTGGCAGCGATCATTCATTAAAGACTTTTTTCATGACTCCCATCTCCATTCTGATTGTTTTTCTGAGCTATACTTTTGTGGTGTTTTTTGTGTCGTGGCTTACCTCCCGGAAGGCCGACAACGAAAGCTTCTTCATCGGGAACCGCAAATCCCCGTGGTTTGTCGTTGCCTACGGAATGATCGGTGCTTCCCTGTCGGGTGTGACCTTTATTTCCGTTCCCGGATGGGTGGGGACCACGCATTTTACCTACTTTGTGATGGTGCTGGGGTATATAGCCGGTTATGCAGTCATCAGTACGGTGTTGCTGCCGGTGTATTACCGGCTGAACCTGACTTCCATCTACACCTATCTGGGCAACCGGTTCGGACGAACATCCTATAAAACCGGTTCCGTATTTTTCCTGATCTCCCGGATCATCGGAGCGGCGTTCCGCATGTTTTTGGTGGTGGAAGTGCTGCAGCTTTTTGTCTTCGATCATTTCGGAATTCCCTTCTGGTTTACGGTGGTGCTCTTCCTGGTGCTGATTCAGTTGTACACCTTAAAAGGGGGGATCAAAACCATTGTCTGGACCGATACATTGCAAACCACATTCATGCTGTTGTCGGTATTGATTGCCGTGGTGCTGATTGTACATGCCATGCATTCTTCGGTGGGCGAAATGTGGCACAAAGTATGGTCGGAAGATTATTCACAGATCCTGGTAACCAATGTGAAGAGTTCCCAGAACTTCATCAAACTTTTCCTGGGCGGGATGTTTATCACCATTGCCATGACAGGGCTCGATCAGGATATGATGCAGAAGAATTTGAGTTGCCGCAACCTGAAAGATGCACAGAAAAACATGACCACGCTGAGTCTGATTCTGGTGCCGGTGAATCTGATCTTCCTGTTCCTCGGCGCTGTCTTGTATCTTTATGCCGGTCATCTGAATATTGCCGTAGCAGGCACTACCGATAATTTGTTTCCCACGGTGGCTTTGAATCATCTGGGGCTCATCGGCGGGATCATTTTTTTCATCGGATTGATCGCCGCTGCCTACTCCAGTGCCGACAGTGCGCTGACCGCTCTGACCACTTCGCTAACGATTGATATACTGGAATTGGACAAAAAATATCCGCCCAACAGTGAAAGTGAAAAAAAATTGAAAAAAAACCGTCAGCGCATTCATATTGTAATGAGTGTGATCATTATATTTGTCATCCTGATGTTCAAGTTAATCAACGACCAGGCGATTATCGCTCAGTTGTTTACCTTCGCGGGATATACCTACGGACCGTTGCTTGGCTTGTTTGCTTTCGGACTTTTTACAAAATTTAAGATCATTGACAAATGGGTGCCGGTTGTTGCAGTTGCTTCACCGGTGGTGGCTTATTTTTTGTCGAAAGGACTCGAACTGATTTTTTCCGGTTACAAGACCGGATTTGAAATTTTACTGATGAATGGACTCATTACATTTATAGGCTTGCTGTTCTTAATAGAAAAACAAAACCCCAAAACTCAAACGCTATGACCAGTATTAGATTTATTGCTCTGGAGAAAATGATGGACCGCCAGGAAAAAGAAGTCCATTTTCCCTCGTTAAAGGTTTCTGATTATTTCGGTTCCATGACCTTCAATCAGTCTGTAATGAAGGAATACCTGACCGAAGAAGCCTTTGACGCTGTCATGAAAGCCATCGACAAAGGAGAGCGCATCGACCGTAAAGTTTCCGATCAGGTGGCCTCTGCCATGAAAGCCTGGGCAATGAACAAGGGTGCTACCCACTACACCCACTGGTTTCATCCGTTAACGGGTGCCACCGCTGAAAAACACGATGCGTTTATCAATCCTGTAGGCGATGGTACAGCAATCGAACACTTCCAGGGCGGTCAGCTGGTTCAGCAGGAACCCGATGCCTCCAGTTTCCCGAGCGGCGGGATTCGTTCCACGTTTGAAGCCCGCGGGTATACCGCCTGGGATCCCACTTCCCCGGCCTTTATTTTGGACAAGACCCTGTGTATTCCCACCATTTTTGTATCGTATACCGGCGAATCACTCGACTATAAAACCCCGTTGCTGAAATCCATTGCTGCCCTGGATGCTGCTGCCGTTCCGGTGTGCCAGTATTTCAACAGGAAAGTAAACAAAATCTATCCCACACTGGGTTGGGAACAGGAATATTTCCTGGTGGATGAAGCACTCTTTGTGGCCCGTCCCGATATGGTGCTGACCGGGAAAACTGTTTTTGGCCACGCTTCGGCCAAAGACCAGCAGCTCGAAGATCATTATTTCGGAACCATCAACAACCGGGCAAAGTATTTTATGCACGACCTGGAAATTGAAAGTCATAAACTGGGTATTCCGCTCAAAACACGCCACAACGAAGTAGCGCCCAGTCAGTTTGAATGTGCTCCCGTGTTTGAAGAAGTCAATGTGGCTGTAGACCACAACCAGTTGCTGATGCACATGATGGAAAAAGTTGCCCGCCGGCATCATTTCAAAGTATTGCTGCACGAAAAACCCTATGCCGGAATCAACGGTTCAGGGAAACACAACAACTGGTCCATGGCTACCGATAACGGCATCAACCTGTTGTCGCCCGGCAAAACAGCCGAAGACAACTTCCGCTTTGTGACGATGTTGTCCATCATCCTGAAAGGGATTCACAGCCATGAAGAATTGCTGCGTGCCAGCATCGCCTCCGAAGGCAACGACCTGCGCCTCGGTGCCAACGAAGCACCTCCGGCCATCATTTCCGCGTTTCTGGGAAAAGAAGTGACGGCTACGCTGGAAGAAATTGAAAAAATGCCGGTCCGCAAAGCCATGAACGGAAACAACGGACACAATGTGATCAAACACATTCCCAAAGTACCCGAAATTCTGCTGGACAACACCGACAGGAACCGTACCTCGCCGTTTGCTTTCACCGGAAACAAGTTTGAGTTTCGGGCCGTGGGTTCCACTGCCAACACAGCCTTCCCCATGTTTGTGCTCAACGCCATCATTGCCGAACAGATGTCCCTGTTCAAAGGTGCCGTGGATGCCAACATCGAAAAGGGAATGAGCAAGGAAGACGCCATTTTCAACGTGGTGAAATCGTACATCATCGATTCCAAACCCATCCGGTTCGAAGGGAATTCCTACAGCGACGAATGGGTGAAAGAAGCAGCCAAAAGAGGGTTGTCCAACAACCGGTCCACCCCCGATGCGTTGCCCGCCTTCGTGTCCGAATCGTCTGTTGCCCTGTTCGAAAAACACGACATCATGAACAAAACCGAGGTGGAAGCCCGGTATGAAATCATGCTGGAAAACTACATCAAGAAGGTGCAGATCGAAGGAAGGGTACTCGGCGACCTGGCCATCAACCACATCCTGCCCACCGCCATTCATTACCAGAACCGGTTGGTCGACAACGTAAAAGGATTGAAAGAGGTACTGGATGAAGCTACCTTCAAAGATATTTCAGCCGGTCAGGTGGCCTCGGTAAAAGAAATTTCAGTGCATATTCAGCAGATCAAAGTGCAGGTGGAAGCCATGATCGAAGCCCGCAAAAAGGCCAACAATATGGATTCCAACACCGCCAAAGCACGGGCCTACCGTGAGGAAGTGATGCCGTTCTTTGAAGTGATCCGAATGCATGTGGACAAACTGGAACTGATGGTGGACGACGAATTGTGGCCCTTGCCTAAATATCGTGAGCTGTTGTTCATGAAATAAACTAAGTTTTTGTAGTTTTGAAGATTGGATCAAAACGAAAACCATGAACAAAAACATACTGCGACGCTCGGTCTTGCTGCTTGTTTCTTTCCTGATGGTATCGCTGAGCTGGGCTCAGGATCAGTATCAGGTAACGAAGATGACAGGAAAAAATCCGCCGGTGGGGAAAACCGGGATCTATTACTCGCTTCCCAAAACCGTGTTCAAAGTCAAGCTGGTGCTGGAGGAAATCACCCGTACACCCGGTCCCTTTGCCGATTTTACCCAGAAATACCTGGGAACCGATCAATACATCCACAACAAGGAGAATTACTACCGGTTGCTGGCGGTAAAGGTTACCCCCGTGGCGATGGCCGACCCGTCGGAAGTATTCTTTGTTTCCTTTCCTTTTGAAAAGCAAACCAAGAATGCCAGGGCCATCGAATTTCAACTGGATAAATACAGCGGATTGATTTCTTTTGGCCCCAAACCGCAGGCCCCCAAAGTCAAAGGCGAAGAAAATACACCGAGCCAGTTGTTCGTGTATTCCAATTCGGGCAGTGAAGAGAACTTCAAAATGGCCGCCAGCTACAGCCGGGCTCAGAAACTGGATACGCTGGTGCGCAAGATCACCATCGATACGGTAACCGTGCACCGCTTTCTGTTCCGTACTTCGTGGGTGAACCTGACCACCGAAGACCAGGCCAACGATGCGGCCCAGGAGATCGAAAAGATCCGGAAAAGCCGCTACAACCTGCTGACCGGTTACCAGGAAGTGAACTACGGCGAAGGCATCAAATACATGGACAAGGAACTGCAGAAACTGGAACATCAGTATCTGGTGCTGTTTCTCGGGAAAGAAACCAAACAGGTGGTGATTCGTACCTTTGAATTTGATCCGGAGAAAGCGCACACCACCGATCAGCTGATGCAGTTTGTCAACAAAGACGGCAACCGCGAAAACATCACCTTTCATGTGGACCCGGTGAATAAAATGACTGCCGTGGGCAATGCCAACAACACGGCCATCAACGGTCTGTTTTACCGCATCCCGGTGAAAGCAGCCGTACAGGTAAAAACTGGAAACACGGTATTTTACTCCGATATTTTCGACGTGCCGCAGCTGGGCGTGCTCAGTACCATCACCATGGACAACGCCAGTTTGCAGTTTGACCCCACCACGGGTTCGGTGGTTCGCATCAAAAAGGATTAAAGGCCCGCCAAAAAACAGAAGGCCGTACCTGTGTACGGCCTTTTTTTATGAGGCGATCCCCTCGTTCCCGCGTTTTTTTGCTGAAGTCTTGAAACCCTTTTCAGATTGTTGTAGCTTTGTTTTTCTTAAAGAACGATGTCATGAGTGATTATTTGGTGGATATTCCCGAGCAGTTTTATTCGGACGGAGACGGTAAACCTTTTGAAACCTGTGTGGTGTGTGGCAGAAACCTGATGGAAGACGGTACCCGTTATGTGATTGAAAAGGCCATGAAAAATTACGAAGGCTACGATTTCAGCGCCACGGTCTTCGAATATGCCATGTGTTTGGACTGTTACCAGGAAATGCAGAAAGGCATGTCGGAAGAGTCGATGCAAAACCTGCAGCAGTACCAGATGAGGCTTGTTCAGGAGAAAAGCGCCGACGGGGTGATTGCCATCGACCTCTCGGATTTCAGCCTGAGCGACTGGCTGTCCAAATGTTTTTTCAAGGACAAACCGGTGAGTGAAATGAAAGAATACCAGCTGATCGGCCAGTTCGAAGGCAACCACATGATCATGAACATGCCGCCCATGGCCATTGGCGAGGAAGTGATGGAGGAAATGTCGGAACTGCTGTCGGAGCAAACCAAAGGGGAGATGGACCGCTTCCGGAGAGACTTCCTGGGGCCGTCCCCCGAAATTGAAGAACTCATCTACGGACGAAAACTGATTTTCCTGTAAAAAATCCGGTTTCCTCTGTCTGCTTGTGACAGTCGTTATTAAGGCCCAGGCGATCGCTTGAACCATGTTATGAGTCAATTCACTTCCGGCAGTTGACGGTGATGACATCTGATATTTTGGTAGTATATCCCGGCGAAAGCCTTTCCTGTTTCATTTTCCACACCCGGTCCTGGTCCTGGGATCCCAGTCTGATCTTTTGCTGTCCGTAGGCTGCATTGAGCCTGTCGATGGTTTGCATCAGGGGAATGTGTTTTTCGTCTCGGTTTTCAAAAAGTGACTGTTGCCAGCTGTCGTCAGGTGTCAGCTCATGCACAATAACTCCCGTCCTCTTATATTGGTAGCCTGGTTTGAATATCTTTTTCAGTGCCAGCACAGCAAACCGGGCCACTTCAATATTGGAGTTGGTGGGAAAAGGTAACTGTATGGTGATGCCCCGGCGGTACTGGGGCAGATCTTTTCGCTCCCGGTTGGTGCTGATGAATATCGACAGTGCACTGCAACAGGAATGCTGTTTGCGCAGCTTTTCGGCACAGACCACGGCGAAAGTGGTCACCCTTTCTTTGACGTCTTCATAATCCGTATAGTTTTTCTCAAAAGTGCGGGTCGTCGCTATATTTTTCTTGACCTGAACCTGTTCCAGATCCAGGGTGGGAATGCCTTGCAGGTCCTGTTGCAGCCGGAGTCCGGTCACCGACATGTGTTTTTTCACCCAGGCACTGCTCATAAGCGTAAAATCATAGCCCGTATGGATACCCTTGGCTTTGAGTTTTTTTGCATAACGCCTCCCGATACCCCAGACCTCTTCAATTTTTATCCACTTCAGTACCTTGATTCTTTGCTCCTCTGTCCGGATGATATAGATGTTATCCGTCTTTTTGGGAAACCTTTTGGCCACATGGCCGGCAACTTTCGTCAGGGCCTTTGTGGGAGCAATGCCAATGGTAACCGGAATATCGGTCCATTGGTGTACTTTTCGGCGCATGGAGGTCGCGTATTCCTGTACATTCATATGCTCAAAACCATCCAGTTTTAAAAAAGCTTCGTCGATGCTGTAAATTTCCATATCCGGGGTGAAACTTCCCAGAATATCCATTACCCGGTTGCTCATGTCACCGTACAGAGGGAAATTGGCAGAGAAAATATGCACTTCATGCTTTTTAAACAGATCCTCTACCTGGTAAGCAGGGATGCCCATGGGAATTCCGATCGCTTTTGCTTCCTGACTTCTGGAGATCACACAGCCGTCGTTGTTCGACAGGACAACTACCGGTTTCCCGTTGAGATTGGGACGGAATACCCGCTCACAGGAAGCGTAAAAATTATTGCAGTCGACCAGAGCAAACATCACAGTAACTTTTTAATAACATAGGTTACAACCCCCCAGACGGTCAGGTTGTTTTCTTCTTCAATTTTGATGGGCTGGTACTTTTCGTTTTCAGGCAGCAACCACAGCCCGGTTTTGTCGATCTTCAGCCTCTTTAAAGTGAATTCTCCGTCCAGGTAACAAACGGCAATTTTCCCGTCGGAGGGGTCAATGCTTTTGTCGATAACAATCAGGTCCCTGTCATTGATACCGGCATTTTTCATGGATTCTCCCTGGACCTTGCCATAAAAGGTTGCCGCAGGGTGTTTGATGAGTTCCTTGTTCAGATCGATGGTGACATCAATAAAATCGAGGGCCGGAGATGGAAATCCGGCACTGATGCCAAAGGGCAGTAATGGCCGTTCATTTTCAGACGTCGATGCTGCTGAATAGATATCAAGTTTTACTCCTTTATTTTCTTTTGAACTCATAATGATCTGCTAAAACCCGATGTAAAATTAGAGAAAAAAGTGCTTGCTGATTGGGTGGTTGAAGGCATAAAAAATGAAAGCAGGACCTTACGGACCGACCCTCATCAATAGAAAAAAAAACGCGAACAGTTTGATATTATGACTGTATTTGCCCATGCTTTTGGTGCCGACTGAAAAAAAATTGAGTACAGAACGGTTTCCGTACTCAATAAAAAAAAGCATGTGAAAAATAGTTACTCTGACAAATAATTGGTGAAGAAATGGGGGTTGCTCTTGCCTGATTTCTTCGGGGCAGATCTCCAATTCAAATACTATCTGAATATTAAGATGTGATTAAAATAACATTAAGAATTGTGCCGTTATTTTAAAAAGGTATTCGCTCTCGCAAGTGTTCCGAAGGGCCACTTGTGAGTTTTTTAGATTATGTCACAAGTTACAAACTTATTGCAGTTTAAACTTTTATAAGCTGATATATTCCTTATTATTCTTCTTTTAAGTATTCTTTCCTCGAATTTTTGAAGTCCACTTCAAGATCTCGATTTTGCTTTGGGATTTGTAAAATGGCAACAAATAAAATGACTCCAAGAACAATATAGTAAACTTTAATGTATTCAGAGAAATAGTGGTTAATTATCCATATTGAACCAAATGAGTAAAATACCCCATATTAATAGGAGGAATTATAAATGTTGTGATTGGAACTGGCTTAATAAGTTTGCCTTCCCGCTCAAGTTTTTTTGCTTTAGGCAGCGCTGAAAACAAAGGATAAACAATTTGACTAAAGGCAAAAAGCCCAAAAACTAATCCGAAAATCGAAATGAATATCCACATAGTTTTTTAGATTAAATTTCATTGTTTCATATGCTGGAACTAAAGTTGCAAACTTTATTTATTTCTACTCACAAGTCAGAGACTTGCGAGAGCGAGGATCAGGCACAAGCGGATGCTCGAGACAAGTGGGAGGCTCGACAGGTGCGGGGGGTTAAGCGTAGCTTTGTAATATCATCATATCCTTTTTTTCTTAATATGGGGTTTATTAAGAAGAAGCGGGTTTCTTGTTCGTTCATTCCCATAATTATAAGGTCATTGTTTTTGTTAATTTATATGTTTGGTACCAATAGTAAAATGACGATTTATTTGGTTGTCGCTTCAAAGGGTTCAAGAAATTCCAGTCTGGATCTTCAATGACCCAATCCCTGAAATCCTGTCCTGCATAGTAAGCTATAGGTGTTAAGTCGTTAAACAGAATTTTGGTAGCCAAATAGGCGATCCGGGCCGATGCAGGTATAGCATCATCAATACGGAAATTTCCAGACATTAGAAATCCGGTACCAAAAGCTCTGATTCCTCTTTGTAACTCATCGAATTTATTCTTTTCATCATCTGAACCATTACCACGTTTAGCAATAATTAAACAGGTATTTATTGTGTCTTGTAATACTTTTTCTTTTGTTATTGCAAAATCAGGATTACCATTTTTCCTATACTCAATTTCATGTTCTGCAAATGCCTTGAAGCTTGCAGAAACGGTCTCCATATTTTCAATTTTTTCGAATAATTTACTCAGATCAAAAAGTTGTTTGCATATCTCCATTGAAAAGGGTTGGTTATCTTTTCCTTTAAAATAGGGGATTCCAATGGTATTAGGAGCAAAAGCAGTCAGTTTATCTCCAGTAATGGAATCGATAGAAGGAACAGTTACCATAGTTTCTCCATCTGTTTCAATCCATTTGGTTACAACAGGTTTTTCAATTAATTCTGGATAGGGCGGATCTTCAATAAGTACATCCAACAATATGGTTCCGGATCCATGCAAATTGGTTTGGAAAGAAAATTTATAATGAGCTTTTGGTACACCAGGTTGATAGCTGCGATGTTCCTGCAATTGCCATTCTGTAAATTGGGATCTTGGGATAATTTTGTTCAAAACGCCTTCCATCTTCTCCTTATCAGTTTTACTGATAATATCAATGTCAATTGAGAAGCGGTTCCCTTCATCAAGCAAGAGAATTAAACTAGTACCACCTTTAAAGACGAAGTTGAGTCCATTCGCTTTTAGGCATTCCAGTAAATGCAGTGCATAGATCATCTTTTCCAAAACGATCTTGTCAATTCTTCTGTATTTATTTTGCTTTTTGAATTGATCTAACCAATCTTCTGTAAAACAATGAGCTTTAATCATTGATAATGTCTTTTACTAGGTGAAACATATGGTTGGTCATGAACTGTTTGATATCTTGTTCCCGCTCTCTTCGTTTTGCATAACT
The DNA here is from genome assembly GCA_016936355.1 of Bacteroidales bacterium. Lineage (GTDB taxonomy): Bacteria > Bacteroidota > Bacteroidia > Bacteroidales > F082 > Sulfidibacterium. The sequence goes on along the minus strand of JAFGYB010000071.1, from coordinate 4,297 downwards.
AAAAAGCTTGGTGAAGTTAATGGCGTAGTTAGAGATAGCATTCTCATATATGTGTATCAATTCAGAACCTTGTAAATAGAAGAAAAGTTTATCTTCAGCATATAAGTCTACTAATATCTTTTCTAGGGTAGGAGTGTAGAATTTAATTTTCTTTTCAGTTCGCTTGATCAGAGGGGGCCTGGTCAGAAGCCTTTTTATGATAACTGGTTGGTTGCTTTCGGCAATGTAGAAGTCAATCGCTTTTTCATCAGGATTCAAAAACACTTCTTTTCGCATGGAATCTTTAAGTCCGTAAAAAAGAGATTCTTCAAAACCTTTTTCAATTTCAATGATTAGGGTAGACTTGCTTGTCTGATGCTGTACAAATTCATTTAACCATGCTGTTTCCCAAATACAGTGTTTTATTTCCTCAAACCTTTCCGTGATTTGCTTTGCTGCCTTAATGATGTTTAGAGTAATGTCTGGTTTGTATCTGGGCTTATAAGAGATTACATAGAGTCCTCTTTTTAGAGGTTTAATAATGTTTCTATTCTTAAGGTCATAAATCCTCCACCCAAAAGTTCCCTCTTTTAACTCTGGTTCGAAATAACGGTAAAATTCAAGAAGCTCTTCACGAGTAAAATACTCCTTGTCCTTAAATTCTTCAATCAATCTTTTTTCAATAACCTTAGGCATTTTATTTGCAAATTTTTGCCAAATATACAATATTCTGGTTAATTTTAGAAATCAAAAATATGCCAGTATGAAGAAATTCTGGTAATTATTTGAAATCTGTTTGTTGGCAAAAGTTGCTTCGCTCTCGCAAGTGTTCCGAAGGGCCACTTGTGAGTATTCTTCTTCATTCCAACAACTCCAGCTGTAATAGTCCTTGCATACCGGCATAGTCTTTGGCACTCGAATATAAATAGTCTTCAGCATTTTCCACAATTCCTGCTTCAACCGGGTTGTTATGAAGATAGTTTAATTTTTGATCCATTACAGCATTACTATACAGCTCAATGGGTTTGTTGTCTTGTCTCCAAAACTGAAAGATTTTGTTGTTACTATTCAATTCACCGGCTCTTTTGAAGAGAGCCAACATCCACTCTTTTCTGCTTTCCTCATTGTTTTCTTTGATTGCTTTAAGCAATTGCCTTGCAGTAAATTTTTTCAGGTCTCTGATTATTCCTGTCAGATCAAAACCTTTTTTCGCGCTGGCTATCATATGCACATGGCTCGACATAATGCACCATGCATGTAAATTTAGCCCTTTATGCTCCTGGCAGAATTGCAGACTTTCGAGAACCCTGTCTTTATACTCTTTTCTGATAAAAACATCTATCCAACCCACTGTAGCAAAGGTTATGAAATAAATTCCTTCGGGATCATGAAATTTATAGGCACGGCTCATAATTGTTTGGTTTCAGTTGCCGGAACTCAAGGTACACACTTTAGTTATTGCTGCTCACAAGTCAGTGACCCCGATGTCCCGGGACAGGCTTTGCGAGAGCGAGGGATACAACCCCTGATATTTAGTGCTTTCCCTGCTTTTACTGATACAAAATGTTATGAAAAGTCACTTTATCTTTTTGCAGTCAAATATTCCGGATGGGGTTTTATATTTCAATCCCGAGACCCTATCGTTTTCTTTTACAAATTCAACCTGCATATCATCAAATTTTTCAAACTTAAAAATATTCTTTTTATATGGAATTAATACTTCATTCGTACTTCCAAGAATAGTTAGTTTCTTATCTTTCAAAACAACTTCAATTTGGGAACCCGCAATTTCATATTTGCCAACATATTGTTTTAATGTTTCGGGAAGAGTCAGGGTTTCATCCGGTTTTTTAGTAAATATAACTTGTCCCTCATCTATTGAAACAATCACCGAACCAAGATCACCTTGTGGATTTATTTCAAAGTTTAGACTCCATTTGCCATAATCTTCATCATTGGGAGTATCGAATCTGTTGTAATGATAGTGTGACAGGGGCAAAACAATTTTTCGAAAATCAAAAAATAAAGAATCATTTTTAAAATCAACTTTCAAGTCTCCATAGGCTTCGTGGGTGTATGTTCCCGCATAATCCTGGAGTTTGTGAGTTGGAGATGTTCCTTCCACATGATCGTATCCGACCTGGCCTCTTGCATTCTTGGAGAGTTCTTTTCCTTTAAAATAGTCCGCCAGTCTTCTTCCATTCCAATCTGTCTGCTCAAGATTTAACAGACGATCAACAACATTATACATGATGACATCCCTTAAAATAGCCCCCTGGTCACCAATAACAAAAGTTACAATTCCAATACTATCGTACGGGAGAATAGCTACCTGTGAATGAAAACCGGGCATATCGCCACCGTGTTTTGTTAATACATTTCCTTTATAGATTTCGTTTATTCGGGCCATACAATACACCCCGTTCAGACTTTCATTATATCCTTTTTCTTCCAGTTCTGTGTTTCTAAAAGCAATTCCCGGCTTCAGACTTTCCTTAATTATATCAGGAGGTATAATTTCTTTACCATTGTATTTACCATTATTTATAAGGGCAAGTACCCAGTGTGACATGTCATTCAGATTTGAAATCATAGAGCCGGCAGGGCCAACAGCTGCACCATCCTCTTTTAGAGGTATTTTATAAAGAAGCGTTGTGTCACGTACCTCATTATAGGGAACTCCATAGTCATTTGACTTTTGCATCTCGGCAATAGAGAAAATGGTGTTTTTCATTTCAAGAGGAGACAATAATTTCTCAGTAATAAATTTTTCCCAGGTTTTTCCTGTTCTTAATTCAATTGAATACCCAACTGCCGTGTACATAAGATTGTTATAAATAAAGCTCTGACGCAAAGGTTTTGAAGGTTCCAAAAACTTTATTCTTTTAAATAGTTCTTTTCGAGTAAAATCTGATTGAAACCAAATCATATCGTGCCGCGAAATACCTGTTTTATGCCCCAGCATATCTCTTAGGGTAACCTGATTATTTAACTGGTCGTTATAAAATTCCAGTTCAGGAACAGATTCTTTTATTGGCTTATCCCAGGCAAAAGTGCCATCATTGACCAAAAAGCCAGCAGCAACTGTTGTGAAAAGTTTAGTGTTCGATGCAATCTGAAACAAAGTATTTTCAGTAACCGGTAGTTTATTTCCATAATCCCTGTAACCAAATCCTTTTTTATAAACTACATGATCCTTATAGATGATGGCAACGCCTGCTCCGGGCTCATTCCAGTCTTTTAAAACTTTTGACATATAATCGTCAAATCCGATTAGAGCTTTGTTAATGTTGATTTCCTGCGCTGTACTATTGAACGCTAAAAACATTAAAATAAAAACAATTAAATTTTTCATGAGTATGTTATTTAGGGTGATTTTTCATAAGTTCTTTTGAGTGTACAAAAAGTACCGAATAACACCTGTCCGAGGAATACCAAAGCTTTTTATTCTAATGAGGGAGATCCGGCATTCATAATTGGTAACATGTTGTCATGTTTAACTACCCAAAGTTATAAAACAAATTTCTTTTTTCCAAATCCTTTGTTTTCAGTGGCTTCGGTTCTTTACCGGCGGCGAGTTGAAAGGGACCGTTGAGCGGAGTAAAAAAAATCGGGTACGGAACGGTTTCCGTACCCGATAAAAAACCCTTTGCTCTCGCAAGTGTTCCGAAGGGCCACTGGTGAGTTTTTTAGATTATGTCACAAGTTACACACTTTAGTTATTGCTACTCACAAGTCAGAGACTTGCGAGAGCGAGGGGTATCATTTCTCTTTTATATTAATCCATTTATTTTTAACGTAAACAAAACTCATTGAGAGAAAGAATATAATGCAGAGCCATGCAAAATAATCTCCTAAAAATGAATAAATCGTTTTTTGTCCTTTTACAGGCACATCTGAATATAAAATTACTTCATCGGTCTTAAAAAAGTCATTGGACGATAAAAGTTGCCCTTTATAATTAAAGGAAGCAGAAAATCCTTTGAATGTTGACCTTACCATGTTAAACCCATTTTCAATGCCCCTTAAAGATGCAACGTAAGTATGATATGGAGCGATTTCTTCCCAATCGCTACCGGGCACTAACATAATGTCAATATTCATTTTACCAGTTTGACTAATCAAAAATGGGAAATCCATATCGAAGCAAATGGCTGAACCAATTCTTCCATAAGGCGAATCAAAATATTTTATCACTCCATCACCATAGTCACATTCTCCCGGATAAGTAGGTCTTGCCTTATGATATGTAAATAGTGTTTCTCCTGTTGGAGAAATCCAGGTTATTTTGTTTTCAGGATTTTCATTAGAGTTTTCT
>JAFGYB010000070.1 GCA_016936355.1 Bacteroidales bacterium | reverse complement strand
GGAAGAAAAGTGGAGCCGTGCCTGTTTGTGCAAAGCTTCCCCGGACGAAAAGTGGAGCCATGCCTGTTTGTGCAAAGCTTCCCCGGACAAAAAATGGGGCCATGCCTGTTTAGGCACACCATCACGCGTATGGAGACGCGCGCCGGGAATCAGCAAAAGCACGCCCCTTTAGAGCCTGTCCCGACTTGTCGGGAGGTTGGGGTTGCGAAGGAATGCTGTCATTCTGATCGGAACGCAGTGGAGAGAAGAATCTCTTTCTACATAGAGATACTTCGCTGCCTGCCTGTCCGGTTTCACCAGCCTTGGCCGGCAGGCGGGCGCTCAGTATGACAAACAAAAACTTGTCACGCCGTCACTTGTCACCGCGTCACTTGCCTCAAATCACGCCTAAAAACACAGGCAACTCATCCAACACCTCTTTGATGGCCAGCAAATTTGAAAGTTTCATATTGCCCACCACAAAACGATTTTCCGTTCCGGAATACTGTTCCAGAATTTCTTCAAAATGAAAGAGCTCCAGGTCTTCTTCCCGTTGGTAGCGCAAATAAATTTTCAACACCAGGTCATTGGAGAACGTAGGCTTTTTGAAATACTTCAACTTCTTGTATTCGTATTTGTAGTTGTGGCTCAAAGCCGTAATATCGGACAACACGGCAGAGCCCGTGGGGTACGCCCCCGCCCCTTTGCCAAACATAAACTGCTTGTCGTAATACGCGCCTTTGATCACCACGCCGTTGTATTCGTCCTCCACATTGTAAATGTATTTATCCGGTTGCACAAACTGCGGGGCTACATACAAAGCCAGCCGGTTGTCTTCCGTTTTCGTCACCTTAGCCACCAGCTTAATCTTCAATCCTTTTTCTTTAGCAAACCGAACATCGAAACCACTGATGTTCGAAATACCGAACCTGAAAATATCGTCAGGGTTTACCAGCAAACCAAAGGCATGCAATGTAATAATCACCAGTTTAAACAGCGAATCGTTGCCGTTCACATCGAAAGCGGGATTGCTTTCGGCAAAGCCCAGTTCCTGCGCTTCTTTCAAAGCGGCCTGGTAATCCTGTCCGTCGCGGAAGATCTTGGTCAGGATGTAATTGGATGAGCCATTCAATATCCCCGTGATGGAAAGCAACAGGTCGTTGTCGTAATACTCTTCCAGGTTGCGGATGATGGGGATGGAACCGCAGGCAGAAGCATCATACAACAGCGAACGGCCCGTTTCTTTCTGAATACCGATCAGTTCTTCCAGATGCGCTGCCAGCATCTTCTTGTTCCCGGAGACCACATTCTTCCCGACCAGCAAGGCTTCCTTCACAATACGATAGGCATCCTCGGCATCGTCGATCAGTTCCACCACAATGTTGATGTCGTCGTTTTCAATGATTTTGCGCTGGTCGCGCGTAATGAGCGACTCCCCCACCGTTCGTTCCTTTTCCTGCTTCACGCAGATGGAGGCAATTTCGGCGTCCACCGTTTTGCTGTTTTGCAGCACTTCGTACAAGCCTTGTCCCACAACCCCCAGTCCGTATAATCCTATGTTTAGTTTTTTCATTTAATTAATCTTTAATTGCTTTACCAATCTGTAAAAAACCATTCATTGCTTCAGTCAAAGCTTCATATTCCAACAAAAAACCGTCGTGTCCAAAATCGGAATGGATCCACTGCAGTTTAGCATCCGGAATATTTTCTTTCATCAACCACTGATCGGGTTCGGGAAAAAGAATGTCCGTATCGATGGCGATAATCAGTGTCCGGGCCTGAATTTTTGCCAGCGCTTTTTCCAATCCCCCACGACCACGCCCCACATGATGGCTGTCAAACGAACGGGTGAGTGAATAATACGAATAGGCGTTGAACCTGCCGGCCAGTTTCTCGCCCTGGTATTGCTGATACGAAACCGCCTTCAGATCATCCACACGGTCTTCACTGTAATGCGGCTGCGTTTGGTTATATGCCAACGCATTGCGATAGCTGAGCAACGCCACGGCACGGGCCGCTTTCATTCCTTCTTTTCCTCCTTCAGGATGTCTTTCATAAAAACTTTTATCACCGCGGATAGCCATACGCTGTGCCTCATTTAGCCCGATATTCCAGGCAGTGGATTTAGCTCCGCTGGCTACGATAATCAGATTTTTGATACGATCTGGTTCCATAATCGACCACTCTAATGCCTGAAAACTACCAATAGAACCACCGGTAACCACCTCAATATTTTCAATACCGAGGTGTTCGCGCAAAACAATGTGCGCCCGTACCATATCCCGAACGGTGACATCCGGAAAATCCTGATACCAGGCTTCTCCATCCTCCTTTTCCGACAAAGGCCCGGTGGTTCCGTAACACGATCCCAGCACATTGGCACAGACAATAAAATGATGCTCGGGATTGAAACACTTCCCCGGCCCCACCAGTCCCGACCACCAGTCGGCCACATCCGAACTGGCCGTCAAAGCATGGCAAATCCACACCACGTTGTCTTTGGCGCCGTTTAACTCACCGTAAGTATGGTAGGCAATCTGAACACCGGAAAGCAATGCCCCGCTTTCCAGTGTAAAATCACCTTTTATATTCAGATATTGCAGCATGAATTATAGGTTTTTTAATGCTTGTTCAATGTCCTCGATCAAATCATCGATATGTTCAATGCCGACGGAAAGTCTGAGTAAAGTAGGCCCGATGCCCACGGCCTGCAATTCCTCGTCGCTCAACTGCTGATGCGTGGTGGATGCCGGCTGGATGATCAGGGTGCGCGTGTCACCCACATTGGCCAGGTGACTGATGAGTTGCAGGTTTTCCACAAATTTTGCCGTTTCTTCTTTGGTGCCTTTCAGGGAAAAACTCAGCACCGCACCAAATCCGTGTTGCAGGTATTTTTTGGCCGTTTCGTGTTTGGGATCTTCCGGCAAACCGGGATAGGAAACACTTTCCACCTTCGGGTGTTTCGACAGCCACTGTGCCAGTTCCAGCGTATTGTCCACCGACCGCTGTACCCGCAACGACAACGTTTCCACACCCTGAAGAATCAAAAAGGCATTGAACGGACTCAGGGCCGGACCAAAATCCCGCAGTCCTTCCACCCGGGCACGGACAATGAAGGCAATGTTGCCAAACGTTGAATCCTTACCAAAGACATCCGAAAATACCAGTCCGTGATAGCCTTCGGAAGGTTCGGAGAATTGAGGGAATTTGCCGTTGCCCCAGTCGTAGGTACCGCCATCCACAATGATACCGCCGATGCTGTTGCCGTGGCCGCCGATCCATTTGGTGGCCGATTCCACCACAATATGAGCGCCCTGCTCCAGCGGACGGCATAAATAGCCACCGGCACCAAAGGTATTGTCCACCACCAAAGGCAGGTTGTATTTCTCAGCCAAGGCTGCGAATTTTTCAAAATCGGGCACCTCGAAACTCGGGTTGCCGATGGTTTCCAGGTACAGGGCTTTGGTTTTTTCATCGATCAGCTTTTCAAATTCTTCGGGGTTCAGATTTTTGGCAAAGTGCACCTGCACACCTAATCTTTTAAATGAAACCTTAAACTGATTGTAGCTTCCTCCATACAGATACGGCGAAGAAACGAAGTTGTCGCCCTGTTCCAAAATATTGTTCAGTGCAATGAACTGGGCCGAATGCCCCGAGGATACAGCCAGAGCTGCCACCCCGCCTTCCAGCGAGGCTATGCGTTGTTCCAGCACATCGGTGGTGGGATTCATCAGACGGGTATAGATATTTCCGAACTCTTTTAATTCGAAGAGCCGTTGCGCATGTTCAGTATTTTTAAAAACATAAGATGTAGTTTGATAAATGGGAACCGCTCTTGAGAGTGTTGTTTCATCGGGGGTATGGCCGGCATGGACCTGTAATGTTTCGTATTTCATAATGATAAATATTTTTAAAAGGAATAATAAATTTGATGGATCAGCGGTTCAGGCAATGAACCAGCTAAAAAGGCAAACAGGAATTTAGGGACAACATGCAACAACAGGAACGCACCTTGCCCCTAAAGCATTCGCAATGAAATTTGAATGAACATCCTCCTGAATGAATATTCAGGTTGAAGATTCGACTGTATGTTTTTGTTGTGACTGACTCCTGCCGGAAAATCCGGATGATGATTTAACTTCATAACTTTACGTTTAAATTATAATTCCTTCCGGTTTTTACCGGAACGGCAGGTATTGGCACCTTTCCCTTGGGGCAGGTTGCCGGAGCTTCACTGAGCCTGATCTCTCCACTCCTCTGTATAATCCAAACGTCCCGGAGGAGCATTTGAATAATGAGGCAAATCTATGTAAAAAAAATTACCACGCAAGTTTTTGCGAAAAAATTTGTCATTTTTTAATTTCAGCTACTGTCAAAAATCTGTCGGGCTTTCAGCCCTTTTTTGTCTTCACCTTTATCACAAGCCCTCGTAAACTCCGGCCTTTGTTGTTATCTGTCATCCCTTTGGGATTCTCCAGAAAATCACAAGTTTGCATACAAAACTACCTGTCAACTATCATTGATGAAATCAAAAAAGCAATGATCTGACAGATAAATAAACTCAAGGTCTTCATTGTGATCTGATTTTATGATTAACCCTGTATTCGTAAGAGGCAACACCCCGACACAGAATTACAAAGGAATACCCGCTCTCATAAAAAACGAAAATTCCATAAGGGGCAACGCCCCAACAGAAATTGCACAGGGTGAAACCCTGTGTTAAAAAAAGAGGAATGAGGAGCGCTGAAAGTGCGACAGGTCATCAGCTCAATCCCAAACATATTGCTCATTATATTCCACACCATAATCATCCAGAAAATTTTTGTATTCTTTCTGAAATGTTTTCTTCCGGTGATGTTCGTCCTGATTTTGGATATATCCTTTTACAACCTCCAATACAGAGCTACTAACAGAGAAAGCAGCATAACCGTTTTGCCATGAGAAATCTTCGACTCCATTCTTTTTAAACCATTTGGATGAAGCCGTCTTCACTTTTGAAATGAGTTCTGCTACCGTACTGGTCCTGGGCAACGTGCATAAGAAATGGATATGATCCTTATGGGCTCCCACTGCAACCGTATATGAATGTAAAGCAAACAGAGTACCAACTACATATGCGTACAAATCATCGCGAAGATCATCCTTAATCAAAGGTCTTCTGTACTTTGTGGAAAATACACAATGAAGATATATTTTTGACAAACTTTGAGGCATAGCAGTTTGTTGGTATAATGTATCGGGCCTTCAGCCCTGATGTTTTTTTATTCCTTAACACCGGCCTCCGCAAACTCCGGCCGGCATTAATATTTTTCATCCCTTCGGGATTTTCAACTAAATTAATAAATCTTTTCCTGTGACACAAGTTTATCATCTGTTGCTATTTGAACAACAAAGGGCAACGCCCCGACAGATAACTGCGCAGGTTGAAATCCTGTGTTAAAAAAAGAGAAATACAGAGCGCTGAAAGTGCGGCAGATCATACCGTTTCAACACCACATTAAATAATTTTTACCTTTGCCTTTTCTGAAATCTATGGCATCATCTCTCATCTTCAATTATTTTCCGGAACTGACAGAAAAGCAAAAAGAACAGTTTTTGCAGCTGGAAGCACTATACCTCGACTGGAACAGCAAAATCAACGTGATTTCGCGAAAAGACATGGATGCCTTTTACGTGCATCATGTGTTGCATTCGCTGGCCATTGCCAAATATGTTCCTTTCAAGGCCTATACCGAAGTGATGGACGCCGGAACCGGCGGCGGTTTTCCGGGTATTCCGCTGGCCATCCTGTTTCCGGAAGCCAAATTTTACCTGGTGGACTCCATCGGGAAAAAAATAAAAGTAGTGCAGGCGGTAGCCGAAGCCCTGGGACTCCAAAATGTGGAAGCCGAACAAATCAGGATGGAACAGGTAAACCGGACCTTTGACTTTGTCATCAGTCGGGCAGTGACCGACCTGGAAGTATTCAGCAAATGGACCTTATACAAAATCCACTCTCAATCGTTTAATAAAGTTCCCAACGGAATTGTGTATCTGAAAGGAACCGGTATTGATGAGGAACTCGACCGGGTAAAGAAGATCAAGCGGGTCAAGGTTCGCACAGTTTCGCTGGATCGGTATTTCAGGGAAGAATTTTTCCAAACCAAACAAATTGTTCATGTTTTTAAGAAATAATCTTTCAAAAAAGTTCAGTCCCAAACAAGTTAATAAATCACTATTTATCAACTTGTTGAAAAATCACCCGCTCTCTGACGAGGTAAAATAAAGAAATACTAATAAAATTTGTTTAATTTCGCCCGATTCCGTAATCTAAATTCGAATAATAAAATAAAATACAATGACAGAAGCAATTCAGAAATCTCTCAGAGAGTCCCCCCTGGCCCGCTGGACAGCAATGTTTGTAGTTTCCATGTCCATGTTCGGGGCGTATTATTTTAATTATGCAGGTTCCTCAATTAAACCGGTTTTAGAAACAGCACTGGGATGGACCAGCAACGATATTGGAGCCTATACGGGTTCTTATGGATGGTTCAACGTTTTCTTCCTTATGTTGATCTTCAGCGGTCTGATCCTCGATAAACTGGGCATCAGGGTTACCGGATTGGGAGCAACAGCAATGATGGCTATCGGAACAGCGCTGAATTACTGGGCCATGACCTCTATGCCTGCCCATATGTTAAGCTCGCACGTAACCCTTCCACTTGTCGGCGAACTTCCCATGCAGGTATTCTTGTCGTGTCTTGGCTTTGCAATTTTTGGTATCGGAAGTGAGGCTACAGGGATTACCTTGTCCAAAGCTATAGTAAAATGGTTTAAGGGTAAAGAGCTGGCACTGGCCATGGGACTGCAGATGTCTATTGCCCGTTTGGGAACCGCACTCGCACTGGGTATTTCATTGCCCCTGGCCATCAAATACACTTACAGTACGCCCATCCTTTTGGCTTTTGTCCTGATGCTGGTAGGTCTTGTTGCTTTTATCACTTACATTATCATGGATATCAAACTGGATAAATCTGAAGAGAATATTGAAGTTGAAGAAGAAGAACCTTTCCGCATAAAAGACATTGTTTCTATTGTCAGCAATAAGGCTTTCTGGTACATTGCTATTCTTTGTGTGTTGTTTTACGGAGCGGTTTTCCCTTTCTTGTATTTCGCCCCTGATTTCGTCATCAATAAATACCATGTAGCACCCAAACTTGCCGGATATATTCCCATGTTGCTTCCTGCAGGGACCATTATCCTAACTCCACTTTTTGGAACTATCTACGACAGAAAAGGAAAAGGAGCTACCATCATGATCATTGGTGCGGTGATGCTTCTTCTTGTCCATAGTTTCCTCGCCGTTCCCTTCCTAAATCATTGGATATTTGCAGCTGTTATGGTCATCATCCTGGGGATCGCCTTCTCACTGGTTCCTTCCGCCATGTGGCCTTCCGTACCTAAATTTATTCCCGAAAAGAAACTGGGTACCGCTTATGCTGTTATTTTCTATATTCAGAACATTGGCCTGGTTGTTATTCCTACCCTTCTTGGTATTGTATTAACGGCCTCTAATCCCACTGTTTCTCCGAATAAAATGCTGATTAAATCCTCCATCGAGCAAAGTTTCCAGAAAACACTGGCATCAAATCAGATTAATTACAATCCAAAAGATTTGAAAATTGCTATTGACAAAGCCACGGGAAGAGTTGTTGACTCCATTGTACAGAACACATTTTATGTTCCGACACCTGATAAAGAGGTCAACAAAACAGCATTGGAAAACAAAATCATCTCCAATAACCTGAATGCTGCCGATCAATTCAGTTTGAAGGACGGTAGCAGGGCTTCGCTACTGGAGTTGGCAACAGTGTTTACCCGGTCAACTTACCCCATCATTAACAATGAAAAACTGAATATCACTTACGATTACGAAAATGACATTCTCATCTTTGTAGTGCTTGGTATCTTATCCGTTATTTTTGGCTTCCTCTTAAAACTGGAAGACAAGAAAAAAGGATACGGATTGGAACTTCCTAATATGGAGAAAAAAGCTGAGGCTGTTGTTGAAGCCGAAATTGAAGGAGAATAATTTTTTCAATTGACATAGAAAAGAAGGCTGTTCCGAAAGGGCGGCCTTTTTTTATTTTATTAAGAGACCCGAACCTGAAAGAAAAAAATTTAAAGCAAATAATTATTAATTTTACGACTTTATAAATCATTCTAAAAAATATCAAAAATGAGTAAAGACATATTGAAGCTGGAACCCAAGGAGCTGTGGAAAAATTTCTACAGTCTGACGCAAATTCCCCGTCCTTCAAAAAAAGAAGAACAGGTCATTGCCTTTGTGAAAAAATTCGGTGAAGACCTGGGACTGGAAACCCTGGTGGATGAAGTGGGAAACGTGATCATTCGCAAACCTGCCACCGAAGGAATGGAAGACCGCAAGGGAGTGATTTTGCAAAGCCACCTGGACATGGTTCCGCAAAAAAATGCCGATACCAACCACGATTTTGAAAAAGATCCCATTGACGCTTACATTGATGGTGAGTGGGTAACTGCCAAAGGAACTACCCTGGGTTCCGACAACGGTATGGGGGCCTCTGCTGCCATGGCCGTGCTTGAATCCAAAGACCTGGTTCACGGACCTATTGAAGCCTTGTTTACCATCGACGAAGAAACCGGCATGACCGGTGCTGAAGGGCTGAAACCCGGACTGCTGAACGGTGAAATCCTGCTGAATATGGACTCTGAAGACGAAGGGGAACTGTACATTGGCTGTGCCGGTGGGGTAAACACCAATGCTGAAGCTGAGTACAAAGAAGAAAAAACTCCCGAAGGAAGTGCTGCTTACACCGTAACGGTGAAAGGTTTAAAAGGAGGGCACTCCGGTCTGGACATTAACCTGGGACGCGGAAACGCCAACAAGATCATCAATGCTTTGATGTCGACTGCCGCAGAAAAATACGGTCTGAAAGTAGCCTCTGTTGCCGGAGGAAACCTGCGCAATGCCATCCCGCGTGAAGCTTTTGCCACGGTAGTACTTCCCGAAGACAAGGCTGCCAGTTTTGAAACTTTTGTTAAAGAATTTGATGAAATCGTCAAAGACGAGTTTGAAGAAACCGATGGTGGTGTTGTAGTCACTACTGAAAAAGCCGATGCTCCTGCTAAAGTGATGGAAGCCGGTGCACAGGCTAATTTGTTCAAAGCCGTAGCCAACTGCCCCAACGGTGCCATTGCCATGAGCAAAGACCTGGAAGGTATTGTGGAAACTTCCACCAACCTGGCCGTGGTGAAAGCTGAAAACGGGAAAATTGAAATGGCATCTCTGCAACGCAGCCTTACCGAAGACGGCAAAAACAAACTGGCCGAACAGGTTCGTCAGGTCCTGACAGAAAACGGATTGAAAGCCGAAAGTTCTGGCGACTATCCGGGCTGGAATCCCAATCCCGACTCCCCCATCTTGAAAGAGATGAAGGAAGTGTACAACAAGAAATTCGGAAAAGTTCCGGAAGTAAAGGTAATCCATGCCGGACTGGAATGCGGACTGCTGGGCAGCGTTTATCCCAACTGGGATATGATCTCCTTTGGTCCCACCATCCGCTGGCCTCACTCACCCGACGAAAAGGTGAACATCGCCACCGTGGAAAAATTCTGGGACTTCCTGGTGGAAACACTCAAGAATATTCAGAAAAAATAAATCTCCTGCTGTGCGGCCTGCCTGAATCGGCAGGTCGCACAGTAATTCATTATCCTTCACAACGGAAAGGAAAAAAGTTTTTGGAGATATTTTTTGTGTAATAAAAAAAAACCTCTATTTTTGCACTCCCAAAATTTACAGTAATGACAAAAAGAACGTTTCAACCTTCAGTAAGAAAGAGAAAGAATAAACACGGATTCCGTGAAAGAATGTCTTCAGTGAACGGCCGGAAAGTGCTGAAAAGAAGAAGAGCTAAAGGCAGAAAAAAACTGACCGTTTCGGACGAAAGGAAGTAGTTAGAAACGCTTTTCATTTTTTCCATATAGCCGTACGAAATAAAAAAAGCGGTGCTGCACATGCGGCACCGCTTTTTTTATGGCAATGAACCAATTATTTTTTCTGATCTGTATCGCTGGGGGCCCATATATAGAGCGAATAGCGACCTCCCCATTTCAGGAAGAGGGTCTGTTCAATAGAACCTGACTTATCTTTTTTCAAATAGATACCGATGTGTTTCCTGCCTTCCAGGCTAAATACATCCGCAAAACTCTGTCGTTTTAGATATTCCTGGATTTTCTGATACAGCTGCTGGTTTTCCGAAGGATTACCGGCTGCAGAATCAAACTTCAGAATATAAACCTTCTTTACACCCGTCAGGTAGCGGGTAAGTTTGGAAAGTCCATCCTGTGACCCGTTTTTAATGGAATCGTTGTCGATGATCTTTAACTCGAATCCCGGCTTTTCCCCGTAGTACTTCAGGGTTCGCTGCAACTGACTGTTACTGCATCCCCACAAAGCCAATACAAACAGGAGAAAAGCCGGAATTACAAGGATCAAAAAAGATCTACTTTTCATGTTTATCGTTTAATTTTTTAAGATCTTCCATTCCTTTGATATTCATCGATTTTGAGATCTCACTAATCGTCTTCATATCCAGCAAACCTGTCAAACTCATTACCATGGCCTGACTTGGTCCACCAACAATCATCAGCAGTTCTTTGATCTTTCCATCTTTGGCTTTGTTGACCAGAAAACGAACCTTACTGTTATGACTGTCAACCGTCATCAGATCCTTAAACCCTACGGTAGGAACCATTTTCTCAATCTGTTTGTAAAAGGCTATTGCCTTGAGTGAGTCTTTGGGTTCATACACCAGCATTTTCAATCCTTTCAGCTGGTCCATAGCCTTTTGTGCAGCCTGCACCTTTTTTGAGCTGTCGTTCATGTCAAATTGAGCCAGCATCTGAAACATTTCAGGTGAAATATTGATGCTGGTAAAATCCGGTTTCCCGGCATACTTTTGGTATAAATTGTCGATGACCGTTTGAGCCTGCGTAAACATAGGCATCAATGCGAGGGTCATGACAACAAACGGAATGATTAACTTTTTCATGATTTTACAATTTAATTTGATTATCTATTTTCATTATTTGTTGACGTATTTCCGACCGGCCGAATCATGTTATACGTCTGATCAAGCACACGAATTTTATCGGCCTGCTGAAGTGAACTGCTTAACAGGTTAATGTCAGAAGCCTGTTGCAGCGGACGATTAAAATCCGACGACGCTTCCTGCACAGGGGCTAACCCCTGATTCAGATTTTTTGAGAGAAGCATAAAAGCTTTTCTTGTTTCAGCAAATGCCAGCTCAGGATTGTTGATGGTGCCCGGCAGGGGTTGATGGGCGCGGAAAAACCCGTCGGTCCACAACAACACTACTACCAATGCAGCTGCAGCTACACCGGAGAAGCTATAAACCCATCGCTGGATCGTTCGTTTGGGTTTTGTTTCCATTTTTGACAACAATTTGCTGTCAAATTCTTGGCCCAAAGTTTCGACATCTCGCGACTCCAGATACATCAGAAACTGAACCTGATCGGCTCTCCACTTTTCGGGAACCTGTTCGCTCCGGAAAAATTCCCGCAACAGGTCTTCTTCTTCCAGCGTGGTTTCCCCCGCATAAAAAAGCTCAAGAAGTTTTTCGATTGAGTCGTAATTCATTTTTCTGAAGTTTTTCAATTGTTTCTCTTATTTTCTTTCGGGCCCGCGACAGGTTTACCCGCAGGTAGTTGCTGTCGTGCCCTGTAATTTCTGCGATCTCGTCAAAGCTGTACATCTCCACATCTCTGAGCTGGACAATGATCCGCTGTTGTTCGGGGAGTGTATCCACCACCTGCATCACTCTTTGGATCAAATCCTTCAGTTCACTTTGATGGTGCGGATCGTATCCGTTGCCTTTATACCACTCATCAATCAGCGACACCGCTTTGTTTTTCTTCGATTTCAGCTTATCAATACACAAATTCCGCGTCATGGTCATTAACAATCCTTCCGGATTCTGGTAGGCTTCGAGCCGATCCGTCATACTCCACAATTTCAAGAACGCTTCCTGCACCACATCTTCCGCTTCCTCACGGTTTTGTAACATCCGCAACGACAGCCGGAACATTTTATCCTTCATCGGAAAAAACCGGTTTTTAAATTCCGTGGTGTTCATTCACTCTACTTGACGATAGTGCAACAAAAAAATTACAGTTGGTTAAAGATATTCAATTTCCGACTTTCCGTAACGTCGATAAAATCTGGTAAAATGACAATTCCGTTGAATAATTATAAATACGGGATAGTTACAAACAATCACGTAAAATCAGCAGAAATTTTGATATATTTGTTTGTTTCCAAATCAAGTATTTACAAAATTACAAGCTTATGTTTAAAGGACACCCCAAAGGATTATATGTGGCATTTTTTGCCAATATGGGCGAGCGATTCGGGT
>JAFGYB010000069.1 GCA_016936355.1 Bacteroidales bacterium | reverse complement strand
TATGATATGTAAATAGTGTTTCTCCTGTTGGAGAAATCCAGGTTATTTTGTTTTCAGGATTTTCATTAGAGTTTTCTTCAGGTATTATATGGAAAGGAATTCCAATGTAAATATTGTCACGTTTTGCAATTGTTTTGGCTTTTTCGATGAAGTCAGTTTCTTTATTAACGGGCAAACTGATGATTGTTTCTCGTCCAAATACTATTTTAGCGCCTGATGAAGCCGCTGTTTCACAATCTTCTAAAAATCCCTGGTTTGCCTTTTCAACCAGAGAGTCAGAATTCGTTATCGTTCGATGATGATACTCTGTTTTGGTGCTGTTTATTGAAGCAATTCTTACAGTGGGTGAATCAATGGATTGCATTAACCTGAATTGTCCCCAAATAATTACAGAGAGAAAAGGAATACCAAACCACCTAAACGCTGAATAGACTTTACTTTTCTCAAAATAATTGTCCCAAAGCCAGTTTATTAATGATGCAGTCCACAAAATCAGAAATGTTACCCCCCAAATACCAGTAATCGAGACAAGTTGTAATAAAGGCAACGATGATTGAGTATGAGCTAAAGTGCCATATGAACCCGAAGGATTGGCTAATATGTTAATATAATCCATTATCACATAAACAGACGGGAATATGAGTGTCGAAACGATTCCCTTAAATTTTTGAGTGTAAATCCTGTCGATTAAAAATGTCAGCGAAGTAAATACACTCATCATAAAAGAAACCAAGTAGTAGAAAAAACCGGACATGGGCAACATTCCTTTCCAGACAAAAATGTTTGATACCCAACCAACAAGAACAATTAATAGAAATCCATTAATTGGTTTTTGAAATCGTAAAAAACGAATGAGAAATATCGGTGCTACAAAAGCAGCAATCGGTAAAATCCATCTGCCGTTAAAAAAGAAAAGGAAAATAAATCCAATCAATAAATAGATGAAAGAATATTGTGTTTTTCTTTTATTCAAAGTTTTTTAATTCAATTATTTTAGATTTAGTAAAGTCCCCTTCGCTCTCGCAAGTGTTCCGAAGGGCCACTTGTGAGTTTTTTAGATTATGTCACAAGTTACACACTTTAGTAATTGCTACTCACAAGTCAGAGACTTGCGAGAGCGAGGGGGAGGGGAATTGCAAATGTGTATGGCTTTAGCATTGGCTATTCAATTTTATTCATTTGAACATATATCTCATTATAATTCTCTTTTTCAGTTATATCGTCAATTATGATTGAATAGTTTGAATCTTCAATATCTATTTCAGATGCTATCAGTTTTGAATATTCTCTTGGAATATAACCTAACGCATTTCCATTTTTCATTATAAGGATAGCATAGGGGTCGAATTGATTCTGTTCCTCTCTCAAGTAGTTCAATTCATCTCCAATTTGAACATCCATAGAATTTTTAGACCAATCATTACTGAAATAAGTCCCTTTAATTCTAAAATGAAAATCAGATATTGGTGTTCTATAACTATTTGGAGTTAATTTTAATGAAACATCTTTTAAGTTTTCTTTATCAAAAATGGAAATATCAAAAGATTCAATTTCTTCATTTGTTAGATTTGAAATCCATTTGATAAAATTATTACCCTCTAATCGGTTTGATTGTTCAAATAAAAATAAAGATACCTGCCGACTTTTTATGCCTAATGAACGGGCTAAACAGCTTGTAGAGCTATTAAGTCCATATTTGATATAGCTGGATAAACTTCTAGTATTTTCAGGAAGGTCTTTATATTCTATGTTTAATCTATAAGATAATATGAGTAGAAATGATGAAAATCCCCAAGGATATAAATAATACAAGGCTTTTGAAATAAAGATATGCAAGTCAGTTACATCTTTATCAAAAGATTCTTCCCATTGAGATATTATGTCTTTAATTGTCGAGCCATTTACCCAGCTTTCAATAATACCGTAATATTCTGTGGGGTTTATATCTAAATTATCCAGCTTATAATCCTCCATTTCTTCAATTTCAAAATCTGAAATTAGTTTTAAGAAATACCTAATAACTTCGTAATAATTATCATCATCCGCAACTATTTTTAATTCATCGATATTTTCATCTATAAAGTCATCAATGATTTTATTGCTCTTGAATGAAAATCCTGTAATTCTATATATGGAAAGTTGTTCAAATGTTGTGTTTTCTTCAAATGATTTAAATATTCTATTGAAACCTTTTGATAATGGAGTTATATCAAGTTGTCTTTTGTCAATTTGAACTTTAAATAGACTATTATTAATAATTTCTTCAATTACTTTTTCATATTCTGTTCCAATAATTTCTTCTGTAAGTAAATCAAGTAAATAAGTTTCAGAAAGTATTGACAAATATTCAGAAAACTCATCTGAATTAATTCTATCATCAACTAACGCATCTAAAACTTTATAAACAAAACTATCAGCATCTTCAATATTTCCCTTATCAATAAAATTATTATACAATCTCCTGTCAGTAGATGAATTTATAATAAATATAATTTTCCCTTCTGTTTCTTTTCCTGCTCTTCCAGCTCTTCCCACAATATTCCAGAAGTCTCTGTATTGGATATATATGTTTCTACCGTTTCTTCTACCAATTTGTGTTTCATAGAATATCAGATTCTTTATAGGAAAGTTGAGACCTTGACCAATAGTGTTCGTTGATAAAAGCACTTTCAAATTACCTTTTCTAAAGTCATCTTCAACAGCTGTACGAACTTGTTCTGGCATGTCTCCATAATGTATTCCAATTCCTCTGTCAATAGACTGAGTAATATAAGAGTCTTCCCCATACCAAATTTGTGAATAATACGAAGACTTCTTATCGGTATCTACTTTAAACCTGTCTGGAATTTCTTCAATTTTCTCAAGCAATAGTAAAAATGAAGTAGCTACAGATTTTATCCTTGGTACTTGGGCGCAAAAGACTAATGTATTACCTTCTTCGGATAGTTTATAAGCTAAACATGCTGCAGTTTCTTTTTTGACTTTTTTAGTGGGATATTTATTACCAAATTCTCTATGTTGCAAATAGGAATATAGTTTTGCTCCTTGTTTTTCTTTTGTTTCTTCATCTTCAGTTTCAACATTTTGAAACGTAATATCGCCACGGTTTCCTCCCCACTCGAAATAACTTATAAGTTTTCGTGTTGGTTCCCATTCTTCGTTTGTTTGGCTGTCACTAAACTTTAAAGAACGAAGTACGTTATTTTGAGTTCCACTTAACCATAAAGAATATTCATCTGCATTTTCAGGAGGCATTACAGCAGAAATAAATAGTGTTTTAAGTTCAGGTATCTTTATTCGTAATCTGATTATTAGAAACTCAAGTAATGTTGCCCTTGTACTAATGTCGCCAATTATATGGCCTTCATCAACAACAACAAAAGAAACAGCTTCAAAAAAATCTGGATTAATTCTGAGAAGCAAATCTATCTTTTCCGGAGTTGCAATAAGTAAATCTGAGTCTGATAATATTACATCCTGAAATTCATCAATCTCATAACTACCAGACAAAGAGGAAACAGAGAAGCCAATTTTCGAAAAATACTTACTTAGCTCCTCCTCTTTCTCATTTGTTAATGCTCTAAATGGAGCCACATAAATACATTTTTTATTTGGGTGCTTTATTAAGTATTTAAGTATGGATAATTCAGCAATAAATGTTTTGCCAGCACTTGTTGGCATTTGAATTACGAAATTCTCATCTTTTTCAATGAGACCTTGTTCAATTGCTCTTATTTGGGATGTCCAAAGTTCAAATATTGATTTTCGCTGTTCAATTTCCTTTATTGAATTATTCGAATAATAATCATACGCAAGAAGTTTTGCGTATTTTCTCCACTGCAAGCTATTTTCAATTTCTTCATTAGTGCTCACATTTTTCCAGAGACTTCTTTCATCGAATAATTTTATCCTTGTTTTTAACAGAAAAAGCAAATGTGACAAATAAGTATTATTTGAATGCAAATAGTAATTGTAAATGTGCTCGATACTTGCTAAGTAATCGTTTTCATTTAGTTTCAATACATATTGATACCATTCTTCTATTCCTTTTTTGAAAAGTGAATAACCAGAATCTTGTTCAAGATTCTCACTGTTTAGTTTATTATAGGCAAGAGGAATTTTCTTTAAAAGAATTAGTCTAATTTGTTCAATTATACTATTGTCAACATCTAAATTGATATCACTATCTGAAGTCTGAAGTTCGTATTCACCTGCTTTATTTGCAACACAAAATGCATTAGCCTGGTATCCTGATAAATCATAACACAGTGCAGATAAAACGACCAGATAGTCTTTGTCGTAGATATCTGATACTTCTGGAAGTTCACTTAAATATTCATATATCTCAGCACTTTCATATAATCCTTTTATTGCTGTTTTTTTATCTCTATTATTTTGTAAAAGGATACAGCTATTAGTTGCTAAAAACAGAGCTCTATTCCATAGATATTTTTCATCAAACGTTCGGTTAAATCTTGCATTTAGTTTCCATGCAAAAGCTTGACTCTTGTAATTATTCAACTTGTATTCACCAAGTAGTGTGTCTATGTCTGATTTCAGTTCTATTAAATAATCTTCCTTATTCATAAAGCTCTACTCTTCTATAAGTTTATTTACTAAAACTGATTCAATGTCCTCCCATGTACGTTTTACTAAAGAACTCAATCTATCTATTAAAATAATCGTAACAGTAAGAGGCTCTAATTCTGGTGGCAATTCATTCAAGTCAGTCAATATTTCATCAATAAATTTGTCCTTTTCAACAATTAAAAAAAGTTCAAAGTTCTTGTTGTAATTCTGTGGATTCTTTACAAGATCTTTGAATTTTGAGGCTGTAGTGTAATCCTCTTTCTCAAAATAGAGTCTTTCTAAAAAATCAGCAATTGATTCAGTGGGCGATTTTTCATCCTTCAATAGACTATTATGAGCCCAAATTGAGATATAATGTCTATTTGGACTTTTTCCTTCTTTATTGTTTGGATTTACCCTTGTTTTTATCTCGTAATAGTAAATATCTTCAATTTTCTCACCGTTATTAAAGGCAATCATATCAGTTCCAAAAACAGCTTTATCCTTGTTAAATTTCCATTGCAATTTGTTAATCGGAATTAGTAGGTTTTGAAAATAGGTAACAATCATTCCTGATAATATTTCGCCCCAATCACCTTGTCGAACATTTCTATCAAATTGATTTTCGTCTTTAGGAATAACTTGGTCTTGTATGTACTTTCTTATCTCATCTTCTGTTACAGTTTCTCCGAGATGAAATTTGTAATAGTCCAATCTCCTATATGATGTGATTATCTTTTCTTGAATTAGCTTGATTAAATCATCATTAGGAGAATTCTTTTCAGTTATTTGTACAAGTTTGAATACATATCCTGTATCATTTTCATCATTGTATTCTAACCAATTATCAATCATATTTTCTTAGTTACTTTCTATTCAGTGCTTCGGCAAAAAATAGGCTCTTTTGTTTTTTTCATTGGCTTATTGTTGGCAAAAAACAAATGTGCCTTTTGTGTGTGGGCTCTTTTAGTATGCCGCACAACGTAGAGTATATGCAAAGTAGGTGATTGCGTGCTTCAAACTTATCAAACAGTAACAAAGTTGAAGCGGGCTACAACACTTAAAATTTCTGCTATCACGCCTATTTTGTATATACATTGTTCTCAGTTGTTTTTATTTCTTTCCTAAAAATCCATCAAATAAAACATTAGAGAATATCGCTGAATAAACCCTTTTTTGTTCATTAAATCCTATTGGGTTCTGACTCATTAATAATCTCACCCCATCAGACCATTCATTTGGAATAAGAAGACTATCTATGTATTTTACAAATTGATGACAAGCCTCATGTGAAAACTGAATGATATCATAAGATGGTATCTGAAAGCTTAGTTTAACATTTTCGATAATAGGAGAATCATTATATGCTGGAAAAACAGGGAAGTAATTATCAAAATGAACAACTCCTATTTTATTTAACTCAGAACTCAAATCAAAATGCACGTACTTATTTCTATAGGTCATCACCTTTTGAGCATCCTTTATTGCTTTATTATCAAGATCAACATTTTCGGATAAAAGAATTGTATAGAATTTCAAGCTTTTTAATTTCTCAATAAAATTATTGCTGAGGTACTTTTTCATCACCTCAGGGTAATCTCTAAGTTCTGGTTTTGCTGTAATTCGGATTAGAAAATTTAAGTAAGATTCAATCATGAAGGCAGCATTCAATATCAAAGATTTTCCTAACGTATGAAACTTTACATTGTTTTCCATATATGTCTGCATCAATGCTGTGGCTCTTTTAGAATCTTTTTGTACTTCTTCCTCAAGATCAATTGGATCAATCTTTAAATCTTTAATAGTAAGCCACAATTCTTCAACACACTTTTTGTAACTATCGTAATGATTTATGTAGAGAGTATGCGTTTCAAGTTTAGTCTTTTCTTCTTCAATATCTTTTGCATATTTCTTAAGATTGAATTCAATAAAGCTTTTTAAGTCAAATTCTTTTTCCGACACACATGTCATCACTTCGACATGACTTTGCTTTCGAAAGAAATGTAAGAAACCAAACTCTGATTCTAGAATGAAATCCCACCAAAAAAGATTAGCTATAGGTTTATCCTTTATTAAAAAGGTATAAAAACCATTTGGATAAGGTGATATTGTCTTTTTAAATAGACAATATAGATTAACAAGATCGATATTGAATTTTCTTAAATCAACTATATCAACAGGTTCCCGATCATCTATTTCTTTCTGTAGTTGAGAAAAAAATTTATCAGGTTTATTATTCCATTTCGATATGTCTATCCAGTTTGCAGTCATTTAAAATTACTGAGAACTTCTTTTACCCGTACTAAAGGTACCGAAGAACACCGGGGGGTAAAGTCCTGCTTGTTTTATTACAGGGGGGAGTTCGGGGTTTATAAATTGTTTCACTTGGGTTGATTTGCCTTACAAAGTTGAGGAATAAATTTCACTTTTCCAAATCCTTTGTTTTCAGTGGCTTCGGTTCTTTACCGGCGGCGGGTTGAAAGGGACCGTTGAGCGGTGAAAAAAAATCGGGTACGGAACGGTTTCCGTACCCAATAAAAAAGCATGAGAAAAATTTGTTTGGCTCTGTATGCAGACGAACGGCCGGGGACGCGGCCGGTTTGTCGTGTTGTTATGTGCTTCAGCAGCTTACGGGGGCAAAGATCGCGGTTCAATACTACCTGAAGATTAAGCCCGGTTTAAAATAACATTAAGAATGGCAGCGTTTGATTAAAAAGGGTTGTTTTTTCGGGCACGCAAAAAGTAGGGATGATCCGGCGTGTTTCGGTAAAATGTTTTAAATTAGAATGCTGATTGTGTAGTGCGGTCGAAAAGAGAGGGGGAAGCCGGAAAAGAAACCGTGAACGACTCTTTTTTACCCGCTGAAATGTGTATATTAAGCCTTTAAAAATAACCCTATGAAAAGTACCTGTTGTTGGAAAGTAGTCGTTCTTTCCGTTTTTTTACTGCCGTTTTTTTCCTGTCAGAACCGGGAATCGTCGAACCGGAACCAGGCCCTGATTGCCCGTCATTCGGGTCCCGTTGTTGAATCGCAACATACTGTTAAGATCACCTTTACGAAGCCGCCCGTACGGTTCAACGGGTTGTCGGAACAGGAGAAAGAGCAGGTAATCGAACTGAGTCCTTCGGTGAAAGGGCATACGTTCCGCACCGGTGAAAAAACGCTGGTGTTTCAACCGGAGGAACGCCTGCCGTACGGAACCAGGTACTCGGTAAAAATTCACTTAAACAAGCTGTTCAACAAGCCGCCACAGCCGGAGGATCAGTTTACTATCGAAGTACTGCCCCTGCGGTATTCGCTGCATTTTGCCAATCTGGAGCCTTACGGCACCGTTTCGGCCAATCGTTCGCGGCTGAGCGGAACGCTGGCCTTGTCGAACCTGGTGGACTTGGCGGAGGTGCAGGCGGCATTCAGCGCCGGTCAGGACGGAAAGGTCCGGCCGCTCACGCTCACGCGTACCGAAAACGGGATGGTGTTCCGGTTTGTGGTGGACAGCATCCGCCGCTCCGACCGCGCCGGAAAGATCGAACTGAAACTGGACGGCCGGAAACTGGGCGCCAAAGAAAACGGGGCGTGGACGTATCAGGTTCCGCCGGTGAGCAAGTTCAGCCTGGTGCAGTACAATGTGGTGAAGGAGCCGGAGGTACACGTGGCGCTGACGTTTTCCGACTTTCTGCTGCCGGGTCAGGAGGTGAAAGGACTGGTGTATTTCCGCGACGGCAGTCCTGCCCGGGTGACGGTGAAGGGCAACGAAATCAGCGTGTATCCGCAGAAAAAACTGGGGGGCAGTCATGCGCTGGTGGTGTCCAAAGGCATTCAAAACAGCCAGTCGCTCCCGCTCGACAAGGAATATGTGATTCGTCCCTTTTTTGAACTGGCCCCGCCCCAGGTGCGGTTCATCGGCAGCGGCAACATCCTGCCCGGCAAAGCGCAGTGGGTGGTGCCTTTTGAGGCCGTCAACCTGAAAACGGTGGACGTGACCGTGTTTAAAATCTACGCCAGCAACATCAAACAGTTTCTGCAGCAGGACAACCTGGGAGGCTACGACTGGGACAGCAAGAGGGTGGGCGAGTTTATCGGCCATCAGAAAATCATACTCGACAAGAACGCCGCCGGGCCGGAGAACAAATGGAAAAGCTATGCCCTCGACCTGACGAAGATGATCGACGCGGAACCGGGCGCTATTTACCGAATCGGGTTCCGGTTCCGGAAATCCTACGCCCTGTCGGGCTGTAAGAATAATACGGCGGATGAAAACCTGTCGGACAGTACGCGTTATTACACTTCGGATTATTACTACCCGGATGGTTATTCGTGGAACAAGCGCAACGATCCCTGCGACATTTCTTATTACAACTACCGCAATTTCCCGGAACAGAATTTCATTGCCGGCAACATCGGGCTCACCGTCATGGGCTACGACGACCACCGCTACAAGGTGTATGCCCGCGATCTGCTGACCGTGAATCCGCAGGCGAACGTGCAGATTCAGTTTTTTTCGTACCAGAACCAGCTCCTGTCCGACACCCGCACCGACGGGGAAGGCCTGTCGGAGGTGAAACTGAAGAAGGAACCCTTCCTGGTGGTGGCCAAAAGCGGCAAACAGTATGCCTATCTGAAACTGCAGGGCGGCACGGCGTTGTCGTTCAGTAAATTTGAAACCAACGGGGTGAAAGCCGAAAACGGGTTGAAAGGCATGATTTTCGGCGAACGGGGCGTGTGGCGCCCCGGCGATACGTTGTTCCTGACGTTTGTGTTGCAGGACAACCAAAAAGTGTTGCCGAAGGGTTTCCCGCTGCGCATGGAAGTGCGCGATGCCCGCGACCGGAAAGTGTACAGCGAAAGCACCACCCGGGGCATGAACGGTTTTTATGTGTTTAAAGTGCCCACCCGTGAGGAAGCCCCCACGGGTATCTGGAAAGCCAGGGTAACCCTGGGCAACGAGCAGTTCACCAAAAACCTGCGGGTGGAAACCATCCTGCCCAACCGGCTGAAAATCGAATTCCATACAGCCACCGACCGGTTTACCTACGGGAGTAACCGGTGGATGAACCTGAAATCGGTGTGGCTGCACGGCGGCCTGGCTTCCGACCTGAAAGCCAGTGTTACCGAAAGCATCACCCCGGGAAAAGTCTCTTTCGACGACTATAAGGATTATGACTTCAACGATCCTTCCAAAAAGTTTTATCCCGACGAACAGTCGGTGTTCGACGGAAAACTCGACAGTCTGGGAAAGACACACTTCCAAGTGATCTTACCCCACGGGAAAAACCTGCCGGGACAGCTCAACCTGACTTTTGTGGCCAAGGTGTTTGAGCCGGGCGGCCGGTTCAGCATCGATCAGAAAAGCTATCCCTACCTGCCCTTTGATGCGTTTATCGGGATAAAGGCACCGGAAAAGGGTTCGGAACCCTATCTGGAAACCGACCGGAAACAGACGTTTTCTGTTGTTACGCTGAACCCTCAGGGAAAAAGAATTTCGGTGCGGGGCCTGAAAGCGGAAGTGTACAAGCTCGACTGGAGCTGGTGGTACAACAGCAACGAAAGCAACCTGGGCTCTTACGTGAGCCGGCATTTCGACCAGCGGATATTCTCCACGACCTTGAATACGGTGAACGGAACGGGGCAGTTTTCGTTTCGGGTGAACTATCCCGACTGGGGAAATTATTATGTAAAGGTAACGGACGAACGAACCGGCTACAGCGCCGGAAGTGTGGTGTACCTTGACTGGCCGTCGACCTATTCGCGGGGCGACCGCAAGCAGCCGGGCGATGCCACGCTGCTGAGCCTTTCGACGGATAAAAAATCGTATCGCCCCGGTGAAGAAGTGCACCTGAGTTTCCCCACCCCGCCCCATGCCAGGGCGTTGGTCAGCATTCAGAAAAACAATCAGATCCTCCAATCGTGGTGGGTACCTACCGGTGAGAAGGAAACCAAAGTTAGCTTTGAGGTGACCCGGAAAATGACCCCCAATGTTTATGTGTTTGTGTCGGTTATCCAGCCGCATCAGCAAACGGAAAACGATCTGCCCATGCGTTCGTACGGTGTGATTCCCGTAATGGTGGATGATCCGGCAACGGAGCTGAAACCCGAACTGACGGTTCCCGATCAGATCAAACCCGATTCAAAATACCGGGTGAGTGTACAGGAAGCCGCCGGCAGGAAAATGACCTATGTGCTGGCGGTGGTGGACGAAGGGCTGCTGGATCTGACCCATTTCAAAACGCCTTCGCTGCACGATTATTTTTACAAGAAAGAAGCCCTGGCCGTGAACGTATGGGACTTTTACAACGAAGTGAACGGCGCCTATGGCGGGAGACTGCTGCATGTGTTTGCCGTGGGCGGCGACCAGGATGTGGCCGAACTGGGCAAGAAAAAAGTGAACCGCTTCAAACCGGTGGTCCGTTTCCTGGGGCCTTTTACGTTGCCGAAAGGAAGTCAGGGACAGACGCACGAGCTCACCATGCCCGATTATGTGGGTTCGGTACGGGTGATGGTAGTGGCCGGAAACGAAGGCGCTTACGGTACAGCCAGCAAGAATGTGCCGGTGAAACAGGCCCTGATGGTGCTGGCCTCGTTGCCCCGGACGCTGATTCCCGGCGAAACCCTGCATTTACCGGTGACGGTCTTTGCCCTGGAAGACGGAATTAAAAAAGTGAAGCTGTCCGTACAAACCAACGACCTGTTCAAGGTGGAAACTCCTGAGCAGACACTGAACTTCAGTCGTTCGGGCGACAAAGTAGCCTATGTAACGCTGCAGGTGGCCGATAAAGAGGGGACCGGTACAGCCCGTCTGGAAGTCAGTTCAGGCAGTCACAAGGCCCGTTACGACGTGCAGATCAGCATCCGTAACCCCAACGAGCGAACCTACGAAACCCAAAGCCTGGCCCTTGAAAAAGGAAAAAAAGCAACGGTAGTGCCTGATTATATGACTCAGGCTACCGGTCAGCAGCTTTCGATGACGGTTTCAAAGATTCCGGCCATCGATCTGCAAAACAGACTGCAGTATCTGATGTCGTATCCATACGGCTGTGTGGAGCAGACGGTATCGTCGGTATTGCCGCAGTTGTTCCTGGGTAAACTGGTGAGCCTGACCGCCGATCAGAAAGCATCCATCGAGCAGCACGTGAACAGTGCCATCATCCGATTGGGGCGATTCCAACGGCCGTCGGGAGGCATGAGCTACTGGCCCGGTCAGCACCAGACAAACAGCTGGGGCACCAGTTATGCCGGTCAATTCCTGTTGCTGGCCAAAGAATCCGGTTATTATGTCCCGGTGGATCTGCTCAACAGCTGGCTGTCGTATCAGATGGAAGCAGCCACGCAGTGGAATGTGAACACGGCCGACGAGCGCAACGATGCGTTTGATCAGGCGTATCGGTTGTACACACTGGCGCTGGCAGGGCAACCCAACGTCAGCGCCATGAACCGGATGCGCAGTGTGAAGATGCAGCCCGAAACGGCGCTTCGCCTCGCCGCGGCGTATGCGTTGATCAATGAAAAAACAGCCGCTGCTGATTTGTTGAAAGGAACGAGCACTACGCCGGCAGCGAACGCCAGTCGCTGGCGCTATAATTACGGATCGCCGGTTCGCGATGAAGCCATGGCCCTGGAAACGTATGTGTTGCTGGGGGATCAAACGAAGGCCTTTACGCTCTTTAAGGAGGTGGCGAAAGCCCTTGGCAGCGGGGACTGGATGAGTACGCAAACCACGGCGTTTGCCCTGTATTCGGCGGCCCGGTTTGTGGGAGACCTTAATACCAACGAAGCCTTCCAATTCCAGTATGCCTATCAGGGGCAACAGGAATCGGTTCAGAGTGATAAGCCGGTGTACAAAACGGAATTGCAACCCGCTTCCGGTCAGAAACTAACGGTTCAAAATGAATCGGATCAACTGTTGTTCCTGTCGCTCGCTTCTTCGGCTGTTCCGCTTCCCGGGAAAAAAGTGAACCTGCACCAGGGGCTGAATCTTTCTGTCCGGTATTACGATATGAAAGGCCGTGCTTTGAATGCCCTGTCGTTGCCCCAGGGAAAAGATTTTTATGTACGCATTCAGGTGAAGAACACATCGTTCAGCGATTATGATCATTTGGCGCTGAGTGCACTCTTCCCCTCGGGATGGGAAATTCTGAATACCCGAATGACCGATCTGGGCCAGTCGTTTAAGTCTTCATCCGTTGATTATACCGACATCAGAGATGACCGGGTGAATCTGTTTTTCGATCTGGACCGAAACCAGACCAAGACGTTTTATGTGTTGTTGAATGCGGCCTATCCGGGAATATACTTCCTGCCGCAAATTTCCTGTTCGGCCATGTATGATCATGAAGTACAGGCCACCGTTGGCGGAGGCACGGTGAAGGTGAATCTGACACAATAGAAACAGCACACAGTTGTCTATGAAAAGGTTAAGATGTTGGTTGAGGGGGTTGCTGATTGCGCTGGGGGGAATAGTGCTGGTGGTGTGGATCGCCCGGCTTTTTCTACCCGATCCGTTGTTTCACGATCCGTATTCGGTGGTGGTCTTTGACCGGCAGCACCAATTGCTGGGGGCTCAAATAGCAGCCGATGGACAGTGGCGCTTTCCGGAAGCGGACAGTTTGCCGGCAAAGTATCAAAAGGCGCTGCTGCAGTTTGAGGACCGCTATTTCTACGAACATTTGGGGTTCAATCCCGTGTCTGCTGTGCATGCGTTGGTGGCTGATATCAAAGCCGGAAAAATCGTCAGGGGCGGCAGTACGCTCACCATGCAGCTGGTGCGAATTTCCCGCAAGGGAAAGCCCCGGACACTGTGGGAGAAAATGAAGGAAATCCTGCTGGCTACCGCGGCAGAGACGAAGTATTCAAAAAAGCAGATTCTTCAGCTGTATGCCTCGCACGCCCCGTTTGGAGGCAATGTGGTGGGGCTGGAAGCTGCTTCCTGGCGCTATTTTGGTCGCGATCCGTTCAGCCTTTCCTGGGCTGAGTCGGCCGTACTGGCCGTATTGCCCAATACCCCGTCGTATATCTATCCGGGTAAGAACCGGATTTTGTTGCTGCAGAAGCGAAACCGGCTGTTGAAGCAATTGTATGCTGCCGGGGATATGGACAGCATCACCTACCGGCTTTCGTTGCTGGAAAGGATTCCCGACAAACCCCATCCGCTCCCCGACAAGGCCTATCATCTGATGCAGTATGTTCGGCTGCACGGCAAAGGTTCCCGCTTTAGTACCACACTGGACGGAATACTTCAGGAAAAGGTGAACCGCATTGTGGCTGAATATTACAAAAAATACCGGCAAAATGAAATCAGGAATATGGCGGTGGTGGTGGCAGATCCTGCCACCCGCGAAGTGCTGGCCTATGTGGGCAATGCCCCGGGGAAAGGGGTGGAAGGACACGACAACGACATGATACAGGTGCCGAGAAGTACGGGGAGTATACTGAAACCGTTTTTGTATGCCGGTGCCATTGAAGACGGTCAGATTCTGATCAACAGTTTGATCCCTGACATCCCCAGTTATTTTAAGAATTACCATCCGCAGAATTTTGATCAGCATTTTGAGGGGGCTGTTCCGGCGGCACAGGCGTTGTCACGGTCGCGAAATGTACCGGCCATTTACCTGTTGCGTGATTACGGGATCGGCCGCTTCATGGATTTGATGAAACGGATGGGGATGACCACCTTCAGCCGTTCGGCCGATCATTATGGCTTATCGCTGATTCTGGGCGGGGGAGAAGCTACCTTGTGGCAACTGACCGGTGCCTATGCGGGCATGGCGCAAACGCTGCTTCATTACGATCGTTTGTACGGTAAATACACGGGCCACGAATACGACGGGCTGGTGGTGGAGGAAGAGAAGGTGAAGAAAGAGAAAGAACCGGCTGTTTCAGCAACGTTGCCGCTGGATGCCGGAGCCGTCTGGGAAACTTATCACGCCTTGTACCAGGTGCATCGTCCGGAAATGGAAGAAGGATGGGAGTATTTTTCCTCCACGGTTCCGGTGGCCTGGAAAACAGGGACCAGCTTCGGCTACAAAGATGCCTGGGCCATTGGTTCCACTCCCGAATATGTAGTGGGCGTATGGGTGGGCAATGCCGACGGGGAAGGCCGAACCGGTATGACGGGCTCCACTTATGCGGCACCGTTGATGTTTGAAATTTTTGAATCGTTGCATCTGAAGAAACGGTTTGTCAGGCCGGAGGATGACCTGAAAAAAGTGGTTGTATGCCGCGAAAGTGGCTACCGGGCTTCCCGGTTTTGCCCGGAAACCGATACGATTCTTTCGTTTGTTCACGGCGACCGGGTGAAGGTTTGCCCGTATCATCAACTGATCTTTACTGATTCGTCGGAGCGCTACCGGCTGAGTCAGCGTTGCGCTTCGGTGAATGAGATGAAAAAAGTTTCGTGGTTCGTTTTGCCCCCGGTTCAGGAATGGTATTATCGCAAAGCGCACCCTTCCTACAAAATGCTGCCTCCCTACAAGCCGGGTTGTGCTCCGACGGATGCTCAACAGGTCATGTCGTTTGTATATCCTCGACCGGGCACCAAAGTATTTGTCCCGCGCGGTCCCGACGGGCATAGGGAAAAAGTGGTTTTTGAGATCCATCACCAAAATCCCGATCTGAAATTATACTGGAATCTGGACCGTCAGTACATAGGCATGACGCAACACGATCACAAACTGGCTTTCATTCCCGATAAGGGGAAGCATACACTGACCGTGGTAGATCAGAATGGAAACAGCCGGACCCTCCGTTTTGAAGTGGTGGATGCCCAGTATTGAGTCGCCAAAGGATCAACTTTTTATGGGGATTTGTGGTACGGAAATTGTATTTGAACGGTTCTACCCAAATAATTAATTTCTATGAGAAGAATATTTTTACTCAGTGCATTTTTGACCGTTGTTTTTTTTGGCAGTTGCAGTCTGGACAACCAAAAATGCTATCATTATGAACAGGCTCCTGTTGTTGCAACCAATACACCGGATTCAGGACGGGTGGATCAGACGATTCCGATTGATGTTTCATTTACTGTGCATAACAGTTGCGGAGCGTACAATTTTACTCAGGAAACGAAAGACAGTACCACGCTGAAAATTGTTGTTATCGCCAGTTACGATGGTTGTGTTTGTGGTGAGGCCATGCGCACGCTGCATACAACCTACGATTTTAAGAGCGATACTGCGGGAACCTTTTATTTAAAGTTTGCTCAGTCGGAAAATGAATATTTGGTGGATACGCTGGTGATTCACTAAATCAGATATAAAAATCATGTGTCGGGTCTTTTCTCTGTTCTGAAATGAGTCTCTCTTTCAGGATTTTCCTATCTTCGCAAACGATATATTTATGGTTTGATATGATAAATGTAGCCCTGGTTAATGAATACGGCGTTTTGGGTCATGCCCTGGGGACGTTGATTACAGTTCCTGAAGAAATTCAAATAATTGGAAATTTTGAAACCTGTGAACAGCTGCTGCGATTTGTGAGTCCTGAACCGATACATGTTGTGTTGATTACCATTTACAGCCCTTCAGACAAAAAAATAGAATCCATCCGGCACTATTACCAGAACATGAGTAAGCCCAAGTTGCTGGTGCTTTCGATGTTCAACGACGAATCCTTTATTTTGAAAACCATCAAAGCCGGAGCCAAAGGTCATTTAGCTTACGACACGGACCGCTCCGAAATCATCGAAGCCATTTATACGTTGCGAAACGGTCATGAATTTTATGCCCGTTCCATTACCGATATTTTGTTGCACAGTTATCTCTCGGATCAGAATGTAACTTCTTCTGAAAAAGAAAACAAAATGAAATTGTTGTCGCCCCGCGAAATGGAGGTGCTGACTTTGTTTGCCGAAGGCTATTCCAACCGGCAAATGGCAGAGAAGCTGTTTATCAGTGTGCGCACGGTGGAAACCCACAAGAACAACATCATGAAGAAGATTGAGCTGAAAACCACCGTCGACCTGGTGAAGTTTGCCATTAAAAACAACATCATCCAGGTGGAGTAAGTCTTCGCTCTGCGCTTTCCCAAAAAATTTTCTGTCACAAAAGTGTCCCACCTAAGAGATGGCTTCGTCATCCCGAATATCGGGATTCCTCGCCATTGGGACGACAGGGAGGTATGATTAAATTTCCAACAAAAAAAACGTCCCCATCGCGATCCCGATTCATCGGGAGAAGCGATCTGTTGTTTGAATACGATCAATCATCTACTCCTTGCCATTGGGATTGAGTGGAGTAAGAGTTCGTTGTATGATATCCGATATTTTCATTCTGAAGAAAATCATCCCCACCTAAGAGATGGCTTCGTCATCCCGAATATCGGGATTCCTCTCCATTGGGACGACAGGGAGGTATGATTAAATTTCCAACAAAAAAAACGTCCCCATCGCGATCCCGATTCATCGGGAGAAGCGATCTTTGTATCTTGAACGCATTAAACCATTTATCCTTAACTTTATATCATGGTTAGAGGTGGTTACGTGTATTTAATGACCAATAAGAATAATACAGTACTATACACGGGTGTAACCAGTGAATTGAGAGATAGAGTTTATGATCACAAGATTCATTACTATTCAAATTCATTTACATCCAGGTACAGAATACATAAATTGGTTTATTACGAGGGGTTTGATTCGATGGAAGAGGCAATTTCAAGAGAAAGGCAACTCAAAGGAGGTTCAAGAAAAAAGAAAATTGAACTGGTAGAGAAAATGAACCCAAAATGGATTGATCTGTTCGATCAAATTCCAGTGGGCGAGTAATCCATTAGTGCTTAGATGGCTTCGT
>JAFGYB010000068.1 GCA_016936355.1 Bacteroidales bacterium | reverse complement strand
GCCTCCATAGCTCAGTTGGTTAGAGCATCTGACTGTTAATCAGAGGGTCATAGGTTCAAGTCCTGTTGGGGGCGCAAAATCCGGTTGTTTTTTCAGCCGGATTTTTTTATTTTCAACCTGTGTTTTATATTTACATTCTATACAGTTCTTCTGCCGATAAATATTATGTCGGGCATTCCAATGACCCTATCCGGAGACTGGAGGAACACAACAACAATCCCCGAAATACTTTTACAAAAAAGTTTGGTCCCTGGGAAATCAAAGCTTTTTTCAAAGTACATGAAAACAGAGGGGATGCCATGAAAATTGAAAAATATATCAAAAAACAAAAAAGCAGGTTATTCATCGAACGACTTTTGAATGAACCTGATTTTTTTGAACTAATTGCTCAGTTGGTTAGAGTCCCGATTGATCGGGATTAATCAGAGGGTCATAGGTTTCCCGATAAGTCGGGATTGGGGAGGCAAAATCCGGTTGTTTTTTCAGCCGGATTTTTTTATGGTTTTTTTTTTGAAAATTTCTTCCTCGTTTTGTCGGCTAAATCATCCACACGATCGCGGATACCATTGAATTCCTCACGGATAACCTTTTCAATATTGGATATATTTACCGGTTCCCCCCGCATCTCCAACCTATCTGATGCCGTTCGTGCCGGCGGCATGATGATCCACAATATCAGATAAACCAATGGACTGACACCTGATAGGGTGGCGATCACAAATAGAATTCTAACCCAGACTGGATCCACGTGAAAGTAGGCTCCCAGTCCCGAACACACACCACCAATAATCCTATCCATCGGATCGCGGTACAATCGTTTAAAGCTTCTGGTAAACTCTTCCTCATGAATAGGCTCTTCTTCATCGAAATCAGAAGGTTTTCCCAACTGTTCCTTGACATTGTTTACATCAGCAACATCCAACACCTGTTTGCCGGCAGCAGTAAGCTGCTGAAACAATTCAGCAATGCGTGCTTCAATGTCTTTGATGATTTCAGCACCGCCTTCTTTGTTCTTGAAATGGGCATTGATGGAGTTCAGATATTCTTCGAGTACATCATAGGCATCTTCATCCAATGTAAAACCAATGCCGTTCAGGTTAATATTTACCGTCTTTTTCA
Organism: Bacteroidales bacterium; assembly: GCA_016936355.1. GTDB lineage: Bacteria > Bacteroidota > Bacteroidia > Bacteroidales > F082 > Sulfidibacterium. The sequence continues at coordinate 2,584 of JAFGYB010000068.1, read as the reverse complement.
TTTGATTGTTTTTTTACAAGTTTAGTAACAGAATTGGTGAGTTCCGTCCAGGTTTGGGTCAAACGATTCAGCATTTCTTTTCCTTCGTCGCTCAGCGAATAATATTTCCGTGGCGGTCCCGAAGTGGATTCTTCCCATTTGTAATTCAATATTCCTTCTTTCTTAAGTCGGGAGAGCAACGGATATACAGTTCCTTCTACGACGATCAGCTCTGCATCTTTCATCGCCTCAATGATATCGGAAGTATACACCTCCTTGTCGGATATAATGGACAACACACAAAGTTCCAGTACGCCCCGTCTCATTTGTACTGTTGTTTTCTCAGACTTCATCACGTTAATTTTAGTTTCACTTTGCAAATATAATGCAAAATATAGTACCATGCAATACATAGTACTAAAATTATAGAAATACTTCGCTTTTTTTATTCTGAAAAAAGGGTGATTTTCGGATAGGAATCGAGGCCGTGCGCGCCAGGATTCAAAAAAAAGGGAGATGTGAATCAGTAATTAAAAGGCCGGTTGAGTTCCCGATCAATATCGGCACTCACCTTTTTCAGGAATGTATATCTGTTTTGGAGGACTTCACTTTCCGAGAGATCATTCGTGGCTTTCATTTGATCCAATATCTTTTTCATTTCTTTACCAATGATCTTGGAACGCAAAGAAAGCAAAACGGCCATAATCGACTGCTGCAGATCATCCGATTCCAGCTTCACATAAATTTGATTCTTTTGCCAGTTTTCACTCAATTCATAAGGAGTGGCCAACAGATTAGCTGTAGCCTCGGCGACCTCACGATCGGTGTGATTAATGAATTCCGATAGGTCAATGGCAATATGTTGAGCAGCGAATCCCTTAACATGAGATAAGATTTTTTGCAGGACAGGTACAGCAAATTCAATATCATCTTCATCCAGGTTCTCTACAATGTATTCCATTACTGAAATTTCCCGTTCCACATCCTGCACCTGATCGGCCTCATCCAGAATCTTCTCGTTGACCTGAATCACTTCATTTCCATACAAAAGCATGAAACGAGTCAGTTGACTTTCATGCTCTTCCGTATCATAAGGATCCAGTTCTTTGGGTTTGACGTGCTCGAATCGCTCCTCTTCCTGAACAGGAATTTCTTCCGCTACATAATCGTTCCTTTGCTTTTTATAGCGTTCTCTGATCAATCGGTTCAGGGCATTCATGAGTGTTTGCTCTGGCAAATCCATCACAGCGCCACATTCCTTAATGTATACGGTTCGAATGATGGGATCGGGAATTTGGCTGATGCTTTCCACAATTTCGTTGATCAATGCAGCTTTTGCCACAGGATCCCCCTTAGTTTCCTGGAGGAGCAACCTGGTTTTGAAAGTAATGAAATCAGCGGCCTCATCCGAAAGAAAACGTTCCATCTCAGTCGATGTATGACTGCGGGCATAAGAATCGGGGTCCTCGCCATCCGGGAACAAAACAATCTTCACATTCATCCCCTGAGCCAGAATCAGGTCAATCCCCCGGAATGAAGCTTTAATTCCAGCCGTATCACCATCATATAAAATAGTAATATTGGGAGTGTACCGCTTGATCAGTTTAATCTGATCAACCGTAAGTGAAGTACCTGAAGAAGCCACCACATTTTCAATACCCGCCTGGTGCATGGAGATAACATCAGTATAGCCTTCAACCAAAAAACAGCTGTCTTTTTTGACAATTTCGTTCCGCGCAAAGAAAATCCCGTAAAGACTTTTACTTTTATTATAAATATCTGATTCCGGAGAATTCAGGTATTTCGCAGTATTTTTCTCTGAAGAAAGGATTCTGCCGCCAAACCCAATGATTTTGCCTGTCAGATTATGAATGGGAAATATCACCCTTCCCTTAAACCGGTCGATGAGCCGATCGCCCTTATCAATAGAAAGTCCGGTACTCACCAGAACCTCCTTCGGGTATCCGTTTTTCAACGCATATTCCGAGTAGGCTTCCCATTGATTGAACGCATAACCCAACTGAAATTTCTTGATGGTAGATTCCAGAAATGAACGTTCTTTCAAATAACTTAATCCGACCGATTGACCTTCATCACTTTCAAACAACGATTGCTGAAAATATTTGGAAATAAAGGAATTCAGCGCGAACATACTTTCGCGTTCATCAATTTGCTTTTGCTGTTCTTCCGATCGTTGTTCTTCCTCAACTTCAATACCGTATTTGTCGGCCAGATATTTTAAGGCCTCCGGGTAGGAATAATGTTCGTGCTCCATGACGAAGTTGACCGAGTTCCCGGCTTTACCGCAACCAAAACATTTATAGATTCCCTTGGAGGGAGAAACAGTAAAAGAAGGTGTCTTTTCGTTATGAAAAGGGCACAACCCAATGTAGTTCACCCCTCTTCTCTTCAAGCTCACAAAGTCGCCTACAACCTCTTCAACCCTTGCTGTCTCTATAATTGTTTGTATTGTATCTTTCTTGATCATATCCCGGATAATGGAATGCTAAAATACACAAAAAAAAGAGAGGCAACCAGGACGGTTGCCTCCCAAAACCAACAATTATGAAAACCCTTTAAACAAAGCAAAATGTAATAGGAATTT
>JAFGYB010000067.1 GCA_016936355.1 Bacteroidales bacterium | reverse complement strand
GCTCTGAGGAAGAGCCGAAGGCGATGACGCGAGAGTCTGCATGAATTGAAAGATCATTAAACGATAGCAGATTCTCACGTCCCGGTATACCGGGACTCAGAATTAAACTGATTTTTCAAAAGTAAGCAAGCGCTAATAACGCGCTTCAATCAACGGGCTTAAAACACCACAAACACACTGACCCGCACCCCGTACTTGCTCACGTTGGGGTTGTTCAGATAGGTCAGTCGCCGGATCAGGTCCACCCGAAAGACTTTGAAAATATTTTCAATGCCCACCCCGGCTTCCATATAGGGAGTGCTGTTCAGCACAAACGTAGTGGGCTTTCCGGAGGCATCGGTCGGAAACAGCATCAGACCGGGCGTGATGTTGGGGTTGTTCTGATCGGTGAGTCCGCCAACGAGCGCTTTAAACGTCACCACCCCGCGAAACTTCAGGTGTTTGATCAACGGAATCTGGTTGAACAGCCACCCGTTCAGGTGGTATTCGCCGAAATAGGCGGCATAGTGATCGCTGACAAACTCCAGGAAGTTCATCATGTTGTACGAATAGGTCTGATAGGAATAGGTTTGGTTGGCGCGGTGCAGGTACAACAACGGATAAGGGATTCTGCTGCCGAACACCTTACCGGCATTCACTTCGTTTTCGACGTACCCGAAAAAGCCCAGATACACACGCTTGAACAGCGAAGCGGAGAGTTTGCTGTAGCTGAATTGTGCGTTCCATACATTTTTAAATCCCTGCGTGTAGGTCAACGACAGCACCGGGTATTTGGTAATGATCATCGTACGGTGGGTCATGCCCTGGTAGTAGCGTTCGTTGGGGGCATAACGCAGTTTGATGGAGGCTTCGCTGGTGGTCAGGTGATCCAGCGGAAAATCGGCCGACTGAAACTGCCAGTTGCCTCCGGGTGTTTCGTTGCGGTGGATCAGGGTCAGCGTAGTAGAAAATGCGCTGCCCCACTTCAGGTAATGCTGTACTTCAAACATCTGGTAGTACAACATCTTATCGGCCACCCCCCGTTTGAACGACAAAAAGAAATTGTCGTCGTTGATGAGGTCCATTTTCATCCCCGGAAACTCAATATCGTTCTGATATTTGAAAAACAAGGTCTGGGTAGGCCGGGCGTTCAACGCGTTCTTGTTCAGCGACCAAAGCACACTGCCGCCGTACTTGTATTTTTTGTCCAGAAAACCGTACGCCACATTCCCGCTGAGCCGTAGCCGCTTGTTGAACTGCGGACTGGTGCGGGCCGAAAACCGGACGCGTTTCCCTTCCACATCGTTGAAACTGTAAAACGTATTCGTCGGCCCCACTTCAATCTTCCCGAAGCGCCAGTAGCCTTCCCCCAGCAGCATCATCAAATTCACCCCGAGTTTGTAATCAGGCAACTGTTGAATGCTGTCGGTCATGGCATAGATTCGTTGTTCCTTCGCGGCCAGGGGTGTTGTTCTTTTCTCTGTCCAGAAATGAGCCGACTGATCATCGGCAACGGGAAGGATCACCTTTTGGTTCGCACCGGTGTACACAGAATCGGCCGCTTTACGATCCAGAATATAGTGACTGTAATAATCGGTTTTTTTGGCTAGAATCCCCATACCGTTTTTGGTGATGTTCATGTCGACGGTCAGCCGGTCCATGGACGGCATCCATGATTTTCCAGCCACATTTTCGTAGGTCTGAACATAGCGCAGGCCGCGTACAAAATTCAGGTTGATTCCTTTGGGAATGGACAATTCCACTTTGGCCACGGCATACCGGTCGTCTTTGGTAATATACAAATGGCCGCTAAATGCCAGGTCGGCTTTGTTGCGTGGTTCAAAAGCCAGATTGATGCAACTGTCGTTGGCAATCTTCACCGTATCGATAATCCGAAACTTATAGATGTTGGGGGCCATCACAGAGATGGGACTCACAAATGGGTTGGTCAGGATGAGTACATTGTTGTTGTAGATATCAAAACTCTGCATCAGCCGGTCCACCGTGGAACTGATGCCCCGTTTGTCGAGGTATCCGGGGAAGCCCGACATTTTGGTTCCGGTTACGTATTCCTTTGTGGTTTGGGGTGATTTTCTGAAATAGACATTGGAAGCGCTTTCCTTGAAGAAGAACGGCAGAAAAACATCCCCGTTGAAACTGGAGGTATCGGCATATTGTGTCAGCCTGAACTTTTGAAACAGTTTACTGTCCAGCGCCTTTTCGTCCAGTTTGTTCAAAGCCAGTTCCAGTTTGTTGTACTTGTTATACTGGTAATAATTCAGGTTTCCGTTCCGGTTCAGCCCTTTGTTTTTGATCACTTTCCGGATCAGCGCCACAGCGGGATTCCCTTTGTTTCTGTATTTCTGTCTTTTGCCGGTAACGGTCACTTCATTTAAATCGAACGTCTGGGGTTTCAGGGCAAAATTAAGCGTCAGGGTATTGCCGGGCTTAAACGGCTTGGACTCTTGGTGATAGCCAATCAGCTGAGCCTGGATCTTTCCCTCGGCCCAGGGCACGTCAATCTTGTATTTTCCATCGAAATCAGTGAGTGTCCCGGTTGAGGTTCCCAACAACACAACGTTGGCAAAAGGGATGGGCTGTTTGGAGTCCCTGTCGATTACCCGCCCACTGATGTGCACGGTTTGCTGGGCCTGCAATTCAGTACTGAAGAGCAGAACCAGCGCTATAATCGTATAGATAGAAACAGATCGGAACGGTAGCGGCTTCGCCATAATAATTTTCTGGGTGTATTTACTGATATAAAGTTAACGAAGTAACGGAAATTAAACGGGATCGGATATGGGTTTAACAAAATTTAATTCATTTTTAAGATTTCACATCCTCCCTCACTGGCCTGATTACTATAACACTACCGTGAACCCACACCCATCAGGACAGGATTGCAAGGAGAGGAATTGTCTACGTTATGCATACATCTCGTTGCGCCGCTGTTTTATTTTTTCGTCCAGGATGTAATCATCATAATCCATCCGTTTGTCGATCACCCCGTTGGGGGTCAGTTCGATGATGCGGTTACAGACCGTTTGAATAAATTCGTGGTCGTGCGATGCCATCAGTACACTTCCCTTAAAGCGGGAAAGGCTGTTGTTGAATGCCTGAATGGACTCCAGGTCGAGGTGGTTGGTCGGGTTGTCCAGCATCATTACATTGGCATTCCGCAGCATCATGCGCGAGATCATGCAGCGTACTTTTTCGCCACCGGAAAGCACATTGCTCTTTTTGTAGATTTCTTCTCCTGAAAACAGCATTTTACCCAGATAGCCCCGGATAAACAGTTCGCTGGTATCGTCGGAAAACTGACCCAGCCAGTCCACCAGCGTTTTGTTCGTTTGAAAGAACGCTTCATTATCCAACGGCAAATAAGCATGGGTGATGGTCTGCCCCCATTCATAGGTTCCTGAATCGGCCTGAGCCTGTCCGTTCAGGATCTCAAACAGGGCGGTCATGGCCCGGGTATCACGCGAAAGAAAGATGATTTTATCCTCCTTCTCCATGGTAAAACTCAGGTCTTTGAACAGTGTTTTCCCCTCGATGCTTTTGCTCATGTTTTCCACCGTAAGGATTTTATTTCCCACTTCCCGTTCGGGGGTAAAAACAATGCCCGGATATTTTCGGGTGGAGGGTTTGATCTCTTCCACGTTCAGCTTTTCCAGCATCTTCTTACGGCTGGTGGTCTGCTTCGATTTGGAAACATTGGCACTGAATCGGGCAATGAAGGCCAGCAGTTCTTTTCTCTTCTCTTCGGCTTTTTTGTTTTGATTGGATTGTTGCCGCAGCGCCAGCTGACTGGATTCGTACCAGAAACTGTAGTTCCCCGAAAACAGCTGAGCCTTCCCGTAATCGATGTCCACTGTATGGGTACAGATGGAGTCGAGGAAGTGCCTGTCGTGGGAAACAACCAGCACGGTATTTTCAAAATTGGAAAGGTAGCTTTCGAGCCAGTCCACCGTTTCCAGGTCCAAATCGTTGGTGGGCTCATCCAGCAACAAATTATCGGGATTGCCAAACAGCGCCTGTGCCAGCAACACTTTCACTTTTTGTTTCCCGCTCAGCTCTTTCATATATTGAGCATGCAAATCTTCGGTGATTCCCAGCCCGCTCAACAGACTGGCGGCATCACTCTCCGCATTCCAGCCATCCATATCGGCAAATTTTGCTTCCAGGGCCGCAGCACGCAATCCGTCTTCTTCCGAAAAATCAGGTTTGGCATACAGGGCATCTTTTTCCTGCATGATGTCCCAAAGCTGGGTGTGGCCCATCATGACGGTCTGCAACACCTGAAACTGATCAAATTCGTAGTGGTTTTGCTTCAACACGGACAGCCGTTCACCGGAACCTATGCTGACACCGCCCCGTGTACTGGCGACCTCACCCGACAACATTTTCAGAAAAGTGGATTTTCCGGCACCGTTCGCCCCGATAATACCGTAACAGTTCCCCGGGGTGAATTTCATATTTACATCTTGAAACAGAATACGTTTTCCAAACTGTATCGCCAAATCCGATACTGTAATCATGCGCTTATATTTTTAAATTACGGGATTCTCAAAAGAAGGTGCAAAAGTAGACATTTAATGATTGCAACAAACTTTTGAAAACTTTTAATCCGAAGGGCCTGCACGGGATAGCAAAACATAAGAACCTTGGCATGAGGATGTTCTCCGGCTCCCGTATTTTAAAGGAGAACCCATGTGTTCAAGAAAAAATTTACAAAGTCAAAATCAAACAATTATTTATACTTTTGACCTGCAATTTCAGAGGCCTGATGAAAGATGCAGTTCATTGAACTTAAACTTCTTACAAACCGTCCTCACACAATTTTTATCGATTCAGACAATAGATTTGTATGATATGAGCATTGGAAATCCGAAGCAAATTCCTCTTTTTTCTACTCATTATCAGGGGTGGGAACTGGCTTCCCGGGGGTATGCACACGAACGCATCAGTTACCGGAAAAAACAACAACGAAAAATTGTTTTCCATACGTTGCTTCATCCCCGGTTTGCAAAGAAATGGTTTCAGCTGCTCCATTCTTCGGAGCATCATTACATCCTGAGCTCCCGCCCGCGTATTTACATCAAACCTTTCAGGGTATACCTGTCGACCCGCTGGAATCCAAAACGAAAACAGAAAGTCATCCTCGATTCGTACCGGTTTCTTGAAACCAAAGGGGATTTGTTTCAACAATTCCTGTCCCATCCGCAAGGCATCACCGTAGCCCGTTTTACGATTGACACAGCCACGGAATGTGTGCTGAAACTGGAATACGACGACCGGTTCAGAAAAGAGGGAGAGTTTGTACTAACGCTGGAAAGTGAGCAGCTGGGAGGAAAAATTGTTTCCGTTTCCTTTGCTGTGGAAGAAAATTCAAAGGGACATTGGTATTGCTATATCGGCTGTGTGCAGGGTCATCCCGATCCACAGGCCTGGGAACATTTTAAGTTCATTCAAAAAGCCATGTTCGGATTGCGTCCCAATAGTTTTGTGGTCAACGTGTTGCAGGATCTGATCCGACAACTGGGCTGCGAAACGATTTATTGCACCGGAGATTCCATACAGGCCAACCGTAAGAAGCACGCCATTCACCTTCCGGGAATCCACGATATCAGTTTTAATTACAACAAATTCTGGCTGGAAATGGAGGCCGAGGATGTCGGAAGTGGCTGGTTCCGGTTGCCGCTGATCCCGGCCCGAAAAGAGATGAGCGAGATCAAATCGCAAAAGCGGTCCATGTACCGAAAGCGCTACGCGTTGCTGGACGGAATTTCACAGAAGATATCGGAAACAGTCCAATCCTTTACTTCGAATACCTAAAACATCCTGAAACAACCATAAAAAAAGGCATCTCAAAACGGGATGCCTTTTTTTGAACAGAACTACAAAAAACTATTCTAATAATTTCTTAACGATCTGAGAGATGATCTTATTGTCTGCTTTTCCTGCCAGTTTTTGAGCAGCCAGCCCCATGACCCGGCCCATATCCTTCATGGTTGCCGCTCCGGTTTCAGTAATGATCGCCTGAACGACCGCTGAAATTGCTTCATCGGAAAGCTGCTCGGGCAGATATTTTTCGATGATGGCAGCCTGAAACTCTTCTTCTTCAGCCAGATCAACACGGTTCTGGTCGCGATACAAAACAGCCGAATCCTTCCGCTGTTTTACCAGCTTCTGCAGCAACTTCATCTCCACCGATTCGGGAATCTCCGACGAACCGATATCACCGCCTGTTTTTTCCAGCAACAGGGCAGCTTTGATGGCCCGCAGGGCTTCCAGTTTTTTCCGGTCCTTGGCCAGCATGGCCTCTTTCAAATCCTGATTTATTTTTTGTTCCAGTGACATTTTTCTACTGTTAGTCTACATTATCGTGTAAGAAAGAATTGTCTGATTTCAAAAAGGAATTCTTGTGGCTGTCTTCCGAAATAGTGTATTTTGAAATTTCCGATTCATCGGAATAAGTCGGTTCCGACAGCTGAACATTCCAACGCAAATAAGCCGGTTCCTTTTCCATATCCGAAACACTTTTATCTTTCATCATGCTGAGGGCTTTCAGTTTATTGATGCGCTCCAGTGCATGGGATTCCAACTCGTTTTCATCTTTACGGATTGGGGCTTCCGGTTCTCTTTCGGTTTTTCTCACGGGTTTGGCATCCGCCGATTTGATGTGCATCCCAACGGGTTCATTCTTTTCGAACGGCAGCACAAAATCATCCGATTCGTTCCGCTCGTCCTCTGACGCATCGCCCGACAACGAATCACCGAGTGTATAAACCTTCTTGGCTTCCGAACGACTGTCTGAAACTTTAATTTCGGGTTTTTCAAAAGTTTCTTTCGGCTCCGTTTTCATTGCTGTCTCTTCCTCATCCGACGGAGTATCGTTAAACTGCAAATGCTGAACGGGTTTGGATTCATTGCTTTCGGGCATATCTTCGTACAACGAATTGCGTTTTACTTCGCGCTTCACTTCGGGTTGCCTGGGAGTTTCTTCGTGTTCAAATCCGGTAGCAATAATGGTAATTCCCAGCTTGTCTCCCATCTGTTCATCAATACCCCGGCCCCAAATGACATTGGCCGTTTCGTCTCCGCATTTTTCGGCAATGTAATCCGTGATCATGGAAATTTCGTCCATGGTCACATCGTCTACACCGGTGGTGATGTACAGCAGAATATTTTTAGCACCGTATACGTCGTTATCGCTGAGTAACGGCGACTGCATGGCTTCTTCGATGGCTTTCAAAGCACGGTCTTCGCCTTCGGTAATGGCGGAGCCCATGATGGCTTTTCCGCTGTCTTTCATCACGGTCTTCACATCCTCGAAATCCACATTCACATACCCGTGCACGGTAATGAGTTCAGCAATACCCTTGGCTGCTGTAGTCAAAACATTATCGGCCTGTGAGAAGGCATTGGCCAATCCCAGATTGGGGAACAGCGCCCGCAAAATATCGTTGTCAATCACCAGTAAAGTATCCACATATTTACGCATCTCGTCAATCCCCTGGCGGGCTTTCAACATCTTACGACGGCCTTCAAAATGGAACGGCAGGGTGACAATCCCCACGGAAAGCAACCCACGCTCCCGTGCAAATTTGGCAATTACCGGAGCCGCACCGGTTCCGGTACCTCCCCCCATTCCTGCTGTAATGAACACCATTTCCGTGTCGCTGTCAATCACCGACTCCAGTTTGTCAATCGATTCCTGTGCCGCTTTCTCAGCCACTTCAGGGTTCGATCCGGCACCCAGCCCGGATTCTCCCAGCTGAATTTTCACAGGTACAGGACTCGCTGACAACGCCTGCGTATCCGTATTACAGACTACAAAGTCCACACCTTCAATACCTTGCTTAAACATGTAGTTTACGGCATTGCTTCCACCGCCACCCACACCAATCACCTTGATGATGGATGTTTTTTGCTTGGGGCTGAATCTGATCATGTCGTCCATATGCGTATTGTTTTCCTGGTTCATGGTTTCGTTCCTTTCGGCAATTAAATTTACTGGATTGATATTACTTGACTTATTATTCGCTTATTAGTTATAAACATTCAAAAGTTAATTCTACTCTTCCCCCTCCGCATCGTTTTCAAACCAATCGCGGATGAGTTTTAAGAATCTTCCGGTTCCCACATCACTGGGCAGGTCTCTTCTTTTGCGTGCCTTGCCTTTTCCACCGAGATCTGTTTCGTCGGGCTTCAGTTTCAGATTGGCTTCAAACCGGTTAATCCCTTCAATCACAAGACCTACACCCGTAGCAAACATAGGACTGGCCACGTCGGCATTGGTTTCTTTGGCCAGGTGTTCGTTGGGATATCCGATACGGGTAGGCATCCCCGTAGTGAATTCTGTCAGCTGATGAATGTGGCGCAGCAGGGAGCCGCCACCGGTGAGCACAATACCGGCAATCAGCTTTTTCTCAAAGCCCGAATTCTTGATTTCATAATACACATGCTCAATGATTTCTTCCATCCGGGCCTGAATGATGGAGGCCAGGTTGCGCAAGGTAATTTCTTTGGGCGGACGGCCCCGCAACCCGGGAATGGCGACAATTTCATCGTCACGATTCTCACTGGCCAGTGCCGAACCGAATTTCACCTTCAGTTCCTCGGCATGACGGCGGATGATGGAGCAGCCTTCCTTCACATCTTCGGTAACAATATCCCCGCCAAAGGGAATCACTGCCGTGTGACGGATGATGTTGTCCTGGAAAATAGCAATATCAGTGGTTCCGCCACCAATATCCACCAGGACCACACCGGCTTCCTTTTCCTCATCGCTCAATACAGCCTGAGCTGAAGCAATGGGTTCTAAAATGAGCTGCGAGTCTTCCAGTCCGGCTTTTTTAATGCACTTATAAATATTTTTAGCTGCAGCCGTTTGCCCGATGATGATGTGGAAATTGGCTTCGAGCTTGTTGCCCAGCATACCCACAGGTTGACGGATTCCGTCTTCGTCATCAATGATGTAATCCTGAGGTATCACATCAATAATCTCTTCACCCGGCGACATGTTCAGCTTGTACATGTTGTGGATCAATTGCTCCACTTCCATGGGTGTGATTTCCTCATCAGAATCTTCCCGGATCAGTGTTCCGCGATGCTGAATACTTTTGATGTGCTGCCCCGCTATACCCACATTTACATACTTGATCTCCACATTCGACTGTTCGGCAGCCTGTGCCACCGCTGTTTTGATGGAGCGTACCGTATCTTCAATGTTGGTCACCACACCGCGTTTCACCCCTATGGACTCCGTTTTTCCGTATCCTAAAATTTCAATTTTACCGTATTCATTTCTACGGCCGACTATACAGGCTATTTTAGTAGTTCCAATGTCCAGTCCGACAATAATTTCATTTTCCATAATCCAAATTATTTAGTGCAAACGACCTGATTCGTATATTTTAAATTGATTTCTTTGTATTTATTCCAGCCCTCCTTCACCAGTGCCTGCTGATAGAAAGCTTTCAGATTTTCCAGTTTCATTTTCACCTGTATCGGTTCGCCGAACCGAATTACCTGTTTTCCCACCTCGGGGATCAGATCAACTTCTCCTTTGCTGTTCACAAAGATCTGACTGATGATGGCCTTGAGGAAAGGATCCTTATTCACTTGTTGTGCCAGATTGAAAATACCGGGCAACAACGTTTTGCTGTAGGTACTGTCCGTAATCCTGCTTCCCATTTTCAACGACGAATTGATGAACCCGTTCACCAGCATTACCCGGGCTACATAATTTTTTCCCAGCGGGAAAAAGCTCCCGTCATCCCCTACATAACAGTCCGTTTTGTTGTTACTGATGATCCGGAACAAAGGCTTTCTTTCTTTTACATTGATCACCAGGTTCCCATCAATGGTGAAATAAACATCCGAGGACAACACGTAGGGACTGGAAAGAATGGTTCGCATGATCCATTTTTTAGGTACTTCTTTCACCGGTCTCCCGATGATGCTGTCGGTGCTGTGTACCATCTGCATCACAGCAGAATCAGACAAAAACCCCTTGTTTCCCTGCTTTTCAATGTGCACGGTGACCTTTTCCACATTTCCATTCCGGAAATGCAAGTAGGTTTTTACCGCCAGTATGATCAAACCAACCGACAGCACAATGGCAAGCCCTATGGTCAATCCTTTCTTCATGTGCACAGTATTTGTTCTATATTGTTCACCATCAACCCAATGTCACCGGCACCCATACTCACCAACAGCTGTGGCTTGTAAGAGCGCAAATGATTCAGTAACTCCGCCTTACCGAACAGATGTTTCTCCTCCGCCTGAATCTGATCGAAAATCATCTTTGATGTGATGCCGGGGATGGGCATTTCCCTAGCGGGATAGATGTCCAGCAAAAACACCTCGTCTGCCAGACTCAGCGCTTCAGCAAAACCGGCAGCAAAATCACGGGTACGTGAATACAAATGCGGCTGAAATACTACCGAAAGTTTCTGATTGGGAAACAACATCCTCACGGCTTTAATCGTAGCCTTCAATTCTTCGGGATGATGGGCATAGTCATCAATAAACACACAGTTTTCCCTTTGAAAGCGGATATCGAACCGGCGCTGTACTCCGGTAAAGCTTTCCAATGCCTGCCTGATTACAGCAACATCAATGTTTAGCACCAATCCTACGGCAAAGGCAGCCAGTGCATTTTCCACATAATGCAACCCGGGAATCTGCATCCGGATGTGGGTCAGCAATGTATTTTCACGAAAGACATCAAAAACAATCTTTCCTTCTTTTACTTCAATCTGTTCCGCGCGAATCAGGGCCTCTTTTCCCAACCCGTACACCCATTTCTGAACCGGTTCATTGCGAAGTGCTGACAGTTTTTCCTGAACCACCAGCTTACCTGAATCACCCAGTTTATGTACAAATTGCAGATATACCTCCTTCAGCTGATCTTCGGTTTCATAAATATCCAGATGGTCGGCATCCATGGAAGTTACCACTGCTATATCCGGTTGCAACCGCAACAAAGAGCGGTCAAACTCATCGGCTTCCACCACCATAAATTCTGGTTTATCATCGGTCCAGAAATTGCCGTTGATATTCTTACTGATACCGCCTATGAATGCCAGCACGGGCAACGATGCAGTCTTCAGTAAATGAGCAATCAGAGCCGTTACACTGGTTTTTCCATGGCTTCCGGCCACAGCAATGGTAACCAGTTCGTTGCTGAGTTCACCCAGTACCTGTGCTCTTTTGATCAGCTCAATTCCCTGTTCTTTGAAATAAAGTAGTTCCTTATGGGAAGCTGGAATGGCCGGAGTATAAATCACCCGTTTCACCGCTGCAGGGATGAGCTGAAGGTTTTCCTCATAATGGATTTTCATTCCTTCCAGCTCCAGCTGACGGGTCAGTGGAGTAGGGGTCAGATCATACCCGTGAATTTCACAACCCTGACGCAGGAAATACCGGGCCAGAGCACTCATTCCGATGCCTCCGATCCCCAGAAAATACAGTATGTCAGCGTTGCTTTTCACCATCTATTGATTGATCAGTTTAATAACTTCTTCTACTATTTTATCGGTAGCATTACCACCGTGCGAAAACTGTTGGATGTTTTCGCGCATCTTTTTACCCATCTTTTCGTCTTTCATAAAACGGAGCACCGCACCCGTTAGTTTTTGCTCCACCTCCTTTTCGGGAATGAGCAAAGCCGCGTCTTTGTCAGCCAGAGCCTTTGCATTACGGGTTTGATGATCTTCAGCAGCCGTAGGCAACGGCACAAAAATGGCCGGCTTGTTGACTTCCACAATTTCGGCAATGGCAATGGCTCCGGCACGGGAAACAATCAAATCAGCCGCTGCATAAGCCCGATCCATTTCATGGATAAAATCAAAAATCTGTACCCGATCCCTGAATTTGCTGTTCACCGTTGATTTCCGGGCCAGCGCCACAGAAGGTTTTCCTGTCTGCCAGATAATCTGCACGCCCGAAGCCAGCAATTGCTCCATTTGAGTAGCTATCGCAATATTCATGTTTCTGGCTCCCTGGCTGCCGCCCACGATCAATAACGTGAACCTGTCTTTTTCCAATTTGAAAAATTTGCGGGCCTCTTCCTTTTCCACTTTCATTTCCCTGATCATCTTCCGAACCGGACTTCCGGTCAGTACAATTTTTTCTTTCGGGAAATATTTTTCCATTCCTTCATAGGCCGTACAAATCACCTGCACCGTTTTTCCCAGCCATTTGTTGGTCATACCGGGATAGGAGTTCTGTTCCAGAATTAGTGTGGGCACTCTTTTCGAAGAAGCAGCCCGCAACAACGGTCCGCTGGCATAACCACCGGTTCCTACCACAACATCCGGCTGAAAGCTCTTGACAATGCGGCCGGCTCTCCACAGGCTGCTGATCAGCTTTAAGGGAACCAACAGGTTTTTCAAGGTCATCCTGCGCTGGATCCCACTAATCCACAACCCCACAATATCAAATCCTGCCCGGGGTACTTTTTCCATTTCCATACGGCCCTTGGCTCCCACAAACAGAATCTCCACATCCGGATGCAACCGGTCCTTCAATCCGTTTGCAATGGCAACAGCCGGGAAAATATGTCCCCCGGTTCCTCCTCCACTGATGAGAATTTTATATTTCTTATTCTTTGACATCTGCCAATTCCATTAATTCATTTTCTTCACCCGATTCCACATCCCGGCTGACGCTGAGCAAAATTCCCAGTGACAAACTGGTAAACAATACCGATGTTCCCCCCATACTCACCAGCGGCAACGGCTGTCCGGTTACCGGCAGCAAATGCACAGCAACGGCCATATTGATTAACGCCTGAAACACCAGACTGAAACTCAATCCTATGGCTACGAACACCCCGAAATTTCGTGGAACTTTGGTAACAATCCGTACCGCCCTGAACAATAAAATGAGGTACAAAAGTACAACAACTGTTCCACCTACAAGCCCGTATTCTTCAACAATTATGGCAAAAATAAAATCGGAGTACGGATGAGGCAGAAAATTTCGCTGTGTACTCTTTCCCGGCATTTTTCCGAAGAAACCTCCGGTAGCCACCGCGATCTTGGACTGCTCTACCTGGTAACTGTCCTGATGATCCCCCTTTTTGGAAAAACTTTCAATTCGCGACTTCCAGGTATCCAGCCTCCACTGTTTGCCCTGAGGCATCATAAACAAAATACCGATGGTCATACCGGCCAGCATCACGGTCAACCCAATGATGGCTATAATGTAAGTAATCTTAACGCGCCCGATGAAGATGAGCACCATACTGGTGGTGAACAGCAACGCCGCTGTGGAAAGGTTAGCAGGTAAAATCAATCCGCAAACGAGAAATACCGGAAGAACCAGATACAACAACACTTTGTTGAAATCTTCAATCTCCTGAGTTTTTTTGGTCAGCATACGGGCCAGGTATACCACCAGTGTAAGTTTGGCTAAATCGGAAGTTTCAAAACTCAGATGGAAAGGCAACGGCAGGGCCCGGCGTGCATCGTTCAGGTTCAAACCAAAAAGCAACGTAAGCAACAACAACGGAACGGCAATATAAAAGAGGATCTGGAAAATTCTGGAGTAATACGTATACCGCAGCAAATGTGCTAAATACATCAGCAAGAGTCCCGTCAACAGAAAGATTCCGTGGCGGATCATGTAGTGAGCCGTATTGCCTCCCTGATACTTGTAGGCCAGAGTGCCCGTGGAACTGTATACTGCCAGAAATGAAAGAATGGTCAGTATAAATACCACAGCCCAAATAACCTTATCACCTTTTATATTTGCCAAAAGTCTGTTCATCTGTTCCCTTTTTTGTTTTGGAAAGATTACAATTCGTTCACGGCCTGTTTAAACTGATTACCCCTGTCTTCAAAATTTTCAAACAAATCGAAGCTGGCACAAGCCGGAGACAAAAGCACAATGTCTCCCTTATCGGCCAGATAATAAGCCGTATCTACCGCTTCCTTAGCGGATTCCGTATCGATAATGGTATCCACAGTTCCATCAAAAGCTTTGTGGATGCTGGCATTGTCAAGCCCCAGACACACGATGGCCTTTACTTTTTCCTTAACCAACGGTTTCAGTGTATCGTAATCGTTGCCTTTGTCCACACCGCCCACGATCCACACGGTCGGTTTGTCCACATATTCCAGCGCGTACCAGGTAGAATTCACGTTGGTGGCTTTGGAATCGTTGATGAAACTGATGCCGTGGATAGTGGCTACAAATTCCAGCCGGTGGGCAATGTTCTGAAAATCCGATAAGCTTTGCTTAATGGTTTCCTTCCTGATTTCCATCAGATGCGCTGCAACTCCGGCAGCCATCGAATTGGTTTTGTTGTGCTTTCCTTGTAAGGCTAATTGTTCGAGTGTCATAAAAATTTTATTTATACCGTTGTCAAATACTATTTTTCCTTCTGTTTCATAGGCTCCTGCCTGTCCCCTTTCGGGAATTTTTCCGAGGGGAACCAACCGGGCTTTGATTTCTCTTTTTTTCATTTCCTGTTGGATGACCGGGTCACCGGACCAGAAAATGAACTGATCTGCCGACGTTTGATTTTGAAGGACCCGGAACTTGGAGTCCACATATTTTTTAAAATTGTAATCATACCGATCCAGATGATCGGGTGTGATGTTGAGCAAAACAGCGATGTCCACTTTGAACTCAAAGCAGCCGTCCAGTTGAAAACTGCTCAACTCCAGTACATACACATCAAAGTTCCTGAAGGCCACCTGCTGGGCAAAACTCTTTCCCACATTGCCAGCCAGTCCTACTTTCAACCCTGCTTTTTTCAGGATGTGGTAGGTCAGCAGCGTGGTGGTCGTTTTCCCGTTGCTGCCTGTAATCCCGATGATCTTAGCCGATGTGTACCGACTAGCAAATTCAATCTCCGAGATCACCGGTATCCTTTTCGAATGAAGCATTTGGATCAAAGGAACTGTATCCGGAATTCCGGGACTTTTCACCACTTCACCGGCAGTTAAAATCAGGTTCTCCGTGTGGTTACCCTCTTCAAAATCAATGTCATATTTTCTAAGAACGCGTCTGTATTTCTTGTCTATCTTTCCTTTATCCGAAACAAAAACATCAAAGCCTTTTGTTTTGGCCAGCACCGCTGTACCCACTCCGCTCTCGCCGGCTCCCAGTACTACGATGTTGTATTTTTGTTTCATGGTTTTTCATCTATCGTACCTTCAAAGTGATCACCGTTAACACTGCCAGTGCAATCCCAACAATCAGAAACCGGACTACGATCTTGGGTTCCGAATAGCCTTTTTTCTGATAATGATGATGCAAAGGCGCCATCAAAAAAATGCGTTTACCGGTGCCTGTTTTCCGTTTTGTGTATTTGAAATACCCTACCTGCATCATCACCGACAGACTTTCTGCCAGGAAGATTCCGCACAGCAAGGGAATCAACAGTTCTTTACGGATGATGATGGCAAACACGGCAATGATGCCGCCGATGGCTAAACTGCCCGTGTCACCCATAAATACCTGCGCCGGATAAGTATTGAACCACATAAATCCCACCGTGGCCCCCACAAAAGCACTCACAAATACCGACAGTTCACCCACATTGGGCAAATACATGATGTTCAGGTAATCGGCGAAGATGATGTTACCCGACACCCACGCCAGAATACCCAGCGTAGCCCCGATGACCGCCGACGTACCCGCCGCAAGTCCGTCCATTCCATCCGTCAGATTGGCCCCGTTGGAAACACCGGTAATGATGAGAATCACAATGGGGATAAACACCAGAAAGGCCCATTTTTTATATCCTTTTCCGAGCCAGCTCAGCAGCACGGAATAATCAAACTCATTGTTTTTCAGGAAAGGAATTGTGGTTTTTACCGTATGGGAATCCTTCATAACATATTTTGCTGAAGGCCCCGCATTATTCATCACACTGTAGACTACCGGTTGAGCCACCTTTTCGCGGATCACCACATTTTTATTGAAATACATCACCAGACCTACTACCAAACCAAGGATGATCTGTCCCACAATTTTATACTTACCGCGCAGCCCGGCTTTGTCTTTCTTAAAGACTTTGATATAGTCATCGATAAATCCAATGCCTCCCAACCACACCGTAGTAAAGAGCATAAGCAGGATGTATACATTGTCGAGGCGGGCAAACAGCAGTGAAGGAATCAGAATAGATGAAAGGATGATCAAACCACCCATGGTCGGAGTACCCTGTTTTTCCATCTGACCTTCCAGTCCCAGGTCGCGAACCGTTTCCCCCACCTGTTTCCGGTTTAGATAGCGGATCCAACGTCCACCAAACACCATTCCGATGAGCAGGGACGTGATCAACGCCAGAGCAGCCCGGAACGACAGGTACTGAAACAAGCCGGAACCAGGCAATGAATAAGCGTCGTGCAGATATTTGAATAAATGATACAGCATATTTTTTACAGTTGTTCCAACAGTTCTTTTAAAATTTGTTTATCATCGAAAGGGTATTTCACTCCATTTATTTCCTGATATTTTTCATGGCCTTTCCCGGCAATCAGCACCACATCCCCTTTTCGGGCCAGGCTTACGGCCGTTTTGATGGCCTCTTTACGATTGCTGATGATCAGTGCTTTTCTTTTCTGAACCGGATCCAGACCCGCTTCCATATCGGCCAGAATTTGTTCCGGGTCTTCGGAACGCGGATTATCCGATGTAAGGATCACTTTATCGCTGAAATCAGTAGCTATCGCTGCCATGACGGGACGTTTTCCTTTGTCGCGGTCACCTCCTGCTCCCACCACAGTGATCACCTGTTCCTGTTTGGTGCGTAGATCCTGAATAGTCTCCAATACGTTTTTCAAGGCATCAGGCGTATGGGCATAGTCTACAATTCCGGTGATGCCGGCATTCGAACGCAACACATCGAATCTTCCTTCGGCCCCGTGCAAAGCACTGATGGCAGCCAGCACTTCGTCTTCCCGCTGTCCCAGCAGGATGGCAGTTCCGTAGATAGCCAGCAAGTTTGATGCATTAAACGAGCCCACCAGCAACGAATACAGATCCTGATTCCCAATGCGCATTTTCAAGCCTTCCAATTCGTTTTCCAGCAATTTTCCCTTGAAATCAGCCGGAGTTTGCAAGGCAAAACTGAATTGTTTTGCTCTGGTATTCTGCACCATAATCTGACCATTCTTATCGTCGGTATTTACCAGTGCAAAAGCATTTTTGGGAAGATGGTCAAACAACAGCTTTTTTGCGTCGATGTATTCTTTAAAGGTCTTGTGGTAGTCCAGATGATCGCGGGTAATGTTGGTAAACACCGCACCTGCAAATTCGATGCCGGCTGTTCGCTTCTGAACCAGCGCATGGGAGCTCACCTCCATAAAGGCATATTCACAGCCTGCCTCCACCATCTCATTAAGCAACCTTTGAATACTCAATGCATCCGGCGTGGTATGGGTAGAAGGGAATTCCTGATCGCCAATTTTATATACAATGGTGGAAAGCAATCCGGTCTTATAACCGAGTTGCATGAACAAACGATGCAATAAGGTCGCAATGGTCGTTTTCCCATTGGTACCGGTTATTCCTACCAGTTTCAACTGCTTCGAGGGATAACCGTAAAAAGCAGCGGCCAGCAGACCCAAGGCTCTTGCCGAATCCTCCACCTGAATCCAGGTTATTTTTTCAGAAGGCTGTTCGGGAAGAATTTCACAAACTACTGCAACAGCACCTTGTTGTACAGCCATGTCAATAAACCGGTGTCCGTCCACATGCAAACCACGTACAGCCACAAAAAGATCACCGGCTTTTACTTCCCTCGAGTCAAAAGCAACTCCTTCAATCTGCAGGGCATCTGTTCCCTTCAGTTGAACAGGCGACAAATCTTTTACTATATGATTTAAACGCGTTGCCATTTTAATAGGTGGATAATTTTATGTTAATACTTTCTCCTTTTGTGATGTGGCTTCCCGGTCGCAGCGACTGTGAATACACAGCCCCTTTTCCCGTTACTGCTACTTTCAATCCCATACTTTCCAGCAGATAAACCGCATCCTTTGCCTTCATGCCCCGTACGTTTGGTACCAGATTTTCTTTAAAGTCACGGATTTCAAAATCCGCTTTGGCGTCTTTTTCTCTGGGAATGACCCATTTTTCATCCTTTTGCAGATAGTCCTGACTGGGCAGTTGCAGATCGCTGTAGATGGTTTTCAGATCAGGATACCAGGCCGGATACCACGACTCAGGAATATCCCGCACTGAAGGCAGCGTGTCTTTATCCTGTGTAAGGCTCAAAGAAGTGGCGTAAACTTTTCGTGCAATTTCCTCAAATACGGGAGCCGCTACCGAAGAGCCGTAATAGCCATGCTGGGGCCGGTTAACCACCACAATACACGAATATTGTGGGTTTTTGGATGGGAAAAACCCAACAAAAGAAGCGTTGTATTCCGGAATGTATTTTCCATCCTGGGAAATCTTGGCTGTGCCCGTTTTCCCGGAAATACCGAAATGATCGTTTTTCAGATTCTGAGCCGTGCCGTGTTCCACAACCCCTCTTAACAGTTCTTTCACCAGCTTAATGGTATGGGCCGAAGCCATGTGAGGATTGATAACCGTCACGGGAAACTTCTTTACTACCGTTCCGCCTTCGGTAATTTCCGTTACAAAACGGGGTTTTACTTCAACACCATTATTGGCCACACCATTATAAAAGGTAAGCAGTTGCAACGGCGTCAATTCCAGACTGTAGCCCACCGACATCCAGGGCAGAGAAGTCAAATACCAGTTTTTATCCGTTGGATTTTTAATGTAGGGCTGAGCCTCTCCGGGAATTTTCAGCCCCAGTTTCTGATTCAGCTTCAGCTTGTACAGATGGTCTGTAAACTTGGAGGGATCATCTTTATATATATTGTATATAACCTTTGATATCCCCACATTCGAAGAATGTTCAAATGCTGCAGCCACCGTAATATTTCCGTTTGCAATCACATGTGCATCGCGTAAAGTTCTGCCGTAATAAACCACATAACCGTGTTTCACATCAACCGAATCGGTAATCTTTACCTTGTGATCTTCCAATGCCGAAATCATGGAAGCCAGTTTGAAGGTGGAACCCGGTTCATACTTTTCACCGATGGCCATGTTGTACGACTCATCATACTTACCGCTTTTGGGATTATAAGACAGATTAGCAATGGCTTTAATGTCGCCCGTTTTTACTGACATCAGTACGGCACAGCCCATACGGGCCTGATGTTTGACCATCTGTTTCCGCAAGGCTTCTTCGGCCACATCCTGCAGGTTTACATCGATGGTAGTGACAATGTCCTTCCCGTTTTGTGGCTGGGTTTCGTTGGCACTGTGTACCGGAAGCCAGGCACCGTGGTTGATCCGGCGGCGGATCTGTTTGCCATTGACACCCGACAACGCTTTGGAATAAGCTCCTTCCAAACCCACAAACAAGTCCTCTTTAGGATTAGTATAGCCTATGGTTCGGGCAGCCAGTAATCCAAAGGGCAGTTTACGACGGGTTTTCTGAAAGGTGATCAACCCTCCTAGGTTCTTCCCCCGGCGAAAAATCGGAAACGTACGCAGTACTTTCAGTTGTTCGTAGCTCACATTTCTTCGGATCAGCAAAAAACGATTCCCTGTTTTACGGGCCCGAACGAGCATACGTTCGTATTCTTTTTGCGAGCGATCGCCAAACAACTGCGAGAGTTTGTAGGCCAGTGAATCCACTTTGGCATCAAAAAGTTCGTTGGGAATATAATCGCCTGCTGCATCCATCCGCACTTCAAAAACCGGTACCGAGGTCGCCAGCAAATCACCCTGATCAGAAAGTATGTTCCCCCGGTCGGCTTTCAGATCAAACACCCGGATCTCCTGTTCCTGTGCTTTTTTGGCCAGTTCAGGACCTTCCTTCACCTGGATATAGACAATCTTGGTGACTACTGCCAGCCCGAAAAGGAGCATCAGCAGATACACCAGATACACACGCCACAATATGTCTTTTTTTGAATCCACTTACTTTTTATTGACTTTGATGATCCGTACCGGTTCCTTGTTTTCTTTAATTCCCATATTCTCCAGCCTTTTGGCCAGTTGCGACTGTTTACTGATGTTCAGCAGGTTTGATTTCACAGAAATGTATTCGTACCGCAGTTCCATCAATTGTTTTTGAAGTGAGCTGATCTCCCGGACTTTTTTTTCCAGTGCAAAATCGTTGGCGATGTAAACGAATGCCAGCGATGCCAGAAAGATCAGATAGGGAAACAGGCTGAATGTTTTCTTGTTCTCAAGCATTTTACCTGCCAGCACATCCTGTGTGGCGCGACCAATAGCCGACCCACCCAGATGAAGTTCCTTCTTCTCTTTCTTTTTCTTTTTCTCCGGTTTGAATTGATTCGACTTCATATAGCTCACAGTTTTTCAGCAATCCTCAATTTTGCCGACCGTGCCCGGCTGTTTTTATTTATTTCATCCTCATCGGGAACAATGGCCTTGTTCACCACCGGCTTTAAATCCACCAGGTTGTTCCCGAAAAAATCCTTTTTAAGTTTTCCTTCGAAATTTCCGGTTTTCATAAAGTTTTTCACCAACCGGTCTTCCAGCGAATGGTACGAGATTACCACCAGTCTACCTCCGGGTTTCAGCACCTGCGATGCCTGTTCCAGAAACTCACGCAACACTTCCAGTTCTTCATTCACCTCAATGCGAATGGCCTGAAAAAGCATCGCCAGCAACTTGTTTCTTTTGGTCTGCGGAACACATTTTTCCACCGATTCAATGAGCTGAAATGTGGTTTCAAAAGGACGTTTCGTTCGTTCACTGCAAATAGCAGCAGCCATGCATCGACTGTTATTGATCTCCCCATACAACCTGAAAATGCGATTCAACTCTTCTTCCGAATAGGTATTCACCACCTCAGCAGCCGTTTTGGAATTGTTTTGCTGCATGCGCATATCCAGCGGTCCGTCGAAGCGGGTGGAAAAACCCCTCGAACCTTCATCAAACTGGTAAGAACTCACCCCCAGGTCAGCCAGAATCCCATCCACCGGAACGGCATCATATAGCCGCAGGTAATTTTTCAGATAGCGGAAGTTTTGTTGCACAAAAATCAACCGCTCATCGTCCGGCTTGTTGGCAAACGCATCCGTATCCTGATCAAAACCTACTAACTTTCCTTCCGGGCCCAATTGCCGCAGAATCTCACGGGCATGCCCACCACCACCAAAGGTGGCATCTACATAAACACCATCAGGGCGAAGGGCCAGGCCTTCTACACTTTTTTCTAACAATACGGGGTTGTGATACATTTTATCATTCAGTTTCGAACTCACCCATTACGTCTTCGGCCAGATTTGCAAAATCGTCCGGATCATATTCCACCGCACTTTCATACGCCTCTTTATCCCAGATTTCAATTCGGTTTACAACTGATGTGAGCACGATCTGTTTTGATATTCCACCATAGTTCAGGAGGTCCTTTGGAAGTAAAAGCCTGCCATTACCATC
>JAFGYB010000066.1 GCA_016936355.1 Bacteroidales bacterium | reverse complement strand
TACCAAAGACGGTAACAATATCAATATTGATGCTGCTGGTAATTATACCATCACGTTAGATCTGACAAATACTGTTTACAAATACAGTATCAAGAAAAATTAATTAATGGTAATTTTTCAATGCAAAAAACAGCCGGGCCAACGTCCGGCTGTTTTTTTAACACCATAAAAAAAGGAGCAAATTAAATTTGCTCCTTTTTGATTATTGTAAGTTAACTATTACCGGTTAAATGTCAGACGCATACCTCTGTAATGCTCATCAAATGTTCCGTTGTCGTAGACCAGCGACCCATTCACAAAGGTCTTCTTAACAGCAGAACGGAATTCCTGTCCTTCAAACGGGGACCAACCGCATTTGTATAATACATTCTCTTTTGATACTTCCCAGGGATCGTTCAAATCAACCAATACCAAATCGGCAAAATAACCTTCCCTAATGTATCCCCTATCCTGAACTTGAAACAGTTTGGCCGGATTGTGACACATTTTTCGAACCACCCGTTCAATGGAGATTTTGCCCTGATGCACAAACTCGAGCATAGCTACCAGAGCATGCTGTACCAAGGGGCCACCCGAGGGCGCTTCAAAATAAGGCCTGCTTTTTTCTTCCAGACTATGCGGTGCATGGTCTGTGGCAATCACATCCAGTTTATCAGACGATAAGGCTTCCCAAAGGGCGGCCCGGTCATTGGATGTTTTGATGGCCGGATTCCATTTGATGAAGTTTCCTTTTTTTTCATAATCTTCATCCGAAAACCACAAATGATGAATACACGCTTCTGCTGTTATGCGCTTTTCTTCTAAAGGAAGATTGGAACAAAACAACTCCATTTCCTTAGCCGTAGATAAGTGTAAAATATGGAGCCGGGTGTTGTGTTTTTTAGCCAATCGAACCGCTTTTGAAGAAGACAGATAACAGGCTTCATCTGATCGAATTTCGGGATGTAATACTGCAGTGGCCTTGGAGCCCCATTTTTGTTTATAAGCCTCGTTATTGGCTCTTACAGTGGGTTCGTCTTCGCAATGAGCAGCGATGAGCATGTGCACTTTTGAAAAAATGTTTTCAAGTACCTCTTCATCATCCACCAGCATATTCCCGGTGGAAGATCCCATAAACACTTTCAAACCGCAGGTAGATTTGGGATCGACCTTTAGTACTTCTTCCAAATTATCATTGGAAGCCCCCATGTAAAAGGAATAATTAGCCATGGATTTTTCGGCCCCGAGTGAAAATTTATCTTCCAGTAGTTCACGGGTCAGTACCGGCGGCTTCGTATTGGGCATTTCCATGAAACTGGTAATTCCACCCGCTACGGCAGCTCTGCTTTCAGTGTGAATATCGGCTTTGTACTCAAGTCCTGGATCGCGGAAATGGACCTGATCATCAATGACCCCGGGAAGTAAAAACAGTCCTTTAGCAGGAATTTCGGTATACCCTTCCGTATGAACAGATGTCCCTTCTACGATTCGTTCAATCCGCTGAGCACGGATAAAAACCGAGCCCTGATAGACACGATCTTCATTAACAATACGAGCATCTGTGATCACGATTGGTTCCATCTAAGCAATTTGTTTTGGTTTAATTTTCCCCCGCAAGCCCCTCCAGCGCAAATTAATCACACCGAATATAGCTTCGCGGAAAATTGTTTTGTTCATTTTGGATTCTCCCAGTGTACGGTCCGTAAAGATGATGGGCACTTCTACTACTTTGAATCCCATTTTCACGGCTGTATATTTCATTTCTATCTGAAAGGCATAGCCCACAAATTTGATCTTGGAAAGATCGATTGTTTTCAGCACCTTGCTTTTCCAGCAAACAAAACCGGCGGTGGTATCCCTGATTTCCAGTCGCGTAACAAACCGCACATAAGCCGAGGCAAAATAAGACATCAGCACACGGCCCATGGGCCAGTTCACCACATTAACACCCGTAATATAACGAGATCCTATCACCACATCAGCCCCCTGTTTAGCAGCCCGATACAATCGGACCAAATCACGGGGGTCGTGGGAGAAATCCGCATCCATTTCAAAGATATATTCGTACCCGTGTTCCAGAGCCCAGCGAAAACCTGCGATATAAGCGGTCCCCAAACCTTGCTTATTGGTACGTTCCAATATATGTAAACGACCGAGAAATTCTTTCGTTAATGTTTTGACGATCTGTGCCGTTCCATCCGGGCTGTTATCTTCTACAATCAATACATCAAATGCTTCTTCCAAACCAAATACAGCACGGATAATATTTTCAATATTTTCCTTCTCATTGTATGTTGGAATGATGACCAGCCCTTCGTTCATATATTATTGTTTTTTGCGAAAATAATGCAATTGCATTATTCCTTTTCAAAATTAATCTTAAAAATTGAAGAATGTGATACTTAGATCAATTCTTTAACCGGATCCCAAAAAACCTGTTCAAAGTTTTCGATCCGGTCTTCTTCCACCTGAATACCTTCTGAAAGCAGCAATTCCTTCATCGTATCAGCCCCTCCGAAATGCCTTTTTCCCGTTAATAATCCGACCCGGTTCACTACGCGATGGGCAGGGATACTTTCAGGTAAATAATGACTTGAGTTCATGGCCCAACCGACCATCCGAGCAGAAGATTTACTCCCCAGATAGGCCGCAATAGCCCCGTAGGAAGTCACCCTTCCGAATGGAATTTGCCGGGCAACTTCATAGACTTGTTGAAAAAAACCTTCTTTGTTTTCCATCACAAATTTCTATTTCCCGGTATTTAAACTAAACTTCAAATATTTAATCGGAGTTTCATAGGAAAGCCACATTTGCTCATAAAAAGTCTGAATTTCCGTTACCTCGTTTTTCAACTCGGAATGATATACATCTTCGTTGGCATAGAGGAGCTCATGTCCCTCCTTTTCAATGATTTCGCGTGTATAATCATACAGCAGCAGCGCATCGGTTTTAAGATGTATCATTCCTCCCTTTTTCATGATTTGTTTGTACCGGTTCAGAAAGAGCGGAGCCGTGAGTCTTTTTCTTTCGCGCGTTGATTTTACCTGCGGATCCGGAAAAGTAATCCAGATTTCGGAAACCTCGTTTTCTGCAAAAAAATATTCAATCAGATCAATCCGGGACCTGATGAAGGCCACATTATTCAGTCCTTCTTCTTCAGCAGTTTTCAGTCCACGCCAGAGTCGGGCGCCTTTGATATCCATTCCGATGAAATTTTTATCCGGGTATCTTTGTGCCAGACCGGTAGTATATTCTCCTTTACCACAACCCAATTCTAAAACAATATCGTGATCATTGTCAAAGAATTGATCGTGCCACTTTCCTTTCAAGGGAAACCCTTTAATGACTTCTTCGTAACTGTACTGAAATAAATTCTGGAAGGAACGGTTTTCCTCAAATCGCTGGAGTTTGTTTTTATTTCCCAAAACAAAACTTTTTTATTGCTCAAAAATCCAGGCCGACGGATTTTCTTTTTCCCGGATAGCCAGTAACTGATCCTGAGCCTGTCTCCTGTTGTCAAAATCGCCAAAGGCCACCCGATACAAACCGGTTGAAGTAACCCCTGCCTGAGTAGCCTGATAGCCTTTCAGACGGAGTTTATGGATCAGACCGTCGGCGTTGGACTTTTCTCTAAAAGCTCCTGCTATGATGTAAAAATGCTTTTGTGCCGGAGTTGCAGCAGGTTGTTGTTGCGGAACAGCTACTTTCTCACGAATAACTGGAGTAGTTTTCTTATCGTTATCAGCCAACACCGTTTTCTGATTTGTAGTAGTTTCAGGGGTTTTAGTTGCAGGTTCAACTGGATGACTTTGAGCCGGTGATTTTTTTGCAACTGTCGTACCAACCGGTGGCATTTTGTTCTCAGCTTTCCGAACAGGAGTTGTACTTTTTGCCTTATTTTCGGAAAAAAGGTTCATAATCCACAGACCTGATTTACTGTTGGGATTAACCATTTTGTGTGCATTATCGATCAGATAAGCATTGGGCGTTGAAGAAAACAACGGAATGATGGATGAGTAGTTACTATAATAATGTTGTACTTTGTCTTTATTCATAAATCCCCAGCCCACCATCATGGCCAAAATAAGCAACGCAAGAAAAGTCACCTGTTGTCTGTAAGGAGATCTTCTTTCGCTGGCTACACTGGGACTCCCTGAAGTGCGTGGTTGGGTAGTTTCTTCCTGAGGAGCAACCGTTTTTATCTTCTTATCTGTGGCTTTTTTATTCAGTGTTTTGTCGACTTTAGCGGTCACTTTTTCATGAATCTTATCTTCCGCAGTTGTGCGGGTAATTGCCGGAGACACAAAACTACCGAGACCGAATGCCTCGGAATTGTAGTTTATTCCTGTATCCTGACTAAATACAATTTGCTGATTGTCGTTCAGATAAAGAAAGCCCACATTATGAAAGTTGATCTTTTTTCCTTCGTGGAGTGCCCGGTCGCATTGCAATACAAAATGGTCCACCTGCTCTTTGGCGGTTTTATAATCCATTCCTTCCTGTCGTGCAACATAATTAACCAGAAGGCCGTCATTGGTTTTCAGAAAAGCATTGAATGAGATTTGCTTATACGGTGGTCGAAATTGATGGGTAACCGGATTAATGGACGAAGGCTTTTCCTGGGTCAAAAAACCACCCAAACCAGGAATCACCACACATTCATAATCATACAGTAAGTCACCTACATGTTTGGCTATCTTCATCTTTCAGTCATTTTAGAATAAAACCATATGAACCTGCTAAGGTAAGAAGAGAATGGATTACTCGCAAGCATTGTTAATAAGTTTTGCCAGATCCTCGGGCGTATCGATACCCTGAGCTTCGTAATCGGTAAGAGACATATGAATTCCATACCCTTTTTCAAGCCAGCGTAGCTGTTCCAGGTTTTCGGCCTGCTCCAGTTGAGAAGGAATTAATTGAACGATTTTCTTCAACACATCCGACCGGAAAGCATACAGACCCAAATGTTTATAGAAGCTGAAAAGTTTGAGCCAATCTGCCTCTTTCGCATCCCGTATGTAGGGAATGGGATGACGACTGAAGTAAAGGGCAAAGCCGTTATCATTCATCACCACCTTCACTTCGTTGGGGTTAAACAGGGTTTCCTGGTTCTTGATTTCGGCTGCCAGGCTACTGATCTGAACCCGATTGTCCCGGAATGGAACGATCACTTTTTCAATCTGTTCCGGTTGAATAAAAGGTTCGTCTCCCTGAATATTTACCACTACGTCAAACGAGTGTCCTTCCTCCTCAAGTTTTCTCAGGACCTCTTCGCATCGTGCGGTTCCATTGGGATGCTGTTGGTCGGTCATCAGCACATCACCGCCAAACTCTTTCACATGATTCAGAATGCGATCATCATCAGTAGCCACCACCACCTGGTCCAGCATCTTCGATTTCAAAGCCTGCTCATACACACGGCGGATCATGCTCTTACCGCACACATCGGCCAAAGACTTGCCCGGAAAACGGCTGGATGCATATCGGGAGGGTATTACACCTAAGACTTTCATGAGATTAAAATAATCCGTGTAGTTCGGCATCAATTTTCTCAATGACAACACTAAGATCTTCGGGTTTGGTAAGATCCATGTTGTCTACATTAAAAATAACCAGCTTACCCAGATTGTAACTGTTGATCCAGGCTTCATAGCGGTCATTCAGCGACTTCAGGTAATCCAAACGAATTGATTCTTCATAATCCCTGCCACGACTTTGGATCTGTTCAACCAGCGTAGGAACTGTCGCCCGCAGATAGATTAACAAATCGGGGGCCTGCAGGAAGGAGCTCATCAACTCAAAAAGGGAAATATAGTTTTCGAAATCACGCGTTGTCATCAGGTTCATGGTGTGCAGGTTCGGCGCAAAAATATAAGCATCCTCATAAATGCTGCGATCCTGAATCACGTTTTTTCCGCTGCGCCTGATTTCGACAACTTGCCGAAACCGGCTGTTGAGAAAGTAGACCTGAAGGTTGAAAGACCAGCGTTGCATGTCTTCATAAAAACTCTGCAAGTAGGGGTTGGTATCTACGTCCTCGAAAAGGGGTTTCCAATTGTAATGTTTTGATAACGCACGTGTTAAAGTGGTTTTTCCCGAACCGATGTTTCCTGCGATGGCTATATGCATTCTAAAAAATTTAAAGATTAAAATTGTCTTTGGCTAATTTACTATTCTCCAGGATATCTTCCAACATCTTTCTGTGATTCAACAGCCTGGGAACCTTGTGTTGCCCACCCAGCTTATCGTTCCGCTTCATCCAATGATAAAAACTTCCTTTTTCTACTGCTTTCATCAACGGCGGCTTCAACACCAGATCATGATACCGTTTGGCTTCATAATCAGAATTGAGGCTCTTCAAAGTTTCATCAAACAAACGGGAAAAGTATTCAAAATTATCGGGGGCCGTCACAAATTCTATTAACCATTCATGCCGGATATTATCTTCCAGATACAAAGGGGCAGCTGTATAGTCTCTGATGGTAGCTCTTGTTTTTTCACAGGCTTTTGCCAGTGCTTTTTCTGCATTATCCACCATCAGCTCCTCCCCGACCACATTGATGTAATTCTGCGTGCGCCCTGTAACCTGAATGCGAAAGGGTTTTACTGAAGTAAACTGTATGGTATCGCCAATCATGTATCGCCACAAGCCTGAATTGGTAGAAATCACCAGGGCATAATTGGTATACGGTTCCACATCTTCCAATGTCAGTGTTTTGGGGAAATTTTTACCCACATCCGACAAGGGAATAAATTCATAGAAAATTCCGTAATCCAGCATGAGCAACATGTCTCTTTCCCCTACCCTATCCTGGATACCAAAAAATCCCTCAGAAGCGTTGTATGTTTCCATATACCGCATCTGATTGCCCGGGATAAGCGAAGCAAACTGCTGGCGATAGGGCTCAAAACTAACTCCTCCATGAAAGAAAACTTCCAGCTGAGGCCACACTTCCAGAATGTGGGTTTTACCCGTCATCTGAAGAACTTTATTCAACAAAACCAGAGTCCAGGAAGGAACGCCCGATATGCTGGTAATATTCTGATCAATGGAATATTTTGCCATTTGAAACAGCTTGCTTTCCCACTCTTCCATCAAAGCAATGGATTCGGAGGGCGCCCGCAGTTTTTTGGCCCAGTTGGGCATATTACTGATCAATATGGCCGACAAGTCACCTTCGTAATACGAACTGTTGTTGGCACCTTTCAGACTCCTGCTTCCCCCCATCACCAGCCCTTTGCTATAAAACATCCGGGTATCGGGATGATTCAGCGCATACAAAGTCAGCACATCTTTCCCTCCCCTGAAATGACAACTGTCTATTGTCGATTTGCTGATCGGAATAAACTTACTATTGCTGTTGGTGGTTCCCGATGACTTGGCAAACCATTTAATTTCTTCAGGCCAGAGTACATTTTGTTGTCCGTTCCTTATTTTTTCAATGTGAGGGAGCAACTCCTCATAAGTACTCACCGGTACTCTTTCCCGATAGGTTTCATGATTTTTTATGCTTTCGTAGTCATACTTTTTTCCCCATTCGGTGTCCACTGCAGTGGAAATAAGCTTCTGAAATTCATCATGCTGCACTTCGGTCGGATGAGCCATAAAATGCTCAATCTGCTGCGAACGCTTTTTAACCAACCAGTTGATGACAGAATGAATAAAAACCATGAATAATTTTTTGGCAAATGAAAACCAAAAATAAGAAGATTTTCCAAATCAACCGGTTGAAAAAGACGAACAAAAAGGGGTTATTTTACTTTCTCTCTATCTGCTGCTTTCCGGAAAATAGCAGAACAATAAAAAAGCCGCTTCAAAAAAGAAACGGCTTTTCTATATCAGATCCCAAGATGTATTATAAAGCGCCCTCGTCGTAGGCTTTTTCACCATGAATGGAAAAATCAAGACCAAAATCTTCTTCTTCCGGTTTTACTTTCACCGGAGTAATATAATTAATCAAGGCCAGCATCAGGTAGGTAAACACAAAGGCATATACAGCACCAATGATCACGGCGACCACTTCTTTTCCAAAGAAAGCCACATTCCCTTCGATGAGGCCTGACTGACCGTTGATGGCACTGGAGGCAAAAACCCCAAGCAAAATGGTTCCGGTAACACCACCAACACCGTGCACACCCCAAACATCAAGGGCATCATCCCATCCAAGTTTGTTTTTCAGACTTACAGCGAGGTAACAAATGATACCGGAGGCAATTCCTATCAGGATAGCTGCCCACAAAGGCACATAACCGGCGGCAGGAGTAATGGTAGCCAACCCGGCCACAGCACCGGTTAAAAGTCCCACAAACTTGGGTTTACCGGTTTTTACCCACTCGATAATCAACCAGGTAATAGCAGCAAAGGAAGCCGCTGTATCAGTATTTAAAAAGGCTAATGTGGTAACCGAGTCCACTTTCAGTTCACTTCCGGCATTAAAACCATACCAACCGAACCACAACAAACCGGTACCGATGGCCACCAACGGAATAGAGTTGGGAGGCGACTGGGTGTCGCGACGTTTCCCGACATAAATGACTGAAGCCAGAGCAGCAAAACCGGCAATGGCATGGACCACAACACCACCTGCAAAATCCAGCACACCCCATTTGGCTAAAATTCCACCGCCCCAAATCATGTGAACAAAGGGGTAGTAAACAAAAAGCTGCCAGATCACAAGAAAGATCAGATAAGCCTTAAAGGAAATCCTGTTTACAAAAGCTCCGGTGATCAGTGCCGGGGTAATAATCGCAAACATCATCTGATATGCAATAAAAATATAGGTCGGGTAAAGACTTCCCGAACCAGCATACAGCTGGGTAAAGGGGATCCCGTTCAAAAAGGCATGGTCCAAATTACCAATAATGCCACCGGTTCCTCCGCTAAAGCAGAGTGAATAACCCACGGAAATCCACAAAACAGTTGTTATACCGAGCGACACAAACGTTTGCATCATGATGCCCAGAATATTTCTTTTCCCGGCCAAACCGCCGTAGAAAAAGGCCAGACCCGGGGTCATCAACATCACCAGACTGGTGGATAAGATCATAAAAGAGGTTACACCTGTATCAATCATAATAATTTATTTTAAGTGGTTACTATTAAAAGGTCATTCCAAATACCAGATACACTTTTTTATCGCGGGGATTTGTGATGATGGATGCTGAGACGGGAACTGAAAATGTGTTTGATACTTTTATATTGTCCGATAGTTTACATCCCAGATTGATCACTCCGCTTCCGCCTCCATAAAAAGCTCCCTCCCCGATATATCCTGTTTGCTGATTAGCTTTCCTGGGATTGGTCAGTGTGAATCCGCCAAAAAACTGCAAGTCTTTCCCGCTGATTCGAGTCGAATAACCCAGTTCAAAATAATTGGAATATTGAATGCCGCCTGTTTTATTGAAATCAGGGCTGTTCACATCATCATTTACCTTCCGGGCATCAGCACCGTAAAAATTCATCGCCATCAGAAAAGTGAAAGGGATCTGTTTTGTACCGTTAAAACTCAGCATCGCCTCGAACACATGGCCGGTGGTTTTATCCGCATAATCAAAATAATTGTAATTCATTTGTGAATCAGGAAAATAGTAATCCGTCAGAGTGGCGGTAAACATATTCTTTAACAACGCATAGCTTAGGCTAATGTCAAACTCCTGCGATGCGTTAACGCCTCCCAGTGAATAGGATCCCCAGAAGCCCAGGTTCAGATTTTTATAACTGAAGTTAACCGAGGGCTGAATAGCCGGTGATTTCCCCCCGAACTGCAAACCGCGCCATACATAGCGGCTCACCAGATCTGCAGAAAAATCCGCTTTAATATTGGAGTTTTGGCTGCTTTCCTGTGCCATGGAAAAATTAGCACACAGCAGGATAAACACCATGCTTACAATTTGGATTAATTTTTTGGTCATAACAAGCAGATTAATTGTCACGACAAACCTATCCATATCAGGAAAACAATAAAATAATGGATTACAGCCAGTTTCTTCTAACGAATTTTATTAGAAGCCTAAGGAATTTACGTAGATCAGAGTTTGATCATATCGTGACGAATGGCATATTTTACAATGTCTACAGAAGATTTCAGCTGTAACTTCTGCATGATGTTGGCTTTATGCGTATCTACCGTATGGATACTGATGTTGAGTTTATCAGCGATTTCTTTGCTCAGGAATCCTTCGGCAATCAGCTTCACAATTTCCACCTCCCGATCGGTAAGAGCCGGCAACTTGGGCGATCGACCCGACTGAATCCGTGCTTGTTGTATAATGCTTTTGACCACAATATCGGAAATGGTACTACTGAAATATTCCTTGCCACCGGCAATGGTTTTTAATGCCAGAAACAGTTCTTCAGCCGGCACGTCTTTCGGCAGATACCCCTTGGCTCCGGCACGGATGGAATCCAGCACATAATCTTCGTTATCAAACATGGAAAGGATCAGTACATTCAGTTCTTTTTTCTTGGACAATATCTGCTTTACGGCTTCGATGCCACTCAATCCCGGCATGGAAATATCGGTAATTAAAATATCCGGATCCGCCTGAGAAATCTGACGCATCAGCTGTAAACCGTCCGATGCTTCACCCACTACCTCAAATTCGGCAGAGGAAGACAACAAAGACCGGACACCATCGCGAAACAGTTTATGATCATCTGCCAGAAAAACCCTGATCTTATCCATGTTATAAAGGTATTAAAATATTCAGTCTTACTTCCATTCCGGGGCGGGTAACAATTTGCAATTGCCCGCCCAGAATATTGATCCGCTCGCGTATGTTCATCAGCCCGTTGCCTTCGCTTTTATCGTCAAATGTAATCCCCAGACAGCCGTCATCGTAAATCTCCACTTTCAAATGATCTTTATCGGCTGACAAATTCAGATAAAAATGGGTTGCCCCGCTGTGTTTAATTGAATTGTTCAGTGTTTCCTGAATGATCCGGTACAGGTACAGGTCGCCGCGCTTTCCAATGGTTTCCACCGTAGTTTCATAACTGAGCTCATAAGCTATGACACCGGCAGCATTGGTCCTTTTTCTGAGTTCTTCCAACGCCTTTTTCAAACCGTAATTCACCAAAACCGAAGGCATCAGATCATAGGAAATATTCCTTATTTCATTGATGATTTCATTGAATTCTTTCCTGATTTGCCCCAGTTTCTGATCCATATTTTCTTTGCTCACACTTTCAATATTCAACTTCAAAGCCAGGATTTGCTGGGCCAGTCCGTCATGAAGTTCTCTGGACAAACGGCTGCGTTCAATTTCCTGCCCTTCGATCAGCGAAGAAGTTTTGAGTATTTTTTCAAATTCGATTTTTTCTTCCTGCAGTTTAAGTTTTTGGCTCATTTCGTTAAACGCCCTGATCAGATCTCCAATTTCACTCTTCAGATCCATGTCGATGATGCTGCCGTATTCACCGGCAGATATTTTTTCCGTTTCCTGCTGCAACCTTTTAAGAGGCGAAAGCAGCCGGCTGGCAATCACCGCAATGACGCCCAAAAGCAGCAACGACATGAGGATATTCAGAAAAATAATGCTGTTTTGCAGTGAATTGATGGGAACCATGGCCTCGGACTTGTCAATTTCTGCCAATACAACCCAGGGTAGTCCTTTGACTCCAAGTGGCCCATAAGAACTAAGCACCCAAATACCCCGGTAATCCCTGATAATACTGGAGCCTGAAATCCCCTTCAGGGCTTCTTTTACTCCCACCGTCTGAACCTTGACTTTCAGAATAGAATGATGGATAAACCTCGAACTGCTTCGCATATAGTAATCATTGCCCACCAAATACGTTTCACCGCTTTTACCTAAACCATTGTGTACGTTATTCTCGAACATAATGTCATCCAGAAAGTTTTCTGAGAACTCCATCCTTATTTTCCCCAGCAAAATCTTATTCTGAAAAACATTTTTGGTTATAGCCAGCAATTTATCCCCATTGGTCAAACTTAACTCGCTCAAACCTATGGGATAGGTTTGTTCCTGCCTTCGTTGTCCATAGTTCTTGTCAAAATAAAACCGGCTTCCATCATAAATAAACACTCTATTCAGTGTATCGATGTAGACGATGTTGGAGATATATTTGTTGCCTTCAAGAAAGCCATTCAGAAACTGACTACTGCCCTGATTCAACAGCAGAATTGTATCTCCGGTCGTAAATGATTTTGTTTGATAAATCGCTTTGTAAATTGAAAAATTCAGCTTGCTCTTTGAAAGAAGATTCATGTCAGACTCACGCTGAACAAAAAAATCTGCCAGCCGGTTCTTCTTTTCCACTTTCAAAGAAGTCAACTGATCAAACGTACGGTTCAATAATGCCGTACTGGCTTTGTG
Source organism: Bacteroidales bacterium (assembly GCA_016936355.1). Classification (GTDB taxonomy): domain Bacteria; phylum Bacteroidota; class Bacteroidia; order Bacteroidales; family F082; genus Sulfidibacterium. The sequence goes on along the minus strand of JAFGYB010000066.1, from coordinate 166,877 downwards.
AAAAGAAAACCGGGCGATTATATAAAGAGACAACACACTGATTAACAGGTAATAAATAATCAGTTTCTGGGTAAGTGACAAAGCTTTAAAAGGCTTTTTCATTCGTGTAGCTGTCCAAATCTTTTCAAAGTTAAGACATAATTTCTATGAAGGATTCATTTCAATATTTTAATAACATCGGCAATAAAAAACTTTAAACGATTAGTCTGATTCCTTCTTCTTGAAACTCAAATTTCTTCACATCCTGACTGTTTCGCTGTTTTAAATATTCAGCGTAATGAACGCCAAAAGCGATTCGCTCATCCAACGCATGATCATATTGGTTTGATAATCCTAAAATTAATTCTGATATTTCCCGAATGGCGAAGTTGCCCCCTTGCTGTCCGGAAATATAATCGACGTGGCCTTTTTCTATTCCATATTTATGAAAAAGGGGAGATCCTTTTCTGCCCACCATGAATCTTAACCCACATTGTTTTGTAATTGAAAGATCCAGGATATCGTCAAAGCAAAAAGCAACTTCTTCAGGTCCTAGATTGTAGGTTTTTATCAGGTGTTCAAAGGCAACAGCTTTGTTTTTGAAATTGAAATAAATGTGATTAAAATGTTCTCTTTCTGCTAAATATATAGCCGAACTATTACTTTCACCCGTAATAATTGATACGATGGGAAGCGCTTTATTATTACCAAGCCAATAACCAAAACGGAGCATGTTCGTACCCATTGCGTCTATTTCAGAATAATGGCTTGATCTACTTTTGCCTTTGGTACCTGAATTGAAGACACCATCCCAATCAAAAATATAGGCTTTGATTTTTTTTAGCTTTTCCTGAATGAAAGAAGGGGATGATATAAATTCACCCCCTTGCCCTTCAAATAATTCCTGTATTTCGTACATATCAATCATTTGTCAATGGTCATTGGTTTGAATAATAATGAATGACCCATAGCTGATTATAAATCCTGAATATCCAATAAACCAATGGGTTTACCATTTTCCGTTACCAACAGGTTATCAACCTTGTGCATTTTGAACAAGTCATTTGCTTTAAAAAGCAATTCATTGGCATCAACAGAAAACGGTGTATTGTATTCTAAATCGGACATTTTCTTTTGCAAAATGTCTCTTCCGCCTTTTTGCATCAACCTTCTTAAATCACCATCGGTAAAAACACCTCTTGCCTGCTCATCACCATTAGCGACAATAACACAGCCAAATCCATATTCCGACATTTTTACCAGGGCATCCTGAACGGTCACATCAGGGGGGACAAGCGGGTTGATTTTGCCCATGACATCCTTCACCTTTACCGTCATTAAACGGGTATGTTCGAAGAATTGTTCAGTCCCAACTGCTGTGAAATTGTTTTCAGGCATTTGCTGCAATATTTTGTAAGGTACAGTAATGGTATGTACACCCATATTGATTGCATTACGCACATGCTCCACATTTCTCACAGACGAGAACATGATTTTTGTGTCATATCCATAGTAATTTACGGCATCAACACACTGTTCAACCAATGCCAAAGCATCGTGTCCCTGATCCTGTAAACGGCCGACAAGCGGGCAAACGTAGGTTGCACCGGCATGCATGGCCATGTAAGCCTGTTGCAACGTATACACCAGGTGCACATTGACCATAATTCCCTCATCGGTAAGCATTTTTGTAGCTTTTACACCTTCCAGTGAAATGGGGATTTTAAATACGGTGGTTTCCTTTTTTAAGCCTAATTTTAAAAGACGGTGCGCTTCAGCATAAATTTCTTCCGCTGTTTTTCCCAACGCCTCCACTTGCAATACAGGAACAATGTCTGCCAATTTTAAGATTAAGGCATCAATATCAGTAACTCCATGTCGGTGCATAAAGGTAGGGGTGGTTGTTAAACCATCTAAAAATCCGAGTTTAAAGACCTGTTCAATTTCATTAAAATCGGCGCTGTCAAGATACAATTCCATAGTTTTATTTTCTATATTTAACTTCCAGGTTGTGAAATTCTATTACTGGTTTTAAAAATTCTTCCAAATCCGTTATACAAAGTTGACTGGCTGCATCGCATAAGGCTTTTTCCGGTTCAGGGTGTGTTTCAATAAAAATACCGTCAATCCCTGCAGCCACACCGGCCCTTGACAGGACAGGTAAATATTCCCTGGCCCCGCCGCTGGGATCAGCGCTGGGGATACCATACTTTCTGATGGAATGGGTTACGTCAAAAACAACGGGAAAACCGGTTTGGGCCATTTCGTAAAAACTACGCGGGTCAACAATCAGGTCATTGTAGCCAAAAGTATATCCTCTTTCGGTTAAAATAATCTGGTCATTACCGGCATCAACGGCTTTTTTTGCAGGCTTTGCCATATTTTCGGGAGCTAAAAACTGTCCGTGCTTGATGTTAATTACTTTGCCGGTTTTTGCTGTTTCCGTCACAATAGAGGTCTGCATACACAAATACGCAGGAATCTGAATCACATCCAATACTTCTGCAGCAGGTTTTGCCTGGGTATAATCGTGAATATCTGATAACACAGGGAATCCGAAGGTCTCTTTTACTTTTTGAAGCATCTTAAGGCCTTCTTCCAAGCCCGGTCCGTGATAAAATTTTAAATCACTACGGTTATCTTTTGTAAACGATGATTTAAAAATAACCGGAATATCAAATTTTTCAGAAATTTTCTTTAAATATTCCGCTGTTTTCATCATGATTGATTCATCCTCAATCACACAGGGGCCTGAGATCAAAAACAACTGATCTGCACCGCACTCAATATCGCCTACTTTAACTATTTTTTTGCTCATTATTTTTCGAAATAAGTGATTTGAAATTCGAAATAAATATTTTCCTGTTTTACATCCTTCTGAATAATTTCCTGATCATATCCAGTGTTAACTTTTCTTTCCAGTCAGAGCCCAAAGCATGATCCCACATGTGGCTTAATGCGTAGGAAATTTCTGCCATTCTGGTAATTTGCTCTTCTGTCCAGTCTTTGGATAGATTGGTGGGTAAATCAATCTGGTGTTTGTGAACCATTTCCCTGAATTCAATAACCGCATCCGGATAATAATCCTCCAATACATTGAATGCTATACAATTGGCGAATCCATGACGGGTTCCAAATACATAAGAAAGTCCATATGAAAGGGCGTGACATACCCCCACTTCGGAGTAACTCAGGCTGAGCCCGCCAAACAAGGAAGCCACCATCAATTTTTCAGCATTTTCAGGACTCTGACCACTATTTTCGCCCAGAAAGACATCCCTGCATAAGTCCATGGCCGTATCACCATAGGCTTTACTAAAAGTATTATACAATCTTCCGGTTGATGATTCCACGCAATGAATATAGCAATCCATCCCGGTATAAAACCATTGATTGGCCGGAACAGTGAGCGTTAATTCAGGATCTAAAATGATTTGGTCGAATGGCGTGTATTCGCATTTTATTCCCAATTTTTTTTCAGGACCTGTCAGAACAGCTGTTGTTGAACACTCGGCCCCGGTTCCGGAAATGGTGGGGACACCCACATGATAGATTCCGGGGTTTTTCGCCAGATTCAACCCCTGATAAAGTGTGGAAGAACCTTCCTGGGTGAACATGACGGACAGCGATTTTGCAATATCCATAATACTCCCTCCCCCAATACCTACGACACCTGAAGGAAGACCTTTTGCGTTTAGGATTTCATCCTTGAGCTTGTCAATTTGCCCGGTTTTGGGTTCGTCTTTTCCCGTAAAGATAAATTTTACGACATCGTCTTTCTTGGCGGGAATTCTTTTCTCCAGGTCTTTGCCTTCAAAGAAATCGTCCACCAGGAAAACAAAATAGTTGTTGTTTTCTTCCCGTTTGGGACCAATAATGTCATCCAACTGGTCAAAACTGCCGGTTCCGTAGACAATTTTATCGATGTTTTTAATGTTTTTGAACACGCTTCTTGAAATTAGTTTTCGGAAGCTGCAAACCACGTTCCCAAATAATAGTTTACAGTTCCGACGCTGTTAATTTAATACCTTTTTTATTGCTGCCACCATTTTCTCAGCCAGAACATCCATTTCTTCTTTCGTCCAGGTAGCACGAATTCCCAAAGAAATTAAACGGCCAACAATTTCTTGTGATTTGGGTAGTTGCAGGTTGTTGTAATCCTGTGGGGCACCCAAATGGTGAATCGCCAGGGGAGCGGATGACTTTAAGTTTTTCAGATGATCCCATTGGTTGATGAAATGATACATGTTGGTGTACCAATAGTTGCAACCGCCCACACCCGTTTCTCCGAATTCTTTCATCACTTTACCTGCCAGTTCAGTCGCGGGGAGGAAAAAGTTTAAGAAAGTTCCCGAGTCTCCTTCAGGATCGGGTACCGGCCTGAAAGTAACCCCATCAATCACTGAAAGCTTTTCTTTCATGTATTGCTGATGGGCTTTGTTAGCCTCACGAATTTTACTTATTTTTCGCATCTGTGCCACGCCAACAGCAGCATGTAACTCGCTAATCCTATAATTGAACCCTAAAATGGGATGGTTTTCCATTCCCCGGTTGTTGCCCACGTGATCGTGTCCGTGATCGGAAAAGCTGTCTGCATTTTTATACAACTGTTCATCATCAGTAATAAATAAACCACCCTCTCCGCAAGTTGTTATTTTAAAGAAATCAAACGAAAACGCCCCGGTTTTGCCAAACAAACCAACAGATTTGCCTTTGTAAAAAGCCCCGAGCGCCTGACCTGCATCTTCAATCAATACCAAATTATGTTCTTCGCATACTTTCAGAATAGCATCCATATCGGCAGCAGCACCGCACATGTGGACCAATAAAACAGCTTTTGTTTTTGGAGTAATGGCCGCTTTTATTCCTTCAGCGCTCAAGCACAGGTTTTCATCAATTTCGGCAAACACAGGAAGACCACCGCTATACAGCACAGCCTCATTACTGGCTATGTAGGTGAAGGGGGGGACAATCACTTCGTCACCATGTCCGATTCCGGCAGCAGCAAGTGCTGTAGCAACAGCTGTTGAACCACTGGAAACCGCATGGGCAAATTTTGCACCCGTAAATTTTCTTACCTCGGCTTCAAGATCTTTTGCTTTCCAATGACCTTGGCGCATTTCATCATGATTGTATCTGAAGAGTGCCCCGGTTTCAAGAACATCCATGACTTCTTTACGTTCCTCGGCACCAAATAATTCCATTCCTGGCATAGCGTATTGTTAAGATGTTAATAATTGGAAATTTATATTTTCATAACTTTTGACCAAAGTTAATTTTTATTTCTGAAAAAAAATGAAAAACAAACTCTAAAAGTTATACGGATAGAATACAATTCATTTACTAAATCACTTATGGTTTATACGACAATACGAATGAAGCATTAATTATCGGCTCCGGAATGAATTCAAAGGGGCAGTAAGCATGTAAAAGTTGGTGAGGTATTGCCATGGGTGCACATTGCCATCAGTAATCCAAAGAGCAACGGCTAAAACGCTATCATACTATCAAACCGGAATTTCTGCAAAAATCACCTTCATGTGTATTCTTACAAACACAACAAACAGCATCGATATAAATCACTGTTTATTAGTATATTATTGACTTATATTAGCTATAAAGACAACTTCAGGTATGTATACGGATAATCATTGAAAAGAAATATGAAACCTGAAAAAATCAGTTCCATGACAGATAAGATAGGGATATGCCCGGCTACTGTGTCTTAAAAAAGAATTATTTTCTTTTTTGTTTTCTGTTTTCCTTCTCCATTTCGGTAATAAATTCATCAATGGCCATTGCCATGGAAGGGGCCGATTGTGTGGGAGCAGGTATATCCAGGCGCAATCCGGAGTCTCTGATGGCCTTATTGGTGGAAGGACCAAAAGCAGCCAGTAACTGATCTTCCTGTTTGTAATCGGGGAAATTCTTTATCAGCGATTCCACGCCGGCAGGACTGAAGAAAATGAGCATATCGTAACTCTTAATATCGATATCGGACAGGTCAGCAGGTACCGTGCGGTAGATAACTCCCTGTGCATAATCAATCTTTTCTTTGTCCAGCAAAGTAAACATGCTTTGATTTGGAACATCGGATGTGGGTACAATGAACTTTTCTTCGCTGTGCTTTTTAATCAGTTCCAACAAATCCTGGAAGGTCTGCTTCCCGAAAAAGATCTTTCTTTTCCGGTACTGTACATATTTCTGCAAATAGTAGGCAATGGATTCTGAATTACAAAAATACTTGAATGTATCCGGTATGTCGTGACGCAATTCTTTGGCAATTCTGAAAAAATGGTCCACTGCATGACGGCTGGTAAGAATAACAGCAGTGTGGCCATTAAAGGAGTTTTTGTTCATCCTGAATTCCTGTGAAGAAATCCCCTCAATCGAGATGAATTTACGGAACTCGATGTTTAAGTTGTATTTCTGGCTCAACTCTCCGTAAGGAGATTTAGTAATATCAACAGGTTTTGGCTGTGATACCAAAATATTCTTTACCTTCAATGTACCCTATTTTTAGTTCCTTAATAAAATTAAAAAACCCATCACTATTGACTTCCTTCTAAACTTGCAAGACCGCTACCTTTATCAACAGTAAAACAGGTATAATTTCAAGGGCGCAAAGATACAAAAATAAATGAAATGCTGTATAGCCCGTCTTCGTCATTCCGATTCGCGAAATTTGTATCCATTTCACAAACAAAAAGACAACTACAATTAAAACAGCAAGATAAAGCATATAATCCCAACGGGTGTACAAATAAAAAAACAATACAGGTGTTAAAAATATAGCCTGCGAATAGGCCATATAGGAAACCATCTTAACCTGAATATCTGCCGAGGAAACCGTTTGAAACAAAAGTCCTGAAAGGCGGGCAAATATCTGGTTAAAGAAAAAATAGATCAGAACGATCGAAATCCAGAACAACAGGCTCAGGAGAAAGGTGTGGTCGTGCATACGAACCCAATTCCACTTTTGATTCAGCAAATAAAGCAGAAACCCAACATCGATCAGATAGGCGGCAAATTGAAAAAAGACAATCATAAATCCCGGACGATTTGTATTGTCTTTTTCGGCCAGTACTACCGGGTTCTTCAGGTAGCCGATAATCATTCGAAAAGTGGTGGGATAATAAAACCGAAACAACGCAAAAACAGCCAGCATTCCAAAAAACACATAAAAGATCCACCCCGGAAATCCATCCGATGTTGCGTTTACCAACAATTCAGGTCGGCCCCAATGAGCCGTATCAGATAAAAAATGCCCCTCAGCCTTCACTCCCGGTGGCAACAAAAACCGACTGATCGAATCGGCAGAGTGAACCGCCCAGGGTGCATTTACTGACTGATTAAAAACCGTATCAATAACCGGCATATAACATCAAACTAGTTTTCTGAAAAATATAATATGACAACGACAAATTTGCATTGCATCACCTAAAATTTACACCACAAAAATAGTGATACTTTCACACCTTTGAAATTTATAACAAAACCGAAACGTTCCATGCCGTTTTACAGATGTACAACTCAATCTTTCAATTGACAGAACTTCCTGATTTTCTACTTCTTTCATATAAATCTATTGTACGCTTTATGATTTTTTAAGGAATAAATTAAAATAAGTTCAGGTACCCCGGGTTTTAATCATACAGTTTTCCTGACCAGGACAGACAAGCTAACTTGTCTGTCAGAAACAGGACTGTAAGCGACAATATTTGATTATTTGCTGACATAAAATTACAATCATGAAAAAATCCATCTTAATCCTTATGAGTATTGGTCTCATGCTGGCAGGTTGCAGTAAAAATAATTCAACAAGCAGTTCGGCACAACTACAAATAAAATTAACAGATGCGCCCGGAGATTACAAAGCCGTAAACATAGATGTGAAAGAGGTACAGATCAACAGAAGTACAGATTCCGTCAGTGGCTGGGTCAGTGTTCCCAGTATTAATTCGGGGATTTATAACCTAATGGATTTAACAGCAGGAAAGGACACTTTGCTTGGAACCATGGACCTTCCGGCCGGACAAATTAGCCAGGTACGGTTAGTTTTGGGATCAAACAACACACTAACCCTCCAAGATGGCAGTACAGTAAGCCTGTCCACGCCCAGTGCGCAGCAATCCGGTTTAAAGTTGAATATCAACCAGACCCTGAACGAAGGAATCACTTACAATCTTCTTCTTGATTTTGATGCAGGCAGATCAGTGGTGGCGCTTGGAAAAACGGATAAATATAATTTAAAGCCCGTCATTAAAGCTTCGTTTGAAGCGGAATCCGGGGCAATTAAAGGAGAATTAACACCCAAAGCCGTATTTCCGGTAATTGCAGTTTCCTCTGCCAGCGACACAACCAATACCTATTCTGACTCCACCGGTGTGTTTATGTTCAAAGGAATGGCACCCGGAATGTACACCGTTTCCGTCAATCCTGGAGTTGACACCCTGAAAGTTGTGACCAAAAGCAACGTGTCCGTTACCATCGGAAACGTCACTGATTTGGGATCTATTTCCCTGCAATAAAAACTACTCACGAATTAAGGCGCAAGCTTACGCGCTTGCGCTTTTTTACTGTTCCTCGCTGTTAAATTACTCTTGTCAATCTCTCAAGTTAGTTGCAACACAAGATACTGATTGATTCATGAGGACCGAACCGATCCTAATTGGCTGAATTAAAACATATTCATAAATTGCATACGTTTTCGTACGTTTCTGAATATAACCTTATTATGAATAATTACAAATAGTGTTAATCTTATAACATATGAATTTCTGCAATAAAATTAGTAATACTTTTGCACCATCGAAATCTAACACATTATTGAGATGACATTGATTGACAAAATACATGAAATGGCGCACCAGGCAGGCAAAACCATTGTGCTTCCCGAAGGAACGGAAGAACGCAATATGAAAGCTGCCGACATTATACTGGAAAAAGGACTGGCTTCGCTGATTCTTTTGGGAAACCTGGACACAATCCGGGAAAACGCACAAAAGTGGGGATTGAAAAACATTGAAAAAGCCAGACTTATTGACCCTATGGATCACCCTGAAAAAGAATACTACGCAAATATGCTGGTGGAAATCAGGAAAAGCAAGGGAATGACGTACGATCAGGCTGTAAAATTAATCGAAGATCCTTTGTATCTTTCCACTTTATTAATTAAAGACGGAAAGGCTGATGGTGAAGTGAGCGGAGCGGAACATGCAACCGGAGATGTATTACGTCCGGCCTTCCAGATTATCAAAACCCTTCCCGGAGTCAGTGCTGTTTCGGGCGCTTTCATCATGATTTTAAAAGACAAGATTTATGGAGAAGACGGAGTGTTGGTTTTTGCTGATTGTGCTGTAAACCCTGATCCTTCGGTTAAAGAACTGGCAGAAATTGCAGTGGAATCGGCCAAGACAGCCAAAAACATTGCCGGCATTGAACCCCGTGTTGCCATGTTGAGTTTTTCCACAAAGGGAAGTGCCAAACACGAAAAGGTTGACAAAGTAGTGGCAGCCACCAAACTGGCCCGAGAAATGAACCCGAACCTGAAAGTGGACGGAGAATTACAAGCCGATGCAGCCATCATTGAAGCCATCGGTCAGAAGAAAGCACCCGGCTCCGAAATTGCAGGCAAAGCCAATGTACTGGTATTTCCCAGCCTCGAATCCGGCAACATTGCCTACAAACTGGTTCAGCGTATGGCCGGAGCTGAAGCGGCAGGACCCGTTTTGCAGGGTTTGGCCGCTCCCATCAACGACCTTTCCAGGGGTTGTTCTGTAGAAGATATTGTAAACATGGTCGCCATCACAGCCAATCAGGCCAAAGGCGCCTATTCCGAATAACAAATAATACGAGATAAATAATGAGCAGTTTAGTTCAATTCAGTCTTGGAAAAGCAGCCAAAATATCCGGCACCATTCAAACGGTAGGGATTCTGGGTTGCGGATCCGTAGGACAGGTCATTACACGAATTGTTGCCCAAAGCGGGATGGATGTCATTTTTCTGGATGTTTCCGATGAACGCATCGCAGAAATCATGCAGGAAATTGACCAGCAACTGGATGATGTAATCTCACACTGGGGCATCACCCCTTCCGAGAAAAAAGTCATCTTGTCGCATATCAAAGGCACCACAAACATCGAAGATCTGAGCCATTGTGATCTGGTCATCGAAACCATTAGTTCACGGCAAAAAGGAACCTTACTTGCCCTTCGGCAGGAGTTATTCCAGAATGTGGAAAAAGTGATTCGGGAAGATGCTATTATCTCTTCCGACCTCTCCACCCTGATTATATCGGATTTGGCTGTCGGGTTGAAACATCCCGAAAGGGCCATCGGTATTCATTTTATTGAACCCATCGATCAAACCAATATTGTTGAAGTGGTCAAAGGGCGCGAAACCTCAGATGAAATCTTTGAAAAGGTTTCCCGTTTCGTTAAAGCCATCAACAAAAAAGCCATTTTAATCAACGAGTCACCTGGCAATATTTCCACCCGTATTTTAATCCCATTGATCAACGAAGCCTGCGAAATTTTGATGGAAGGAGTGGCTTCGGTCACCGACATCGATGAAACCATGAGAGAAACGACCGGTTACACAATGGGACCCTTTGAAATTGCCGACAAGATCGGTCTGGATAAAATCCTGAAATACATGGACAACCTCTACCAGGAATACGGCGACAAAAAATACAAGGCTTCTCCGGTGATCAAACGGTTGGTTCGCTCCAATTATCTGGGGGTTCAAACAAAAAAAGGTTTTTACAGATACAATAACGACGGCTCCACTTCCGGAAATACGGTTTCATGTGCCATCATTAAGTAAGAAAAAGGAAAAATAAAATGAAGATTATTGTCATCAACAGCGGCAGCTCATCCATAAAGTTTCAACTATTCGAAATGCCATCAAAAAAAATTCTTTCCAAGGGAATTGTTGAAAAAATTGGTTTGAGGGGCAGTGCCATTAAAATACAAAATGATCAGCATCCGGAAATGAAACTGGAAGGTGAGATTCTGGACCATCAGCAGGGTATTGAATTTTTGCTGGGTGTTTTGATTGATAAAAAATACGGCTGTATCAGTTGCCTGGATGAGATCGACGCAGTAGGACACCGGGTGGTTCACGGTGCCGAAGAATTCAGCGGAAGTGTGGTCATCACCAAGGAAGTAATCGACGCCATGGAACGCACCTCCGATCTGGCCCCGTTGCACAATCCACCCAACCTCAAGGGAATCTACGCCATGCAAAATCTGTTGCCTGAGGTACCTCAGGTAGGTGTGTTTGACACAGCTTTTCATCAAAGCATGCCGGAACATGTCTTCCTTTACGGCATCCCCTATATTTTGTATGAAAAATACAAGATCCGCCGGTATGGATTTCATGGAACAAGCCACAAATATGTTTCCGAACGTGCCTGCGAAATCCTGAATAAGGAATATTCAGGACAAAAAATCATCAGTTGCCACCTTGGCAACGGCGCATCAATTGCTGCCATTAAAAACGGAAAATCGTTTGACACTTCCATGGGAATGACCCCCACCGAAGGACTTATGATGGGAACCCGTACAGGAGATATAGATCCGGGGGCTTTGCTCTACATTGCCGATAAAGAAAAAACCAGTATTCATTATACCAATACTCTGATCAATAAATTCTCAGGTATGTTGGGCGTTTCGGGGGTTTCTTCCGACATGAGAAACATTGAAGAAGCAGCTGAAATGGGAAACTACCGTGCTGAGGTAGCGCTGGATATGTATGCCTACCGGGTTAAAAAATACATCGGATCATACGCAGCTGCCCTGGGCGGTGTTGACCTTCTGATCTTTACAGGCGGTATCGGTGAAAACGACACACTAATCCGCAGAAAAGTACTTTCAGAAATGGAATTCCTGGGGATCCAAACCGATTCAAAGAAAATGGATATCAGAGGAAAAGAAACCATTATTTCTTCAAGCGATTCCAAAGTAACCGTCATGATTATTCCCACGGATGAGGAATTGGTTATTGCCAAAGACACCTATCAGATGGTGGGTGAATAATACCACAAGTCCCATAAAAAAAGCCTGCGGTAACCGCAGGCTTTTTTTATGCATGAATAGGAACCACACTTACACAACTCCCATCAAAATCCGGCAAAATAAATCTAAAACCCCTGCCCTTTCAACGGGTTTTGTCTTAAAAAAACGGCAATAAATTGATGCTTTTTCAATAAGGAAAACAGCTATCTAAACAGCATTTTCCCTTACCAATACTGGTAATTCCTTCGAAACCTACATTAACTTTTTACTTCAATATAAAATTTAGAACGATTATAAATACTTAAATGACAATTTTATACGTATATACATATATCTAATTATTTATTTTTGGAATAACTTATTAATCACCCAAAAACAGATGAACCGCATCACACACAAGATCTATATCTACACCTTGGTTTTTATCACTGTTTTTGTATTTATCGCCATGGCAGTTTATGGCAGAAATTATTATCTAACAGAAGTCGGATTACGTCATTTTCACAACCAGAATGAGATGCTTAAACCTACCGGACTCATTGGACACGGAGTAGGTATAATCGGATCTTTTCTGATCTTAACCGGAGTTTTTGGCTATATGATACGCAAACGAATCCGGCGTTTTTCACGCATTGGTTATTTGAAATACTGGCTCGAATTTCACATATTCCTCTGTTCGCTTGGACCGGTATTGGTACTGTATCACACCTCTTTTAAATTCGGTGGCCTAGTAGCCATCAGCTTCTGGAGCATGGTTGCGGTAGTGCTTAGCGGAGTCATTGGACGGTTTATTTACCTTCAGATTCCAAGAACCATTCAGGGTCGCGAATTAAGTTTGAATGATTTATCAGGCATTGAAGCAGATTTATATACCGAATTAAAAGAACAATATCATGTGGACGACGAAATTCTTTCCCGGATGAACGAAGCAATCGTATCGCTCGAAAGCCGGGAGAGCAAGAACTTTTTATTCCACATTTTTCAACGTTTTTACCTGGAGAGAAAACTGAAAAACCAGTTCAAATCGGAACTAAAGACACAAGATCTTTCAGGTAAAAATCTGCGAAAGGTGGTGAAGCTTTTTAAGTCGAGAACCATATTGAAACGTCGGATTGAATGGTTATCAACCATGCAGCGATTTTTGCGTTACTGGCATGTGGCACATCTGCCTTTTGCTCTGGTTATGCTGGTAATCATGATTATTCATGTTACCGTGGCAGTGCTTTTTGGATACAAATGGATCTTTTAACCATGGGAATTATTTTTGAAGAAATAGTAATTTATGGCGCGGTCGCTCTGTTGGTTGCCGTGGTCATTCTTATTTATGTATGGAACTTAAGAAAACAATCCAGAATCGTTGAAGACAAAATAAAGCTGGCCAAGGAAGAAGGTATTCACGAACCCGTTTCCTTGCATCCGGTGGTTGATCCCAATTCGTGCATCCAGAGCGGAGCCTGTATTCGGGCCTGTCCTGAAAAAGATATCCTGGGAATTAGAAACGGAAAGGCCACCGTCATCAATGCCAGCCATTGTATTGGACACGGAGCCTGTTTTCATGCCTGTCCCACCGAGGCCATCACGCTTTGTATCGGAACCGAGAAACGGGGCGTGGATTTACCGCACGTCAATCAATATTTCGAATCAAATATTGCAGGGATTTTTATTGCCGGTGAAATGGGGGGAATGGGATTGATAAAAAACTCCGTAGAGCAGGGAAAACAAGCCGTTGAAAATATTGCCCGTTCAATAAAACACCTAAAATCAAATGAAGAGTTTGACCTCTTAATTGTAGGCGCAGGACCGGCAGGTATTTCAGCTTCACTGACAGCCAAAAAACTAAATCTTAAAGCCATCACGTTGGAACAGGATACACTGGGAGGAACGGTATTTACCTTTCCCCGTTCGAAAATTGTAATGACTGCCCCCATGGATTTGCCCTTGAAAGGAAAAGTGAAATTGTATGAAACCGAAAAAGAAGAATTACTGAATTTATGGAACTCGGTACTCAGTAAAAACAACATTAAGATTCATGAAAATAAAAAAGTTGAAAGAATTATTGCTGAAAACGGAGGTTTTGAGGTGTTCACAAAAGAGGGCGATTCTTATTCTGCCAAACGGGTATTACTGGCCATCGGACGACGGGGAACGCCTCGTAAATTAAACATTCCCGGAGAAAACCTACCGAAAGTAGCTTACCGTTTGCTGGAACCCGAATTGATTTCGGGTAAAAATATTGTGGTTGTCGGAGGGGGCGATTCCGCTATTGAATCGGCCCTGTTACTTGCCGACCAAAATCAGGTAACACTGTCGTACCGCAAGGATAATTTTTCACGCCTTAAACCAAAAAACAATAAAAAAATTAAAGAAGCTGTTGCAGCGGAAAAAGTAAAACTGCTGTTGAACTCAAATCTGATTCGCATTGAAGAGAACAGTATCTCTGTTAAAGTTGACGGCGAAGAGCATACCCGACAGTTGGAAAATGATTTGGTGTACATTTTTGCCGGGGGCGAATTACCGACTCAGTTTCTGCAAAATACCGGAATCCAAATCACGAAAAAATTTGGCGACGCCATTTTGAAACATGAAAAATAAAACACAAAACAAAAAGACTGAATGAAGAAGAACATCAAACATCTTATCCTTTTTTTCGGATTGCTGTTCACATTCAGCCCTGTTTTTGGTCAGCTCTCGCCGGGAGAATTGTCCAAAGCACACGCCAGTTTGGAAGGCCTGAACAATTGCACAAAATGTCATGTTTTGGGGGACAAGGAAACCTCATCCAAATGTCTGGAATGCCATACGGAGATCAAAACAATGATCGACAAAAAGGAAGGTTACCATGCTTCTTTGGAAGTCAAAGGACAAAAATGTGCCAAATGCCATGGCGAACATTTTGGGCGCGATTTTAAACTCATTCATTTCGATAAAGACACCTTTGATCATAATTTATCCGGTTATAAACTCGTTGGAAAGCACAGCAAAATTAAATGTGTCGACTGCCATAAACCGGAACTTATTCACCATAAAATTTCAAAACGAAAAGACGGAAACACCTATCTGGGTCTGGGCACGGATTGTTTGTCCTGCCACGACGACTTTCATCAAAAAACGCTGTCATCCAATTGTACTTCATGCCACAACCAGGAAGCTTTTAGACCGGCCCCAGGATTTAACCACAGCCAAACGAAATTTCCACTCGTAGGAAAACATCAGTCGGTGAAATGCGTGAAGTGCCACAAAATGGAAGAGCGGAACGGGAAAAAGTTCCAGCAATTTAAAGGCGTGGCATTTGCCCGTTGTACCAGCTGCCATGAAGACGTACACAAAAACAAATTTGGAAATGACTGCCTGAAATGCCACAACCAGTTTTCATTTCATCAAGTAAAACAACTCAGCTCGTTCAATCACGACCGAACCGATTATCCCTTACGCGGAAAACATGCCAACGTTGACTGCAAAAAATGCCACACCACAGGAAACTATACAAAACCACTAAAATTTAACCGCTGTAGCAATTGCCATGAAGATTATCACAAAAAACAATTTGTGAAAAACGGTAGTTCTCCTGATTGTTCAAATTGTCATTCTGTGGAAGGGTTTTCACCTTCGACTTACGGAATTACGCAGCATAATCAAACAAAGTTTGCATTAAAAGGTTCACACATGGCAACCCCTTGTTTTGCCTGCCACAAAACCTCTGACCAATGGAATTTTGGAAACATGAGTACCCGGTGTATTGACTGCCACGATAATATTCATAAAAACTATATGGATGCCCGGTACATTCCGAACGGCAATTGCAAAACCTGTCACTCTGAAAATGAATGGAATCAAATTAGCTTCGACCACAACACCACCAATTTTGCGCTGCTGGGAAAACACAAACAAGTGACCTGCCAGGCCTGCCACTTCAGGAAAGACAAAACAACAAAACCAATACAACAGTTTAAATGGAAAAAGCAGGAATGCACCAATTGCCACACGGATGTTCATTATGACCAGTTTGATAAAAACGGGATTACCGAATGTTTGCGTTGTCACACCAACGAGAACTGGAAACCGGAAAAATTTGACCACAATACAGCCCGGTTTAAGCTGGACGGAAAACATAAAGGATTGGCTTGCATCCAATGTCACAAAACGATTAGCCAAGGAGCAAAAAAATATATTGAATATAAATTTAAAGATATTTCATGCGCAAGTTGTCACTAATATTCGGATTGGTTTTGCTTTCATTTTGGGGGCAGGCACAAAAAAATCCACATGGCAAATCACTTAAGTTTGATTGTGTTGACTGCCATACGACTAAAGGCTGGACCTTTTCGGCAGCTACTGCAAAATTCAATCACGACTCCACCGGTTTTAAACTGGAAGGAGAGCACCGATTTACAAACTGCAAATCGTGTCATACGACGTTGGTTTTTTCATATGCAGGAAGCGATTGTGTCAATTGCCATACGGATATGCACAGCAACACAGTTGGGCTGGATTGCTCCCGTTGCCACGATACCAAATCCTGGATTGTAACGAACATTACCGAAATTCATATACAAAATGGTTTCCCGTTGCTGGGAGCCCACAACCTGATTGCCTGCTCAGCTTGCCACACTTCGTCATCGCAACTCGAATTTCAGCCACTGGGCGTGGAATGCATCAATTGTCACCAACAGGATTTTCTTTCCACTACCAATCCGAATCATGCACAGTCGGGTTTTTCAACCAATTGTATCGAGTGTCATAAAATAAATGCAGTTGACTGGACTTCAGCCAATATCAACCATGATTTCTTCCCCCTAACAAAAGGCCACGATCTAGCTGAATGTACAAAGTGTCATACAAATGGGCTTTCCGAACCCTTATCACCGGATTGTTATAGCTGTCATCAGCAGGATTTTAGTTCCACTACCAATCCGGCTCATCTAAGCTTGAATTTCTCTACCACCTGTACGGATTGTCATACGACCGATCCGGGTTGGAAACCGGCACGTTTTGAATCGCATGATGGATTGTATTTTCCCATTTATTCCGGAGTTCACAATGGAGAGTGGGACAAATGTACCGACTGTCATACACAGCCTGAAACTTATACCGTATTTAGCTGTATCGACTGCCATGAACACAACCAGACAGATACTGACAAAGAGCACTCAGGAATTAGCGGATATACATACACCAGTATTGCATGCTATGCCTGTCACCCGACGGGAAGCAGAGAAGGAGCATTCAATCACGATGCAACAGGATTTCCATTGGATGGGGCTCATGCTCAGGCCCAATGTCTGGACTGCCATGCCAATGGTTACGCAGGGACTTCCAATGCGTGTAGCAGTTGTCACATGGACAGCTACAACCAGGCTGAGAACCATGTAGCAAATAATTATCCGCTGGATTGCTCCCTGTGTCACACAACTACCAGCTGGGCAGGAGCCACGTTTGACCATAACGCAACGAATTTCCCATTGACAGGAGCACATGTATCAACAGAATGTGCAGCCTGTCATGCCAATGGTTATACGGGAACGCCCACCACCTGTGTCAGTTGCCACCTGACCAACTTCAATGAAACGGTAAATCCAAATCATGTCTCACTGGCTATTCCCAATACCTGTGACCAGTGTCACACTACTGAACCGGGCTGGCAACCAGCAACGTTCCCCATTCACAACGACTATTATGCCTTGAACGGAGCTCACGCTGCTATTGCCAATAATTGTTACCTGTGTCATCAGGGAAATTATACTACCACAGCTAATACCTGTTATGGTTGTCATGCCACCAATTACAACAACACAACCAATCCCTCACACACGGCAGCAGGGTTCTCAACTGACTGCGCCTCGTGCCATAGCGAAACAGCATGGACTCCTGCCACTTTTGATCATGACAATCAATATTTCCCCATATACAGCGGGCGGCATCAGGGGACCTGGAGTTCTTGCGCTACCTGTCATACTCAGCCAACCAGTTATGCTGTATTTTCATGCATTACATGCCACGAACACAGTCAAAGTAATACCGACGGAGAGCACAGAGATGTAAGAAATTATGTGTACAACAGTACCAGTTGTTACGATTGTCACCCAAACGGACGAGCAGATGATTAAGCGTTTCAAAAATAGCATCTTCAGGGGCAGTATTGTCCTTTGGCTTCTGCTGGGAATAACATCGGTATCTTATGCACAGCAAAACAAAGGAATGCTGAAGGGTTCTGTTTCTTATATATCAGGGAAAAATATTTATGTGAAATTTGAACGAACACAGGGCATTGAAAACGGCGACACACTCTTTATGCAGCTCAATAATTCCCTAACTCCAGTGTTAGTGGTGCGTCATCACTCTTCCATTTCATGCTTGTGTAATCCGTTGGATAACCTGAAATTTCAGGTGTCGGATGTTATTTATGCCGTGAACAGGGAGAAAGTCACAGACGGCGCTTCCATGAAAAACGAAGTGCAACACCCAAAAACTGATGTGAACGAACAAGTACTCCAATCCAAAGCAACTAAGCCTAAAACTTTCGAAAGAACGGCTGAATTATCCGGTCGCCTTTCCGCTTCGCTATATTCCAATTTTACCAGTCAGGGGGCCAACGACGATCATCGGTTTCGGTATACGCTGTCAATGGATGCTGAACACATTTCCAATTCAAAAATTTCAGCTGAAACTTATATTTCGTTTAGTCACAGATTGCATCAATGGGACGTGGTAAAGCAAAACATCAACAACGCCTTAAAGATTTACAATCTGGCACTTAAATACGAATTTAACGCGACAACTTTTTTGTGGGTCGGAAGAAAAATAAATCCCAAAATAGCAAATGTTGGTGCAATTGACGGAATTCAGTTTCAATACGGTTTCAAAAAAATGTTTGCAGGGGTTGCTGTCGGTTCTCGCCCGGATTATTCCGATTACGGGTATAATTTAAATCTGTATGAATACGGAGCATACGTTGGGCAGAGTCAGCGCGTAAAGAACGGATTTGTACAAACATCGCTGGGCTTCTTCGAACAGCGTAACAAAGGCAATATTGATCGCCGTTTTGCCTATTTCCAGCATACCAATACCCTTCTAAAAAATGTCAATGTGTTTTCGTCCTTCGAAGTGGATTTATTTAAACTGGAGAACGGGCTGCCCAAAAACACGGTTAGCTTAACCAGTTTATATTTTTCGCTGCGGTACCGGGTGTCCAAAAAATTGTCGGTGTACGGATCCTACGACAACCGGAAAAACGTAATCTATTATGAAACTTTTCGCAATTATGTCGATCAATTATTACAACAAGCAAGCCGGCAGGGATTACGTTTTCGAATCAATTACAGACCCTTTAACCGCCTAATTCTGAGTGTTAATGCCGGTGCCCGTTTTCAAAAAGGAGATCCCCGTCCCACGAAAACACTAAATAGCTTTGTCACCTACTCAAGTATTCCCGGACTTCAAGCTTCGCTCACGCTTACAACCAATTTTGTCCAAACGGCCTATCTCAATGGACAAATATATGGTTTGAGACTTTCCAAAAACTTTTATTCCGGTAAGCTTTATGGAAGCTTGAGTTACCGTCATACCGGATTTCAGTATGCGTCATCACCCAGCAGCTTTGTACAGCATATCGGAGAGCTTAACATGTCCTATCAGGTGAACAGAAAATGGTATTTTTCTGTCAACCTTGAAGCCACATTGGAGAAAAATATCAATTATTTTCGTTCGTACCTGAACCTGAGGAGAAGGTTCTAGTTTCCTCTTATTCCTGGCTGTGATGAACCAATTATTGTAACTGTGAAACAAGATTATACAACAAAAAAAGGCGACTTCGAATGAAGCCGCCCTTTTAACTTTTTATTTTCAAATTACATTTCGGCCATGAGTTCGTCCGTCAGTTCCAGATTATGAAATACATTTTGTACATCGTCATCGTCTTCAAACAATTCAATCACCTTCATGATTTTCTGTGCGTCCTCCAGTTCAAGGATTTTGGTATCATTCGGAATACGCTGCAATTCGGCACTTTCAGGTTCAATTCCTAATTCTTCCAGTTTCTTCATCATAGATCCGAAATCTTCCAGTGAAGTCGTTATGTGGAAAAACCCTTCTTCATCCAGTTCCAGTTCTTCTGCCCCGGCATCAATCAATTCCATTTCAAATTCGTCCTGATCGATATCGCCCTTGGGAACCTGAAAAATACCTTTCCGGTCAAACATAAAACTCAGCGAACCGTTGGTACTCAGACTACCACCGTATTTATTAAAGATGGCCCGTATGTTGGAAACCGTCCGTTGCAAATTATCAGTAGTACATTCAACATATACCGCAATTCCGTTTGGCAGATAGCCTTCATAAGTAACTTCGGAGAAATTGGCTCCGTCTTTGTCCTTTCCTTTGCTGATGGCCCTTTCAATATTATCTTTGGGCATACTTTGCCCTTTGGCATTGGCAATGGCCAGCCTCAACCGTGGATTTCCTTCCGGATCAGGTCCCCCTTCTTTGACAGCTACAGTAATTTCTTTGATCAGCTTTGAAAAAATCTTTGACCTTTTGGCATCCAATGCACCTTTTTTTCTTTTAATGGTCGACCATTTACTATGTCCTGACATATAGATGTTTTTATATTAAAAATGCGTTCGAACAGGGTGCAAAATTAATAAAAATCGGTGAGACAAATTGCCTCACAGATCTACTTCTTCGCTGATTTTTTCAGGTCCCCAACAGGCAAAGCTTCAGGACGTTTACCAGTTTACCAGACAGAGCCCCAGGGACCATTGATGCAGTTCCGGCCCCTTACCCGACTGGAACATGGGAGTTAGGCCATAGGTAGCGTAAAGCGACAACAAAGGGAAACCAATCCGCACAGTGGCATCCACACGAAACGGATTCAAATAATAACCGCTGGTATTTTTCACAATGTTACGGTTGTTTCGGTCAGGCGTAGTATAAATGGTAGTTAATAAACCACCAGTAGACGGATCCTGGAGGATGTAACTGTCGTTGGGATCGTTAAAATAAATCTTCGTATGACTGTGCAATTTCACGTTTCCAATGACACCAAAATTGATAAAAAAACGATGTCTTCTTTGGTCTGTTTTGGCCTGAAACTCCAGAAGCAAAGGCACACTTAAATACATCGCTGAAAGCTTGGTCTTTCGGACAGAAGCCCCATTGATATAATAACCTTGCAGTTGGTTACCTCCATCAGACAAATAGGTGGGGTGTGAAAAATGGTAATCATTGAATACCAGGCCCAGTCCGGTGACCAGTCCGGCTGTTTTTTCCTTGTTGAAGGGGATGTTCTGTTCGATCAGGTTCAGATTTATATTCAGTGATTTTTCAAATCGCAAACTAAGGTAATCATTTACAGCACCAAAATTAGCATTGAACTGTGGATTTACATAACCGTTGACCCCCAGGTCAACCCCAGCCCAGTGACCTCTGAATTTTCTGGCTTTGTTTCTCTTTCTCCATCGTACATTTCCCCGGTCATCAACCACAAGCATGTGATTACCGACTTTGATTTTTGTGGAATCACCATCCACAACGACTACCTTCAAAGCACCAATATCAACACGTGTAGAATCGTTCACTGTCTGCTGCATACGATTCATTTTCATCTGCAAAGCTGACATTTCCTGCTCCAAAGCTTCTTTTTTCGCTTCCAGGGCCTGTTGTTTGTCCTGTAGTTCTTTCTGATAGGTAATCACTTTAACCACTTTGTGTCGTGTATTAATATCCAGATCTTTTCCGGGCAGTGAAACAAGGTTTAGATGGGCTGTACCCGAAAGCTCTTTCCGCACATATTTTACAACCCTGGCTTTGGCCGAAGCAGCTCCCGAACCCCTGAAAAACAAACTATCGACCCGGATGGCTACAGCGTTCAAACTCGCTGCTCCGCTTAAATCAGCCGAAAGTGTAGTACAATTACCCATCAATATAGTATGGGCAGCTCCTGAATTTTCCACAACAGTTTTCGAAGACTCAATCATTAGCTTCGTATTGGCTGCCCCACTGGACTTCAACGTGATCAGCCGGCTGTTTAAAGGTGTCGTGTTTTTCACAAAACTGGCTCCCGACGATTGAATAGCATCAATCGGGCCCGACACGGTAACGTAAAACTTCAGCGAAGAGGGATTAATGTTCCTGTAGGAAAAATAAAGTGTTTGATTCCGAACTTCAGGTTTGATGAATTGCTGAAGGTTCTCATCGGTCTCGACGATCACTGAGTTTTCCCCGTCTTTGGTTTGAGTCAGGATAATGTGATCAATTCCGGAAGCATTGATTTTATCAAATGCAGGAAGTTGATGCGTCACTTTAACCACATTGTGGTCTCCTTTAACATTTCTTTTTAGAACCTGTGCGGAAATTGGTGACACAACAACAGATCCTATAAAAATTAAACTGAGAATAATCTTTTTCATGATGATTGCATTTTTATTCGCATTGAGTTCAAGCTGTGCGCTTTTTATGGTATGACGTTGTCATTTGGAAAAAAGTTACAGCCTCCGTCATCATAAGTGGAAATAAAGAAATCTCCATGACGGATTTACAAAGAAAAAATCGTTGCCGGTAATACAGAGAACGTTTGAAGCAAAACACAAAAATGCTACTTTTGTCTTTCTAAGGGAAAAGTATATGGATCAAAGTGTAGCAGACAGGGAAAGACAGGAGATCCTGCGCAAATACAGGCATCTGATTGAAGTGTGGACCACACGGAAAAACACCAAAGATCAATGGGATGTGCGCCGGGCTTTCCGTATGGCTGCTGATGCGCACAAAGATATGCGACGCAAATCGGGAGAACCCTTTATCATGCACCCGCTGGCCGTTGCTACCATTGCTGCCGAAGAAATCGGACTGGGAAGAACCTCCATCATTGCTGCGTTGTTGCACGATACGGTAGAAGATACCGATATGTCGCTGGATGATGTGGAAAAAATGTTTGGCAACATTGTGGCCCGTATCATTGACGGACTGACTAAAATTGATGAAATCTCTGACAACAACTCCACGGCTCAATCGGCCACTCTTAAGAAAATCATTTTTACACTTTCCGACGACGTCCGTGTGATCCTGATCAAACTGGCCGACCGGCTGCATAATATGCGGACCATGGATATCATGCCCCGTGAAAAACAATTACGGATCGCATCCGAAACATTGTTCATCTATGCACCGCTTGCCTACCGTCTGGGGCTATTTTCCATGAAAAGCGAACTGGAAAACCTTTCTTTCAAATATTCACAACCGGAAGTGTACCAGGAAATCACCGAAAAAATGGGCAACATCCGGAAGGAGAAGAAAAATTACCTGATGGCGTTTATGGAACCCATCCGGAAGTTACTCAAGGAGAAAAAAATCAAGGCCAGCCTTGAAATAAACGAAAAGACAGCGTATTCGGTTTGGAAAAAAATGTACAGAACCGAACTGCCTTTTGAAGAAATTTACAACACATTTAGTGTTAACATTATCGTCGAAAATGAAAGTTCGGACGAAAGCTTGCAATGCTGGGCAGTATACTCCGTCGTCGCCTCGCTGTATAAACCCAACAACAAGAAGCTTCGCGACTGGATGAGCACCCCAAAAGCCAACGGCTATGAGGCAATTCATACAACCGTGATGGGACAAGAGGGGCACTGGGTGGATATACACATCCGCACCAAACGGATGGAGGAAATTGCCCAGAAAGGATATGCAGCCTATTTGAAATACCGAAGCAACAAATCGGAAACCGGATCGCTGGACCGGTGGCTGAAAAAGACACGCGAATTGCTGCTCGAAAGTGATGACGAAGAATCCATCAGTTTTGTGAGTGATTTTAAGCAGGAACTTTTTGCCGACGAAATTTATGTGTTTACACCCAAAGGGGAAATGATTACCCTGCCCAAAGGAGCCACAGTCCTCGATTTTGCTTACGCCATTCACACCGATCTGGGCAACCAGGCCATCGGAGCCAACCTGAACAGAAGGCTGGTTTCCATTGACCACAAACTACTCAGTGGTGATCAGGTTGAAATCATCACCTCCAAAGTTCAGGAACCCACCGACGACTGGTACCACAACGTGGTCACCGCCCGGGCCAAAGCCAAAATTAAATCAACTTTAAAAAACAAAAGAAAACAGTACAGAACCGAAGGAGAAAGCAAACTGCAGCTGATTTTCGAAAAACTGGGACTGGAATACAATCCCCGGAATCTGCAACTCTTACAAAAAGATTGCAAGGCGAAGAGTCCCATCGATTTCTTCTATTTTCTGGCTGTGGACAAAATCGGCATCGATGAAATCAAGCAGGCGCTGCATATGGAGGATTCCTCAGCCTGGTCCCGGATCAAAAGATTCTCCTTTCCGTTTATTACCCGTTCCGGTAAAAATGAGTCGGTAACAAGAAAGAAAAAGACAGCCAGTAAAGCCATCCCGCTGGCCGAAGGTGATTATAACGATCTGATCATTTCCAAGTGTTGCAACCCTATACCCGGAGATGATGTGATGGCCCTGCAGATTCCCGGAGAACCCATTCAGGTGCACCGAATCGATTGTGAAGAAGCCGTGCGGCTGATGTCAGTCTACGGCAGAAATATCGTAAAAGGCCGCTGGAAACAACCGGAAGGGTACAGTTACCTTGCCGGAATTCAGATCAAAGCCAGAGATATTGTCGGACTGCTCAATAAAATTACCGATCTGATCTCCATCCAGTATAAACTGAACATGCACAACATCAGCATGACCAACAAGGAAGGTCTGGTAAATATTGAAATAAAACTTTACATCGATAATAAAGAAACATTGAAAAAAATCATTCAGCAACTGAATAAAATACCGGGAATTATTAAGTCAGATCGGACTACTAAAATATGATTTTTATGTTTTTTTGGATAATTCGGTACATATTTCCTATATAATATTTCGATATCTGCATACATCCATATTTTTTATTTATATTTAAACCACATAAATATAAATTTCATAACTTTGCATCAAACTTTATCGTACGGCATGAAACAAGAAAACAAAAAGGATGTTTTTGAATCGGTAAAAAAGGTTTTTACTGAATATCTTGAAGCCAGAGGCCACAGAAAAACCCCTGAAAGATATACTATTCTTAAAGAAATCTATGCGACAGAAGGTCATTTTGATATTGAAACGCTGTATATCAGAATGAAAAATAACAAATACCGGGTCAGTCGTGCCACTTTATACAATACCATTGAATTACTGCTGGATTGCAATCTGGTAACCAAGCATCAATTTGGCAACAATTGTGCCCAGTTCGAACGCTCATTCAAATACAAACAACACGATCATTTTGTTTGCATGGATGATGGAACAGTGCTGGAATTCTGTGATCCCCGGATCCAGGAGATCAAACAGTCGGTTGAAGAATTACTGGGTGTGGAAGTGGCTTACCACTCGCTCACCTTCTATGGAAAATGCAAATCCGAACAAAAGGAAAAAGCCTCGTAAAAACAGCTTATATTTCTTTTTCGAAACAAAAGTTCTTGTAACTTTGTTCCCTAACGTATAGCCCTGTTAGCATTAGCAGGGCTTTTTAATCGAAACCATGAAGACAGACGTGTTATTGGGCCTGCAGTGGGGCGACGAAGGCAAAGGAAAAATTGTCGACGTGCTCACACCGCAATACGATATTGTGGCCCGTTTCCAGGGCGGTCCCAACGCCGGTCACACCATCGAATTTGAAGACAAAAAATTTGTCCTGCACACCATCCCCTCCGGTATTTTTAATGAGAGAAGCACCAACATCATTGGCAATGGTGTTTTGGTTGATCCGTTTATTCTGGATAAGGAGTTGCAACGACTAGACACCACGGGAATGGATGTAACCCAAAATCTCTATGTTTCGAGGAAAGCCCATCTGATACTTCCCAGCCACCGGTTGCTGGATGCCGTGTACGAACAAGCCAAAGGAGAAAAGAAAATCGGTTCAACTCTGAAAGGGATCGGACCGGCTTATACCGACAAAACCTCCCGTAACGGAATCAGGGTTGGCGATCTGGAAACCGCTTATTTTGATGAGCGCTATGCGGAAGCCAGGAAACGTCATTTTCAACTGGCATCGATATACAACAAAGACTTTCTGGAAGTGAAAATCGAGGGACTTGTTTTTGAACAATATGAACAACTTTGGCTTGAGAAACTCCAGTTGCTTCAATCCCTCAAAAAAATCGACAGCGAATATTACCTGGCTGAGGCTTTAAAAGAAAACAAGAAAATTCTGGCCGAAGGAGCCCAGGGGACCATGCTGGATGTGGATTTCGGCTCCTACCCCTTTGTTACTTCATCCAATACCACTTCTGCGGGTGTCTGCAACGGTCTTGGTCTGGCCCCCTCCACCATCGGCAGAGTATTCGGTATTTTTAAAGCTTACTGTACCCGCGTGGGCAGTGGCCCTTTCCCCACTGAATTATTCGATGATTCGGGAAAACAATTACAGGAAAAAGGAAACGAATTCGGTGCCACTACCGGACGTCCAAGGCGTTGCGGCTGGCTCGATCTTCCCGCATTGAAATATGCTGTCATGATCAATGGAGTTACGGAACTGATGATGATGAAAGCCGATGTTCTGTCAGGGTTTAAAGAAATAAAAGTTGCCACCCATTACCTGGTGAACGGGAAGGAGACCGAAAAGGTTCCCTACAGTTGCAACCAGATAGAAGTGGAACCGGTGTTCAAAACTTTTCCCGGATGGGAAGAAGATTTAAGCACAATTAAATCCCCTGAAGATCTGCCTGATAACTTCAAAACCTATTTCCATTTTATCGAAAAGGAAGTAGGGATTCCCATCAAACTGATCTCTGTTGGACCCGATCGTGAACAAACCCTATTGATTGCATAATGCCGGTTGAAACCGAAAGAAAATTTTTGGTGCAGGGTGACTTCAAGAAAGAAGTCAGGCAAAGCATTCCCATCATCCAGGGTTACCTTTCTTCTGCACCCCAAAGAACTGTCCGCATTCGTATTTGGAATGACCGGGCCTATATCACTATCAAGGGTAAAAGCAATGATTCCGGAACCCAGCGATTTGAATGGGAAAAGGAAATACCTGTCAGGGAGGCTCAGGATTTACTGTTGTTGTGCGAACCGGGACAAATCCAAAAAACCCGTTACATAATCCCGGCTGAAAAGAACCTCTATTTTGAAGTGGATGAATTTCAGGGAAACAATCAGGGATTGATTCTTGCCGAGATTGAATTACCGGAGGAAAATTTCCCGTTCACCAAACCTTCCTGGCTGGGAAAAGAAGTGACAGGAGACATCCGCTATTACAATGCCTACCTGTCACAAAATCCTTATAAAAACTGGAAATAAGCTCTTTAGTCGTGCGCTTCCATTCCGATCATTACCGGTAAATGGTCGCTGTAGCCCCCAAAATAGCTTCGGCTTGATTCGGTTCGGTTGGGAACCATCACCCCATCTCTTCTTTTAAACAACATCCAGTCTTTTTTGAAAATTGTTTCGGATTCTGAATTGACTTGAATGCCGTTTTGTCCATCGAGCATGGGAGCCGATACAATGATCTGATCAAAAAGATCCCAACTTTTGTAGTACAGTGAACCTTTGCCCTGACTAAAAGGAATGGCCGCCAGGTTATAAAGCGCTCCGTCAACAGGGCTGGGTGTAGGCTGTAGTGCCCCCAGTGATTTTACCAGACTGTAATTGGTAGGATCATCGTTTAAATCACCCATAATGATAATATTAGCCTTGGGTTCAACCTGCATGATTGAGTCGCAAATGTTTTTCAAGAAGTAGCCGGTATACCGCCTTAAGGTATCCGTTGCATCCTGCCCCCCATATCGGGAAACCCAATGATTGACAAATACATGCAGCGTATCCTTTCCATACACCACTCCTTTCGAATACAAAATATCGCGGGTGCGGTCGTTGGGTTCGGAGGGAAAATGCAGTGCAATGAATTGTGTTTCCACCGGACGGAAAATATCGGGTCGGTATAACAGAGCCACGTCAATTCCCCGTTCATCGGGACTGTCTTTATGCAGGATCTTATATCCGGCTTTTACCATCGATTTCTGATGAATCAGGTCCTCCACAACCGTTCTATTCTCAACTTCGGCCAAGCCAAACAACGTAGGATAGCTTCCGGGTTCCATTGAGGACATTACCTTGGCAATATGTTTTAGCTTACGGTTGTAACGCTCCGTGTTCCAAGCCACTTTACTGGTGGGCAAAAAATCGTTATCCCGGGTCAACGGGTTGTCAATGGTATCAAATAAATTCTCCACATTGTAAAAGGCTGCAGAAACAGGTTTTTCCTGTTTGCTTTGACAGGATGTGGCCAGTACAACCACTGAGAAGACGGCAACAGCGCCTAAAAATATTTTTTTCATATTCAAAAAAATTAGGTTTTAATTTGGGAAACACAAAGCTAAGGAAATATTGAATCAATCCTCCGGATCATCAAGGTCTTTCAGTCGGTCAATCAATCGCCGGTCTTTTTTGGTAGGACGACCCACTCCCCGGTCGCGTCGTTCATAATTTACCTGGCGAAGCATGTCGAGTTTTTCCAGCTCCTCCATCGGAGTCAGGTCCTCCATCAGGTCAGGAACCAGCTTGGCCCCTACCCTGTTTTGAACTACTTGTTTCACCCTGACTTTTTTCCTGATCCCGCTCTGCACCACTTCAATTTCGTCATCAACTTTGATTTCGCGCGAAGGTTTGGCGTTTGTACCATTCATTTTCACCTTTCCGCCTTTACAGGCTTCAGTGGCCATCGAACGGGTTTTAAACAGCCTTACAGCCCACAACCATTTATCCAGACGAACCGTTTCCATCACACTATTTTTCCCTGAAGAATAACTGAATGGGGACTCCCTGAAAATCATATTTTTTCCTGATCTGGTTTTCCAGAAATCGCTTGTACGGATCTTTCACTTCGGATGGGTGATTACAAAAGAAGACAAACTGCGGGGTCGGCGTTTTCAGTTGCATGATGTATTTGATCCTAAGGTAACGGCCTCGTGAAACCATGGGATGAGGCGTTTGCTGAATAATCGGGAGTAAATAATCATTCAGCTGTGAGGTTGATATCTTCTTCGCCCGTTTCTCATATACTTCAGCAGCCAGATTCAAAACCTTGAATATCCGTTGCTTTTCGTGAACAGAAACAAAAACAACAGGTACATCCTGAAAAGGTGCAATCCGTTCTTTGATGGCTTTTTCAAATTCAATGTGTGTATTCTGATCTTTCTCTACCAGGTCCCATTTATTGACTACGACAACAATGCCTTTCTTATTTTTTTCAGCCAGATGAAAAATACTCACATCCTGCTTTTCAATTCCCTGACTGGCATCCAGCAATACCAAACACACATCCGAGTTTTCAATGGCTCTGATGGTCCGCAAAGTAGAATAGAACTCTATATTCTCATATACTTTTCCTTTTTTTCGGAGGCCGGCTGTATCCACCAGCATAAACTCATGACCAAAGCCTTTAAATGGAGTATAAACCGAATCGCGGGTGGTTCCGGCAATGGGGGTCACAATGTTTCGTTCGCCTCCCAGCAAGGTATTAATGAGTGATGACTTCCCCACGTTGGGGCGTCCAATCACTGCCAATCTGGGCATATCAGGAATCTCTTCCTCCTCTTCTTCCTTCTGCATGTCTTTTACGAGGTCATCAAGCAATTCACCGGTACCGGTACCGGTTACCGCAGAAACAGGATAGACGTTATGTAAACCCAGCGCATAAAACTCTCCAATCAGTGCTTCCTGGTTGGGTGTGTCTACCTTGTTGACAGCCACCAGCACATTCTTTCCCGATTTACGTAAGATATCTGCCACATCTTCGTCCAGCGGATGAATCCCTGATCGTGCATCCACAACAAAAACAATAGCATCCGCTTCATCAACGGCAAATAAAACCTGTTTGTGTATTTCCTCTTCGAAAATATCATCTGATCCTTTAACAAAACCACCCGTGTCGACCACTGAAAAATGGATACCGTTCCAGTCACCTACGCCATAAATCCTGTCGCGGGTTACTCCGCTCACCGATTCCACAATCGCTTCCTTCGACTGGGTCAGCCGGTTAAACAGGGTCGATTTGCCCACGTTAGGGCGCCCTACAATTGCAACAATATTGCTCATTTTTCTGCTGTATTTTATGCGTTAATGGTCGTAGCCAAAACGGTTCAATGTTGTTTCGTTGTTACGCCAGTCTTTTTTCACTTTCACGGTCATCTGAAGGAAAATCTTTTTGCCGAAAAAGGTTTCCATATCCAACCGGGCCATGGTTCCGGTCTTCTTGATGGCTTTTCCCTGATGCCCCAAAACAATTCCTTTCTGGGTATCCCGCTCCACGTATATGGTCGACTGAATATTTATAATGTTTTCTTCTTCTTTGAAACTGTCAATGATTACCTCCACTGCATACGGAATTTCTTTTTTATAATTCAACAGAATCTTTTCACGGATGATCTCTGAAACAAAAAAACGTTCCGTACGGTTGGTCAGTTCATCTTTCTCGAAATAAGCAGGACTTTCAGGTAACAAAGCCAGAATCCGGTTCATCACCGCTTCAATATTAAACTCATTTTGTGCAGAAACAGGAATAACTTCAGCTACAGGTAATTTCTCCTGCCATTGTTTCATTTGCTCCTGAACCGACTCTTGTGTGGAGAGATCGATTTTGTTGATCAGTACAAGTACCGGTACACGAGACTTCACAATCTTATCCACCACAGTATCTTCGGAAAAATCCAACCCGGGTTCCGTCATCAAAAGAAAAATATCCGCATCCTGAAGGGCTGAATCGATGTATTTATTCATCAATTCATGCATCTTGTATGCCGGATCGCGGACAATCCCCGGGGTATCGGAAAAAATAATCTGATAATCTTCCCCGTTTACAATACCCATAATCCTATGTCGGGTAGTCTGTGCTTTGGAGGTGATAATCGACAGTCTTTCACCCACCAGCGCGTTCATCAAAGTGGACTTCCCTACGTTC
The DNA here is from genome assembly GCA_016936355.1 of Bacteroidales bacterium. Classification (GTDB taxonomy): domain Bacteria; phylum Bacteroidota; class Bacteroidia; order Bacteroidales; family F082; genus Sulfidibacterium. The sequence continues at coordinate 135,913 of JAFGYB010000066.1, read as the reverse complement.
GGATAACCGATAATATTGACAAAACCTGCTTTATGCGGCATAATTTTTTTAAAAAATATTTGCTTGGCAAAGAAACAAAATATATCTTTGCACCCTCGTTTTTGATGGAGATATAAACGACGAAATTCGCTCTTAAAAAGAAAAAATATATTGCGGGGTGGAGCAGTGGTAGCTCGGCGGGCTCATAACCCGTAGGTCGTAGGTTCGAATCCTGCCCCCGCTACTACGAAAGGCTAATCCAATTTGGGTTAGCCTTTTTTTATTAACATAATTTGAGAAAAGAAAACAAAGGGTTTACTTTGATATCCATTTATTTTTGTCAATAAAATGAAACCTATGGAATACGGCCCTATTGAGTTTTTGATTGGTCAGTGGGAAAGTGAAGGTTGGAGTGGAGAAAACAAGGCTCCTGATCCCGATCGCAAGGAAGAAAACACCCGTTTCAGACAAATTATGGAGTTCATTCCCATCGGACTGGTTGAGAATCATGAACAGGCATTATGGGTCCTCCGCTATAGTACAGCTGCCTGGGAAAAGGATGGCGACGAAAATCCTTTTCATCAGGAAGTCGGATACTTTATTTGGGATAATGAAAACAAACAGTTACTCAAAAGTTTCATTGTACCCAGGGGCATCGCCGTTAATGCAGGAGGAACAGTTGATGACTCAGAATCTTCGTTTACTCTTTCAGCACAGCTAGAAAATCCTGTTCACGGAATCAGTTCCAACCCTTTTCTGGATAAAGAATTCAGAACGCTCCAGTATAACATAACTTTTCAAAAGCTGGACAGTAATACCTTTACTTACAACGAAAACACGCTAATTCAGATCAAAGGCCGGGAATCGGTTTTTGAGCATACGGAAAAAAACGTGATGAAGCGGGTTAAATAGTTCCTGTTATACATCTAAAAATTATTTCCTTTTAAGTTAAAACGCAAAAGCCCGCAAGCAGGATTGCTTGCGGGCTTTTTTTCAGGCGGGAGGATGAGAATTCATCCTACTAAAGGAAAAAGGATCGCTTGTTTATTATGGAAAAAAGTCGGTACAGGTCATGGTTTGTTTCATCAAAGAAGAAAACCTGGTCATCTTTTGCAAAAACTTTTGCAGAAATATTCGGAACGTCAAGTTGCCGCAAACCTGCCTTGGCAAGTTCTTCAATCGAAAACATTTCATTAATAGTCAGTGCGTGTTCCATATCAAACCAATTTCATCTTTAATCCATCCTTTAAACAGATGGGGCAAAAGGAATCTTTTACAATTGAAACATAACCACAGCGATCACATTTAAAGTACAATTTAACCTTTCCTTTATATAACTTTTTTCCAGAACGTATGGTTGTCATAATTTTCCAAAGTAACGGCCTTACTAAAGACAACTGTTGTGCCAAAATAAAATCACCCGGCTTTTTTAATTCTTACACTACTGTATATCTGATCTTTATAATCATAAAGGGTTGTTATTTCCCGTTTTCACAGGTTCCAATCCACTCCAACCGATTCGCCACTTTCGATTACGATTTCGGATAATTATCCACTTTAAAAGTCGCAAGTTCACTTGCCCGACCAGTATTAGACTTCCACTTTTTATGCCGATTTCAGTCGTCAAGGAAACGAGTATTCAATTATTTTTTTGTTCAAAATTGAAAAAAGGATTTTTTTTCTAAATCCAACGGTTTATAAATTCATTTCAAGAACGAAACCGTTGGAAAATTGGTGAAAGTGATAAAAAATACTTAATTCATTCCAATCGAATACGCTTTTAATAAGCAATAAATAAGCTATATTTACGGATTACGAATGCGTGAAACACAAAATCTGGTTTTTTTATTAATTTTGCGTAATACGTATTCATAATCTACTGAATTCATTAAGGTTAAACTTAAATAAATCACAAAATGGAACAAAATGAAATGTTGGCCTTGGGCATGATTGAAACCCGGGGTTTTGCTGCCATGGTGGAAGCGTCAGATGCCATGGTCAAAGCAGCTAAAGTTGAACTGGTAAGTTACGAAAAAACAGGCGGAGGCTATGTTACAGCCATTGTTCGAGGCGATGTTGCTTCTGTCAGAGCCGCTGTGGATGCCGGCCTTCGGGCTGCTGAAAAGGTTGGTGAAATTGTTTCCAGCCATATTATTCCGCGCCCTCACACTAATGTTGATTCTGCACTTCCGTTGGGAGGGAAAAAATAATAAATAGCCAAAAATATGAGTGATTCAAAAATTGACTTACGAACCTATATCTTTCTGGATTCGCTTCAGTTGCAAATGGCTTCTTATATTGCAACCGTCTCAAGGGGATTTCTCCCTGTGAGCGGACAAGCCAGCTGTGTAATTGAAATTGCTCCGGGCATTGAGATCAACGCACTGACGGATATTGCCATTAAATCAACCAATGTTTTGCCGGGCATGCAGATTGTTGAACGTGCCTATGGGATGCTTGAAATCCATTCCGACAGTCAGGGCGATACCCGCCAGGCCGGAGAAGCCGTTTTAAATGCCATCGGCCGGACCGAATCGGACCGTATCAAACCCCGAATCCTGACCAGTCAGTTGATTAAGAATGTGGATGACCATCATGCACAAATGGTAAACCGAACCCGTCACGGGATGATGCTGCTGAAAGGAGAAACCCTTTATGTACTCGAAATTGAACCGGCCGGTTATGCTTATTATGCTGCCAACGAAGCCGAAAAAGCAGCGCACATCAAGCTCATCGAGGTTGTCGGTTTTGGGAAGTTTGGCCGTGTATACATTGGGGGGCCCGAGGCCGAAGTACTGGAATGTAAAACAATCGTGGAAAAACGGTTGGCAGCACTTTCCGGTCGCGAAAATTATTAATCATATATAGGAGATTAAATTATGTCAGACTTTAATGTAGATGCTTTGGGAATGATTGAAACCCGTGGTTTTGCTGCCATGGTGGAAGCTTCCGATGCTATGGTCAAAGCTGCCAAAGTTGAATTGGTTGGTTACGAAAAAACGGGTGGTGGATATGTAACATCCATCGTTCGGGGTGATGTAGCTTCTGTAAGAGCCGCCGTTGATGCCGGACTTCGTGCCGCAGAGAAAGTGGGTGAAATTGTTTCCAGCCATATCATACCTCGTCCTCATGCAAATGTTGACACTGCCCTGCCGTTGGGACGAAAAAACCAGAAATAAATATGATTCTAGCCAGAGTAATAGGAACCGTTGTTTCAAGTCAGAAAACTCCCGAAATGGGAGGAGTTAAATTGCTGCTGCTTGAAAAAGTACACCCCGAAACATTGGAAGGCAAGAACGATTTTGTTGTTGCCATGGACAGTGTAGGGGCCGGTACAGGCGAACTCGTTCTGTACGTTTCCGGCAGTGGTGCCCGCATGGCAGAAAACACAAAAGGGTTACCTACCGATGCTACCGTAACGGCTATTGTCGACCTGATTGAAAAGAAAGGAACCGTTACTTACCAGAAAAACAATTAAACCATGATTTTAGGTATTGTTGAAGGCACCGTGGTTAGTGATCAAAACAGCTTTGACATTCCAGGAGGAAGGTATTTATTGATCAATAAATGCAATCAGGCTGGAAAACTGAAAAACGAATTTCTGGTGGCTCTCGACCTGGTCAGTGCCGGGAAGGATGAAATGGTGATGATTGCCGAAAGCACTTCGGCACGAGAAACGCCAACAACAAAAAACAAAGCGGTTGATGCTGTTATTGTTGGGATCATCGACAAAATTGACGAAAACGACAAAGTGGTTTATACAAAATAATGGAAAAGGAAAACATCATTGTTCTCGGAGCATTAGAGTTTAAAAGCATTGTGATCGGAATCGAAGCACTTGATCAAATGGTCAAAGTAGCTCCCATCCGTATTATCGATGCCCGAACGATCAGCTCGGGGAAATACCTGATCATTTTCAGTGGAGATGTGGCTTCGGTTGAATACGCTTACAATGCCGGTTACGAAACCGGAGGCGATTTTGTCGTTGACCAGCTTTTCCTTCCCCAGGTTCATCCGGATGTCATTCCGGCCATCGGAAGCACCATTAATACCGATGATTGGGATACCATCGGCATCATCGAAACTTTATCCATAGTTTCGGGGATCGAATCGGCAGACAGTGCTGCCAAAACAGGAGGTGTAAAGATTATTGAAATTCGTTTGGCAGACGGTTACGGTGGAAAGTCTTATGTGAAGATGATCGGCAGTCTTGATGCAGTTCAGGCCGCTGTAAAGGCTGGTACGGCAAAAGCGAGAGAGAAAAACCTGCTGGGGATGGATACCATCATACCGCAACCTGATAAAGAAATCAGACCTTTCTTTATGTAAAAGAACTTGACTCATGGAAAATCTAGAAGATAACATACGGCAACTGGTTCGCGAGGCCCTTCAGGACCTCAATATTATCAACGACATTAACGACCAGAAAGACAGGATTGGAATTTTCCGAACCATTAACCAGGCTGTGGAAGCAGCCGAAGTTGCTTATCACGAATTGATGAATCTTTCGTTGGATGTTCGCAGGGACATTATTGCCAACATCCGGAGAGTAACCAAAGAAAATGTGGTCATGCTTTCAAAAATGGCCAACGAAGAAACCGGCATGGGTCGTTGGGAAGATAAAGTCATCAAAAACGAGTTGGCCATCAAAAAAACACCGGGTGTAGAAGATGTGACACCGGAGGCTTTTTCCGATGAAAACGGTCTGACACTGGTGGAACGCGCACCGCACGGTGTGGTCGGTTCCATTTCGCCCAGCACTAATCCCACAGCTACCATCATCAGTAACTGTATCGGCATGATTGCCGCCGGAAATTCGGTGGTTTTCAACACACACCCGGCTGCCAAAAAGGTTTCCGCACTGCTCATCAGCTTGATGAACAAAGCCATCGTTGATGCAGGCGGTCCCAGAAACTTGATCACCACTGTTGAGAGTCCGACAATTGAGTCTGCAAATGAGATGATGAACCATCCTAAAATTGCACTTTTGGTTGTGACCGGTGGGCCTGGAGTGGTTAAGGTAGCTATGAGCACACCAAAAAAAACCATTGCTGCCGGTCCCGGAAACCCGCCTTGTGTGGTAGACGAAACAGCCGATATTGCCAAAGCAGGTAAAGACATCGTTGCGGGTGCCAGTTTCGATAATAATGTGATTTGCATCTGCGAAAAAGAAACCATTGTGGTGGACTCCGTTGCCGATGCACTGAAAACCGAGATGCAGAAAAACGGTGCCTATCTGCTAACACCGGAACAGGTGAAACAGGTAACTGATTTGGTCATTACAGATCCGGGAAGACCCGGGCACGAAGGAGCTCCCAACAAAAAGTTTGTAGGCCAGAATGCTTCCAACATCGCCAGTGCCATGGGGTTGAGTGTTCCTGAATCAACAAGGCTTTTGCTTTGCGAAGTGGATGAAAATCATCCGTTGGTTTGGACCGAACAACTGATGCCGGTAATGCCTTTGGTCAGAGTTCCTAATGTGGATTATGCCATTGACTTGGCGGTTCGTTGCGAGCACGGTTTCCGTCATACGGCTATTATGCATTCGCTCAACATTGCCAAACTCAGCAAGATGGCCAAAGCCATGAATTGTTCCATTTTCATCAAAAACGGTCCGAGTTATGCCGGCCTGGGAGAAGGCGGCGCTGGTTTCGCTTCGTTTACTATTGCAAGCCCAACCGGTGAAGGGGTAACACGCGCAAAGACTTTTACCCGCGAAAGACGGTGTACTTTGGTGGATTACTTCAGAATTATTTAAGCTATGAAATTCGGAAAAGTTATCGGTAGAGTCGTCAGTACTCAAAAGGTGGAATCTTTTGAAGGGCTGAGATTTCTTTTGGTTCAGCCCATGAATGAAAAGCTGGCGCCTGTAGGTGATGCCATAGTGGCAGTTGACACGCTGCAGGCTGCCATTGGCGAAATTATTTATTACGAAACAAGCAAAGAAGCCAGCCGCGTGATCGAAGAGACTATGAATCCCTGTGATGCAGCCATTATGGGAATTATTGACGACATTGAAATAACAAAACACAAATGAGGTTAGGAAAAGTAATCGGTACGGTGGTTTCCACCATCATTGCACCAGGCTACGAATCAAGGAAAATCTTGATCATCCAGCCTGTTAACCCTGATGGAAAGGAAAAAGGCACTGCTTTTCTGGCCATTGATCGGGTGCAGGCCGGCGTCGGAGAAACCGTCCTGACCATTGAGGAAGGCGGCTCAGCCCGGCAGGTTATTCAGGATAACGAGGCTTACACCGTAAAAGCGGTGGTGGCTGCCATAGTAGATGAGATATCAATATGATCAGAAAAAGCTATAAAAGGAAAACGTCTTCTCATTTACCATTACACAACAGAAGATATTTTAACAGCACTGATAAGAAAATGAGTATGGAACAAAACAACGGGCCGAAAGATCGTGTAAAACGTGTTGCAATAGGTGCTGACCACGGTGCTTACGAGGCAAAAGAAGCGCTTAAGAGATATCTGGAAACAGTCGGATACATTGTTTTCGATGTGGGAACCGACAACAACACAACCAAAGTTGACTATCCGGATTTTGCACTGAAAGTAGCAAAAAAAATTGTGAGCGGAGAATGCGATCGTGGCATAATGCTTGATGCAGCTGGTATCGGTTCATCTATGGCGTGCAACAAAGTGAAAGGGATAAGGGCCGCTTTGTGCTGGAGTCCTGAAACAATTGTCAACAGCCGGATGCATAACAATGCCAACGTATTAACAATGGGCGCGTTGCAACATCCTGTATCTGATATTATTGCGATGGCAAAACTATGGCTTGAAACACGGTTTGAAGGCGGAAGACATTGGCCGAGAATTAATAAAATTATGTCAATTGAAAGAATGTAAGTAAATATGGATGAGAACGAATTGATCGAAAAGATCACGAAAGAAGTGCTGGCAAAACTTGAAAAAATGAACCAGGAGGGGATCAGAAAAGAAGACAACACCAAAGGAAATGCATCGGCAGGTAACATCTCACCTGCAGAATTGGCAGGATATATTGACCACACCTTACTAAAGCCCGGAGCTACCCAAAATCAGTTTGAACAGCTTTGCGACGAAGCATTGCAGTACAAGTTCAAATCGGTTTGCGTCAACTCATCGTGGGTTTCTTTTGTTGCCAAAAAACTCAGAGGCTCTTCAGTAAAGGTATGCTCGGTGATTGGTTTTCCCCTGGGTGAAATGGTAACAAAAAGCAAAGCTTTTGAAGCCCGAAGTGCCATCGAACACGGAGCACAGGAGCTCGATATGGTTATGAATATCGGAGCCCTGAAATCAGGAAACCTGAAACTGGTTGAAGAAGACATACGTGCCATCAAAAGAGCTTGCAGAAGTAACACCATATTAAAGGTGATCATTGAAACTTCCTTATTGACCGAAGAAGAAAAAGTGCTGGCCTGCGAAATCTCGAAGAAAGCCGGAGCTGACTTTGTGAAAACCAGTACCGGATTTACGGGAACTGGTGCCACAGTGGAAGATATTGCATTGATGCGGCGGGTTGTGGGACCCGATATGGGCGTAAAAGCCAGCGGGGGTATTCGTGACTATAAAACAGCGGTTGCCATGCTTAACGCCGGAGCCAACCGGATTGGAGCAGGTGGAAGTGTTGCCATTATGAACGGTGTTCCAAGCAAAGAAGATTATTAAGAACTACACAAACCATTTATACAAAAAGGGGGAAGCGCAAACTTCCCCTTTTTGTTTTGGTGTTAAAACCTTAAAATACCGGTTTGAAATCATAAGCCCTGATGCTATCAGGATATAACCACTGCGATTGATACTGATAGTTATGCAAACCGTTCTGATCCAGAAATTTATTTTCCTTCATCCCTTTTTCCAGATTTGCAACGCTTTGTTTGAGGGATAAATCAGCCAGTACTTTTTCGTAAATCCTATTCATCATTTCTTGGTGATCGTAATAATAATCCATACTGGACCGCACCTGTTGGGCAGTAACCTGGTAATGCTCAAACATAGCCTGATAATATTCTTTTTCAGTAGGCTTCACTTGTCCTTTCGACCTCCGATAGGAAACAATGGATGTGATGATATCCATGTCTCTGATAATATCCGCCATTTTGTTTTCAGGAATCAGGTTGGCAGGTTTTTTCTCTTTTAACTTATGATTTTGGTAGCAACCCGAAAATACCAAAACCGTCATCAACAATAACAAAACAGATTTGCGCATGCCATTAATTCCCCACTTCAGATAAATACTTTATTCTCATCAAACGAATCTCCTCCTCATTGTATTCTGCTTCTCCCAGTTCATTGAGGGCCTCTTCGACTGAATCAGTCTCAGCTTCTGAGAAATAGTCCAGAATATCCTCCTGGTGGTATTCATCCACATGTTCTTCAATATAATAATTAATGTCCAGACGGGTCCCCGACAATACAATTCGTTCAATTTCGAGCAGGAGTTCATCCTTGGACAGGTTTTTGGCATGAGCCACATCATCCAGTGAAAGTTTTCGGTCGATGCTTTTAATGATGTACACTTTCAACCCCGATTTATTGACTACTGATTTTACCACAATATCGCTGGGACGTGTGATCTCGTTTTCTTCCACATATTTCTGGATCAGATCGAGAAACGGTTGACCATATTTATCGGCCTTTCCAGCTCCCACGCCAATAATCTGCAGCAATTCATCCTTGGTTACCGGATACTGAATGGCCATATCTTCGAGTGATGTGTCCTGAAATATCACAAACGGAGGCAGGTTCTCCTTTCGGGAAATCTCCTTACGCAAGTCTTTCAACATGGCAAACAAAGCAGCATCTGTTCCCCCTGAAGCCCCTCCATTTCCTTTGACTACCAAATCGCTGTCTTCATCAGAACTGTAATCATGATCCCTCGCGACCATAATACTGTAGGGATTCTTGATGTATTCCTCCCCTTCCGGAGTCAGTTTCAAAATCCCGTAATTTTCAATATCCTTCACCAGTAAACGGTTGATCAACGCCTGATGAATCACCATAACCCAGTATCTTTTTTCCTGATCATTACCATTTCCAAAAAGAGGTGATTTATCCAGGCTGATGGCTTTCACATCACCGCTCTTTTTTCCGGCCATCACATCAGCAATCATGTTCACTTTATACTGCTGCTTGAGTTTCCTGATGGTTTTCAGTGCCAATATAATGTGTTCCTGACCTTCAAATTTTTCCTTGGGATTCAAACAGTTGTCACAGGCACCGCAGTTGTCTTTGGTATATTCCTCACCAAAATAGTGCAGCAAGAGTTTATGGCGACACACCGATGATTCGGCGTAGGTAACCGTTTCTGCCAACAGCTCCTTGGCAATTTCCTGCTCGGCCACCGGTTTGTCCTTCATGAATTTTTCCAGTTTCTGAATATCTTCGAAACTGTAAAAAGTAATACACCGGCCCTCACCTCCGTCACGCCCTGCACGGCCTGTTTCCTGATAATACCCTTCAATACTTTTGGGAATATCGTGGTGAATGACAAACCGAATGTCCGGCTTATCAATCCCCATTCCAAAGGCAATGGTAGCCACAATCACTTCGGCTTCCTCCATCAGAAACATATCCTGATTGTTGCGCCGGGTAGTCGCATCAAGTCCGGCATGATACGGCAGTGCTTTAATCCCATTCACCACCAGGGTTTCAGCTATTTCCTCCACTTTTTTCCGGCTCAAACAATACACAATACCTGATTTCCCGGGCTGTGTTTTGATGTATCTGATAATGTCTTTGGTAACATCCTTAGTCTTGGGCCTGATTTCATAGTACAGGTTGGGACGGTCGAAAGAAGACTTGAAAACCGTAGCACCGGGGATCTCCAGGGTCTTCAGAATATCCTCCTGCACTTTGACCGTAGCGGTAGCCGTCAGTGCCATCACAGGAACATCTTTTCCCAAAGCCTGGATGATCGGACGCAGCTTTCGGTATTCAGGCCGGAAATCATGCCCCCATTCCGAAATACAATGAGCCTCGTCTATGGCATAAAATGAAATGTCGATGTTTCTGAGAAAAGTGATGTTTTCTTCTTTTGTCAACGATTCGGGAGCCATGTACAGCAACTTGGTCTTCCCCGACATCAGATCAGAGCGGACCTCGGTCAGTTCCGACTTGGATAATGACGAATTCATCACATGAGCAATGCCCGTTTCTGAACCAAAGTTGCGGATCATATCCACCTGGTTCTTCATCAGGGCAATCAACGGAGATACAATAATGGCCGTACCCGGGTTTGCTAAAGCGGGTAACTGATAGCACAGCGACTTACCACCGCCTGTGGGCATAACCACAAACGTATCGCGTCCGTCCATTAAGTTGTTGATGATCTCTTCCTGATTCCCTTTGAATTTTGAAAAACCGAAAAAACTTTTCAAAAACGGCCTCAAACCATATTTATCGTTAATCTCTCCCATTTCGGTGGGATATATTAATATTTAGTACTTTTGACCTGCAATTTTTAAGCGTAAAAACACATGAACTGTTTTTTTACCAACGATTACCTTTTATTACAAATATAAGAATAATCTCAGATAACTAAATCATAAAATTTTTAAAAATTTGATCGCTTCAAACCAAATAATAAAGTCCGCACTTCAAACTTTATCTATTGAAAGCAAAGCTATTGAATCATTAAAAGATTCTATAAATCAGGATTTTGCTGATACGGTGGAAATGATTTACAAATCAAGAGGTCGGGTGGTCGTTACCGGTATTGGAAAAAGCGCCCACATTGCGTCAAAGATAGTGGCCACATTTAATTCCACCGGTACATCTTCGGTTTTTATGCATGCTGCTGATGCCATTCACGGCGATCTGGGTATGATCCGCACGGAAGACATTGTAATCATCATCTCCAAAAGCGGGGAAACACCTGAAATAAAAGTATTGGTTCCGCTGATCAAATCAGCAGGGAATCCGGTTATTGCCATCGTGGGCAATAAAAAATCCTATCTGGCACGGCAAGCCAGCAAAATTCTGGATGTAACCATTGAAAAAGAAGCCTGCCAGAATAACCTGGCCCCTACCACCAGCACCACAGCCCAACTGGTAATGGGTGACGCCTTGGCCGTGGCTTTGATTGAAGTACGAGACTTCTCCTCCAAAGATTTTGCCCGTTTTCATCCGGGAGGAACGTTGGGGAAAAGGCTGTACTTAAGGGTTAAGGATCTGTTTGTAAACAACGAGATGCCCGTAGTTTTGAGCAATGAATCAATGGACAGAATCATCCTCGAAATTTCGTCCAAGAGGCTGGGTGCCACAGCCGTTCTTGAAAACAATAAGCTGGTTGGTATTATTACCGACGGCGATTTGCGCCGAATGCTTCAAAAACACCCCGATTATCGTTCTCTGATAGCATCCGATGTAATGACTGCCAACCCCAGGACAATTCAAGACAGCAGTCTGGTTGTGGATGCATTGACCCTGATGAAAGAAAACAACATCACCCAGCTGCCCGTTTTGAAGAAAGAGAAATATGTGGGGGTCATCCATTTACATGATATTTTAAAAGAAGGAATACTTTGATGAAAGCAAAAAAAGTACAGGAGTTTGATAACTACAGGGCCAAAATGAATGAAAAACTAATGGCTGCTCCCAACAATAAGATTATCAAAAGGATTTTTAATATCGACACCAATACATACATGCCCGGTGCACTGGACACAAAAACCAAGGAAATGATGGGGCTGGTGGCCTCCATGGTATTAAAATGTGACGACTGTATTTATTACCATCTGGAAAGCTGCCATGAGCAGGGAGTTACCACTGAAGAGATGATGGAATTGTTCGGTGTCGCCAATCTGGTGGGCGGAACCATTGTCATACCCCATACCCGTCGGGCCCTTGAATTTTGGGAAGCATTAACCTCTGAACAAGATTAATCGTATGAAACTCTGGACAAAAGATCTGGTCAAAAAATACCGTCAGCGTACCGTTGTCAACAATGTTTCTATTGAAGTGAACCAGGGAGAAATCATTGGGTTGCTGGGACCCAACGGAGCGGGTAAAACCACTACTTTTTACATGATGACCGGGTTGATTAAGCCTTATGCCGGGAACGTCTATCTGGACAACAAAGACATCACCGAACTCCCCATGTACAAAAGAGCCCAACTGGGTGTAGGATACCTGGCACAGGAAGCCTCTGTCTTTCGTCATTTGAGTGTGGAAGACAACATTAAATCGGTGATGGAGTTCACAAAAATGTCCAGAAACGAGCAAAAAATCAAATTGGAATCGCTGTTGGATGAGTTCGGATTACAGCACATCAGAAAGAGTAAAGGTATTCAGCTCTCGGGCGGGGAACGTCGACGCGTGGAAATCGCCCGCACCCTCGCTGTCAGCCCTAAGTTCATATTGCTGGATGAACCGTTCGCAGGAGTAGACCCCATTGCCGTAGAAGATATTCAGTCCATCGTTTCTACTTTAAAAAATAAAAACATCGGGATCCTCATCACCGATCACAATGTACACGAAACACTGACCATCACCGACCGGGCTTATCTGCTTTTTGAAGGATCGGTACTAAAATACGGAACCGCTGAAGAACTGGCCGAAGACAAACACGTACGCCGTGTGTATCTGGGAAAAAACTTTGAGTTGAGGAAAAAAGGCAAAAAAGAATAAGCTTTTACGTCTGGATATCGGTCAGATACAATACCAGTGACACAAACAAATACAGGGCAAAAATAAATGGAACCGCTGTAACCTGAAGCAAAATCAGCAACACCAGCGATATTCCCATAAAAACATATTTGATGCTGTTTTGGGCAAACCCGAATCCATGAAACTTTAGCGAAAACATGGGGAAACGGGACACCAGCAACATCGATCCGAACACGGCAATAGCCAGAAGGAAATAGGTATTGGTAATGACCATATAAAACAACCCCTGATCGGCGTATAAATTTTGACGAATCAGCGGAAGGCTGGCAATCAGTAAGGCCAATGCCGGAGTGGGCAACCCTTTAAAACTGTATTGCTGTTCCTCATCGAGGTTAAACTTTGCCAGCCGCAATCCGGAAAGAAGAGGAACCAAGAGTGCCAAAAACGGAATCACATTCACCCCATCCAGCGTATCACTAGGCTTTCCGTGACTCAGATTGAGCATCTGGAATAAAATAAATCCGGGGGCCAGGCCAAACGAAATTAAATCCGACAAGGAATCCAATTGAATGCCAATTTCTGAACTGGCATGCAACAACCGGGCAGCAAAGCCATCGAGGAAATCAAACACTGCAGCCAGAAAAATAAACATGCCCGCATAAGTCAGCTGTTCAGGACTCCCCTTCACTCCATAATATACGGCAACAATACCGGAAGTCATGCTCAGTAATGTGATGGTATTGGGGATATGATTTTTGAATGCCATGGTAAAAATGTTTGTTCAAATATAAACATAAACCGGAATGACTAATGGATATTTTTTTCTCGCTTAACCTTCCTTTGGTGTTTTTCAATCTGTTTGTTAATCACTGCTTAACAAACGTTTGAAATAATACTTGCATTGAGGTGCATAATTGAAAAAAAGTCTTAGATTTGTGTAATCTATAGTAGCTAATCTATTCATTATGGCACGAATTTTAGTCCTGGGAGCAGGGATATCTGGGCATACTGCGTCCACCTGGCTCCGTAAAAAACTCTCAAAAAAACATGAGGTTGTTGTGGTGGCTCCCACCAAACATTACCATTGGATCCCATCCAACATCTGGATCGGAGTGGGGCGAATGACCCCAAAACAAGTGAAATTTGAACTGGAACCCCGTTACAAAAGGGTGGGCATTGAATTCAAACAAGCCAAGGCTGTTTCGGTTCATCCCGAAGGTGACAAAATGATTGACAAAGGATTTGTCACTATTGAATACACCGGCCAAAACAAAGCCGGAGAAGTAGAAAAGGTAGAATATGATTTTCTGATCAATGCTACCGGACCCAAACTGAACTTTGAAGGCACTGAAGGCATCGGACCCGGAAAAAACACCGTTTCCGTTTGTTCCTTTGATCATGCCGAAGAAGCCTGGAAAAAACTGCAGGAATCCATTACTAAGATGGAAAAGGGTGAAAAACAAAAGTTCGTCATTGGTACGGGACATCCCGGAGCTACTTGTCAGGGTGCTGCTTTTGAGTACATCCTGAATGTGTACCACGAAATTGCCCGAAGAAAACTGCTTGATAAGGCAGAGATCAAATGGCTGACCAACGAGTTTGAACTGGGTGATTTTGGAATGGGTGGTGCCTATGTAAAAAGAGGAGGATACATCACTTCCACCAAAACATTTACAGAATCGTTCCTGAAAGAACGCGACATTGCCTGGATCAAAAGAGCCGGGGTAAAAAAAGTGGAAAAAGGCAAAATTCACTATGAGTTACTGGACGGATCCGAACACGAAGAAAGCTTTGATTTCGCCATGCTGATTCCCGGTTTTACCGGCCACGGCATCAAAGCATTTAACAAAATTTCAGAAGACATCACCGGTGATCTGTTTGCGCCGAATGGGTTTATGAAGGTGGATGCCGACTACAGTAAAAAACCATTCGAAGAATGGAAAGCTTCCGACTGGCCCTCTACTTATCAGAATCCTTTATACAAAAACATCTTTGCCGCCGGCATCGCTTTTGCTCCACCACATCCCATTTCCAAACCTATGTTCAGCCCCAACGGAACCGGTATTTTCCCGGCTCCTCCCAGAACAGGAATGCCTTCGGGTGTTATTGGAAAAGTAATTGCTCAAAACCTCATCGACTGGATCAAGAAAGGCGACACCTCGCTGAAACACCGGGCGACTATGTCGAAAATGGGAGCTGCCTGTATCGTTTCTGCCGGCTACGGTATGCTTAACGGAGCTGCCGCCACAATGACTGTTTCCCCCATCGTTCAGGACTGGGAAAAATACCCCACTTACGGTCGCAACATCAAATACACTGTGGGAGAAGCAGGTCTGGCAGGACACTGGCTGAAATGGTTTATGCACTACATGTTCCTGCACAAAGCCAAAGGTTATCCTTTGTGGTGGATGCTGCCCGAATAAATCATTTTGAAAAACAAAAAATTAAGATCATGAAACAAGGAGAACACAGAACCATCGCTTACTCTGAAGAATCCTATCCTCCCATGCCTACCAAAAACACCTTGTTTTGGAGGCGCTTCTGGCCCTACCAGGCTTGGCGTTGGCTGATTTTAAACATCAAAATCCTCAGAATTGTTGCCGGAGGACACTCGTAGTGATTTCCTGACAATTACACTTATCCCGTAGAGAAAAACCTTTGCTATCTTCATTGACAGCAAGGGTTTTTATATTTTTGCAGCCCAAACTGCACGCATGAATCTATCACTCACCATAGAAGACTTTAATTATCCTTTACCGGATGACCGCATTGCCAAATATCCTTTGGCTGAAAGAGACCAGTCCAAATTACTTTGGTTCAACAAGGGGCGAATTCAGGAGCGGAAATTTTTCGAAATTGCAGACATTCTCCCCGAAGATTCGTTGCTCGTTTTCAATGAAACCCGGGTAATCCAAGCCCGCTTACTGTTTCGTAAAGAAACAGGAGCACAAATTGAGCTTTTCTGTCTGGAACCTGTGGAGCCGGTCAGCGACTTCCAACTGGCCATGCAACAACAATCACCGGTCGTTTGGAAATGCATGGTAGGAAATGCAAAGAAATGGAAATCGGGAAAGATAGCCACCATACTCCAAATCAAAAACCAGGCAGTGATGCTTTATGCCGAAATAAAAGAACGGCTCAGCGATGCATTTCTGGTGGAATTTTCATGGGAGCCCAAAGAAGTTGACTTTTTGTCGATACTTGAAACCGCTGGCCTCACCCCGTTGCCACCCTACCTGCACCGCCAGGCAGAAGCTTCTGACAAAGACCGGTATCAAACTGTATTTGCCCGGTTAAATGGCTCGGTAGCTGCCCCAACGGCCGGATTGCATTTTACAGACAAGCTGCTCCAGCAAATTTCAGGTAAAGGCATTCGATCCGAAAAACTGATCTTACATGTTGGAGCCGGAACCTTTAAACCGGTATCTGAGGAAAAAGTCGCAGACCATGAGATGCACACAGAGAAAATTAAAGTGTCGTTGCAAACACTGAAAAATCTTCTGGCAGCTTCCGATAAAAAGATCATCCCCGTGGGAACTACTTCCATGCGCAGCCTGGAAAGTCTGTTCTGGATGGCACTCAACAAACTCAACGGGAAAACAAATTATACCGTTGTGGATCAATGGGCTCCCTATGAAACGAATATCCCCGAAGGCTTTACCACCAAGAATGCCCTGGAAGTGCTTATTCAGACGCTGGAAGACGAACAGAAAGACCTGCTGGAAGGAGCTACCCAAATGATCATCGTACCCGGATATCAATACCGCTTTGCACAGGGACTGATCACCAATTTTCATCAGCCCAAAAGCACATTGTTACTTCTGGTTGCAGCTTTGGTGGGTGATTCCTGGAAAGATGCCTACGAGTATGCATTGAACAACAATTTCCGCTTCCTCAGTTACGGAGACAGTTGTCTGTTCCTTCCCTGATCTTTTCAATTCCTTATTGGTTTTAAGATCGCTGAAATTTCTAAATTTGTGTTTGTTTCTATGAAAGCAGACAAAGAAGAAATAACAGGCATCATTCTGGCCGGAGGAAAAAGCAGCCGGATGGGAAAAGACAAAGGACTCTGCGATTTTAAAGGCAGAGCACTGGTGTCCTATGCCATCGAAACACTGCGTCCGCTTTGTGGCAATCTGATGATCTCAGCAAACCATTTTCCTGAAAAATACGCCGAATTTCAATTTCCGGTTGTTGCCGATGAAATCGGGAATATTGGCCCTATGGGTGGGATTTTGTCCTGTTTGAGAAAATCGCATACCCAGCACAACCTTGTGTTGTCGTGTGATACGCCTTTTGTTACAACCGATGTATTCAGAAAAATAATTGAAGCGGTGGAAAAAGATCAGGTGGTTGCCCCAGCCCACCACACTTTTCTGATTGAACCCCTGAGCGCTTATTACAATACTAATGTAATCAACGACATGGAACATGTCATTGGAGAAGGAAATTACAAGATGATGGATTTCCTGAAAACCATTCGTTTCAGAACCATTTCCATTGATTGGCAACCTTTCTTCACCGAATATTTGTTTCTGAACCTCAACAGTCCTGAAGACCTCGAAAAAGCCCAAAATCTCGGGTTATGAAACGTGTTGAACATTCCGGCGATGAACTTTGGCTCAAGGCAGCTGTGGTTGGCGGACTTTGGGCTTCGGTGGAAATCATCATCGGAAGCTTCCTGCACAACACGCGTATCCCCTTCGCTGGCTCCATCCTGGCCTTCTTCGGAACCGTATTACTTATCGGATTTTACCAATTGTGGCCTCAGCGGGGGGTCATCATCCGGGCCGGACTGATCACCGCCTTGATGAAATCAGTTTCTCCCAGTGCCCTCATTCTGGGTCCCATGACCGGTATTTTTATGGAGGCATTACTCATTGAAGTTTTTATCCTTCTCTTGGGAAACAACCTTTTTGCCTATTCCGTATCAGGTGTCTTCAGCCTTTCCAGCGCCTTGTTTCATAAGATCATCAGCATCATCATTGTGTATGGGTTCAACATCGTGACCATTTACGTAAACATTATCAACTTCGGATTGAAACAAATGGGTATCAGTGTAGCTTCTGATGTACAGATCTTACTGGTTTTGCTGGCTGTTTATTTAGTTATGGGAACCCTTGCCGGGGTGTTGGGTTATGTGATCGGCAAAAAGGCACTCCAAATACAAACCGACCAGGTTTTTATCCACCAGGCTGAACAAAACAAAAAGGAGTTTTTCTCCCTAAAGGATAGCAGCGACACTTCACTTTTTTTGCTGTTCATTCATTTGATCTCCATTCCGTTCGGACTATATCTGGTTAACAGTCCGTACAAAATCTTTGGGTATATGTTTGTAGCCTTTTACCTAATCAGTTCAGGTTTTTTCTATCGAAAGGCATTGCAACGGTTGCGCAAGCCAATATTCTGGTCCCAGTTACTCATCATCGTATTGCTATCCACTTTGTTTTGGGATGTGGGGAAACCAGGACACCAATGGCTCAGCGAAAAAGGATTCTTTATCGGCTTGGAAATGATGGTACGTGCCTTGTTTATTATTGTAGCTTTTTCTGCTCTGAGTGTGGAATTACGCAACAAACAAGTCCGAAGCTTTTTAAATCAGAACGGGTTCGGAAATTTCTATCATGGATTGGAACTGGCATTTGGCGCTCTGCCGGTCATGATTTCATTGCTCCCCACCTCAAGGGAACTGCTTCGTTCACCGAAACGCTCCCTGTTAAAACCACTAATCATGGCCGATCAGTGGCTCGAGTTTTTTAAAAACGAGAAATAATCACGCAACAATTGGGCATTTAGCTTACCGGGAGTAAAAATTTCCAGTAATACCGGTTTGGATAAGTCCTTATAAAATTCAGGCACTATTAACTCAAGTTCTTGTTGATTTTCCACTTTGAAATAAGGAATATCAAAGGCTGCTGCCAATTTTTCTGCTTTCCAGGAATGTTGTGCTTCAAAAAACCGTTCCAGTTGTTCGGTAGTATCCGGACCGGGAATAAATCTGAAAATTCCACCACCGCCGTTATTGATAACGATGACCCTTAAATTAGGGGTAAGATGCCTGTTCATCAAAGCGTTGGAATCATAAAAGAAACCCAGATCTCCGGTAATCAATGTATTGACTTTATCGCTTTTCAACGCAAACCCGGCCGCTGTGGACAACTGGCCATCGATACCGCTCACCCCTCTGTTGGAAAAGTATTCAAACTTCCGACTGCTGCCGAATAACTGGGAATATCGCACCGGAGTGCTGTTTCCAAGGTGCAAAACACTGTTTTCAGGCATCTGTTTCAATAATACTTCAAAAACCTTCAGATCCGAGTAGGGCAACTCCCTTAGGTACTCTGCCCTTAGCTTGCTTACGTGTTTCTTCACATCAAGCCAGCGTTTTCCATAATCACCAGAGACGGATTGCACTGTTCCCCGAATGGAGGACAGAAAATCAAGTGGCTTTGCCTGCACTACCTTAGAGAGGGAATAAAAAGTGTCCAGCTTCTCGCCCGATGCCGATATATGCCAGTGTTGTTCCGGCTTGTACTCGCGTAAATACTTCTTGATTTTTTTGGAAACAATGGCGCCACCGGTTGTGATCAGAATCTGTGGTGCAAAATTCTGCTCTTCACCTTCGGGAATGGCTGTCAGTACATTGTCAATGTTGTCGATAAAACGATCGTTGTTTAAATTAGACGTAGTCTCCGTCATCACAACGATCTGATCCATGGCAGCCCATTGAGAAAGTAAAGTTTCCTTTTCCTTCGATGGCTCCGATTGACCAGCCAGAATCAAAATCTTTTTGCCGGAATTCAACAAACCGGCAAACTCTTTCTTTAGATTTTCCGAAACAGCAGGCATTGGTTCAGTAGTATTTTCCACCGTACCCTCAAGGCCCCAATCGGTTGTTTTATACAAAGGCTCATCCAACGGAATATTAATATGTACCGGTCCCGGTTCGGGAAACATACACTCATCGATAGCTTCATTAATCGTATGATTGGCCCGGTCATAATCATTGGCATTATCCACATTCAGTGGGAGCGAATAACTTTTCTTCACATAGGAAGCATAAACATTTTCCTGCCGGATGGTTTGTCCATCACCCACATCAATCATGTTTGGCGGCCGGTCTGCGGTAAGGATCAGCAAAGGAATTTTCTGATAATAGGCTTCCGAAATGGCCGGAGCATAATTTAATGCTGCACTGCCAGACGTGCAGCTGATGGCTACCGGTTTACCGCTTTTTTGAGCCAGTCCCAGTGCAAAAAAGGCAGCACTGCGCTCGTCCACCACCGTGTAAGCATCAACAGCGTTATTTCCGCCAAAGGCAATAATCAATGGAGCATTGCGGGATCCGGGAGAAATAACAATATCTGTAAGTCCTTTTTTTTCAAAAAGGTCAGCCAGCAGGCTGACTGTTTTTATATCGCTTGTCATGGTGCAAAATTCCTCATTTTTTCCAAAACACTCAACATCGTTCGCGATTTATACTGCGTTTCCTGCCACTCTTTTTCGGGGACCGAGTCGGCTGTAAGTCCACCTCCTACATAGAGCTCCAGTTCACTGTCCAGTATTTTAGCACAACGAAGATTCACAAACAACTGGGAAACATTCTGTTGTTGCCACGGCCCCAGAAAACCTGTATAAAAACTACGGCTATGTATTTCTGTTTGCCGGATCAGTTCGGCAGCCTTTTTCCGGGGCAATCCGCATACTGCCGGAGTGGGATGTAATGCTTTAATGAGCAATCCAGCTTTATTTCCGACTTCTCGTTCCGGGATGGAAAATCGTGTACACAAATGAGCCAGTTGCCCGGCAAAAACCGTTTCAGGACCCTTTTTGTCATACGAGTGTATTTTCAGATTATTCAGTTGTTCATCAATAAAAAGTGTCACATAAGCCTGCTCCTGCCTTTCTTTTTCCTCCCAGATAAGAGGTGCTGCTTCCTGTGCTGGTTTCAACTGAGTCCCCGCCAATGCCATAGTTTCAAAAGAACCCTTCGTTTTACTGAGTAATGTTTCGGGTGTAGCACCACACCAAAGGCCTTCACCCGGAAGGAAAAAAAGATAAACAAAAGCTCTTGGATAGGTTGACTCCAGCAAATCAAAAAAATCATCGGGTGAAAAGTGTTCGGGCAATCTCTCATGCATCACTCTTGAAAAAACCACTTTGTGCGCTTTCTCCTGTTGCATTTCCGAGATCAGAAAACCTGCCTTATCTATATACGAATCGTGTTCGATGGCCACCGTTTTGATCCCCAGCTGTTTTTCTTGAGAAGGAATATCAACAAGCCAGGGCTGAAGGATCTCTTTTGCTTCCGAAAGTCTTAACTGAAAATCCGGTTCAATCAAAAATAGATTTCCATCCAGATAACTAGCGTAAGGAGCCACGACAAAACCACTTTTGAATTCCAGTTCGGTTAAGGGAATGCGCTGATTATCTCTCTTTTTCTGAACTGTAAGAAAAGATTCATTACCGCCGGGCATGCGCCAGGCAGCAAACGGAATATTTTTCGATATGAGTTCCTGAAAAATCATGGATTCCCAACTCAGGGTTTACTGATGGGTGCAATAAAAATGGTCAAACGGCATGTGGAAAGCAACCGATTTTTTTCGTCTTTGATATCCACATTCCACAGATGGGTAGTTCTTCCTTTATGTATCAGCTCCGCTTCACCAAACACCCATCCGCTGGTGGCACTCCTTACATGAGTTGCCGTTACATTCTGCCCCTTTACCAGATACTTCTCCCTATCAACGGCAAGGGCCGATCCCACACTGGCCAGTGTTTCGGCCAGGGCTATGCTGGCTCCGCCATGCAATATCCTGTACGGTTGAAAGGTCCGTTCATCGACAGGCATACGAGCTTTCATATATCCTTCGCGAGCTTCCAGATATTCGATACCCAACTGCTCCATCAAAGTGCCTTTGTTGAGTTCGTTGACCTGCACCGGATCAAAGATTTTGTCTGACATGATTTTATTTTAACGCAAAGATAGTATTTTTCACCCAGCGAATCGGGTCGGGACTCTGCTGCAATAAGCTGAAATTTGACTGTTTTCACCCCCCTGTTTTCTCCCTTTTGAATTCAATGGCGAATTTCACATTTCAATACATCTCTTTTAGTTTTTATTATCTTTACCCCGCGAAATTCACACATAAAATAACTTAAATTATTCTATTTCAGTTAATTAAATCATTTAGGATGATAAAAAAGATTCTGATAGCCAACCGTGGAGAGATAGCCATTAGGGTAATGAACACATGCCGCGAGATGGGCATCCAAACCGTGGCCGTGTATTCGGAAGCGGACTATAGTTCATTACATGTTTCCTATGCTGATGAGGCCTATTGCATCGGTCCTGCACCTTCGGCAGAAAGTTATCTCAACATAGAAAAGATTATTGAAGTAGCCAAAAAAACCGGGGCAGATGCCATCCATCCGGGTTACGGCTTCTTATCGGAGAATGCCAAATTCTCTCAACGTTGTAAAGACGAAAACATCATATTCATAGGTCCCGCCCCCTATGCCATCGACACCATGGGCGATAAAATCACCGCACGTAAAACGATGATGGATGCCGGTGTTCCGGTAGTACCGGGAACCAAAGAACCGATCACGGATCTGGATGATGCCGTAAAGGTAATCAAGGAAATCGGACTACCTGTCATGGTAAAAGCCAGTGCCGGTGGCGGTGGTAAAGGAATGCGGCTGGTGGAAAAAGAAGAAGACATCATTTCCTCGGTAAAGGCAGCCAAATCGGAAGCATTGTCTGCTTTTGGTAACGATGCTGTGTACGTGGAAAAATACATCAGCTCTCCTCACCATATTGAATTCCAGGTGCTGGCCGACAACCACGGCAATTGTGTTCATTTATTCGAACGCGAATGTTCTGTTCAGCGCCGGCACCAGAAAGTGGTGGAAGAAACGCCTTCTCCCATTATGACTGAAGAAGTACGGAAAGAAATGGGAAAGCACGCTGTTGCTGCTGCCCAAGCCGTAAATTATTCGGGAGCCGGTACCATCGAATTCATCACCGATGACAACCTGAATTATTACTTCCTGGAAATGAATACCCGGTTACAGGTGGAACATCCCATCACCGAAGAAGTAGTCGGTCTGGATCTGGTGAAAGAGCAGATAAAAATTGCCAACGGAGAAAAGCTCAGTTTCAAACAGGAAGATTTGGGACAGCGGGGTCATGCCATAGAGGTTCGGATTTATGCTGAGGATCCCGACAATAATTTCATGCCTAACCCGGGAAAAATTGAACACATTCAGTTTCCGCTGGGCCCCGGCATTCGCAACGATACCTATGTATATAACGGGTTTGAAATTCCTATTTACTACGATCCGATGATTTCCAAACTAGTGGTATGGGGCGCCAACCGAAGCGACGCCATCCAAAGGATGAAACGGGCGTTAAAAGTATTTAAGATCAATGGAGTTAAAACTTCCATCCCGTTTTTATATCAGATTATGGAGGTCGAATCTTTTGTAAAAGGCAGATACACGACCCACTTTATTCAAAACAATGAACAGGAACTTAAGATGCGTGCCGATTGCAATATGGAATGTGCAGAAATAGGTACCATTGTTGCGTTTCTTGACTATATGAACAAAAGGGAAGCCAAGCTTTCGTCAATAAATGAAGAGTCGGCTTCCAGCAAATGGAAAGAATCGGGAAGAAAATTCCGCTTTTTAATCTAAACCATTAAACTGAAGAAAATGTCATACGAGATAAGTATTAACGGAGAAACACAGCCCATTCAGATTTTGAACAGGGACGGAAACAAAATTAAGGTTCAAATGGGTAAAGCAACCTATGAGCTGGATGTTTTTGAAAGAGAACCCGGAATTTATGTAGTACTCCGCAACGGAAAAACCTATAACTACGAACTGCAGGCTTACGAGCCTAAAAAGTATAAGGTGAATACTTTTTCTGAAATCCTTGATGTGGAAATTATCGATCCCGAAAGTCGGTACAGCAAAAACAGAAAAGGTTCTCACGACGATGATGCTGACCATATTTCAACCCCCATGCCCGGCCAGGTGGTAAAAGTTCTGGTAAAAGAAGGCCAGGAGGTGAAAGCCGGTGATACCATTGTTGTTGTTTCGGCTATGAAAATGGAAAGTGAGTACAAAGTAACCACTGATCGGGTGGTTCAAAAAGTTTTGGTGAAAGAAGGAGAAAAAATTGACAGCAATCAACCGCTGGTTATTTTTGAATCACTGGAATAGGTTTCTATGCATAAATCAACTCTTTTAAGTAGTAATTAAAAACGAAAAAGATGTCACTGGAATCAAAGATTAAAATTTTAGAAGAAAAACATATCAAAGCCGAACTGGGCGGTGGTAAAGAACGGATAGAGAAACAACACAAAGCCGGCAGAAGAACAGCCCGCGAGCGGATCGAGTTGCTCCTGGATCCGGGTACTTTCGTGGAAATCGACAAATTTGTCACCCATACAGCCACCGATTTTGGCATGGAAAAAAACAAAATCCTTGGTGATGGCGTCGTGACCGGATATGGAAAAATTGACGGCCGACTGATGTATGTATTTGCACAGGATTTTACGGTATTTGGTGGTTCTCTGAGTCGTGCCAATGCCAATAAGATCATCAAGATTATGGACATGGCCATGAAAATGGGGGCACCTGTCATCGGATTGAATGACTCGGGTGGTGCCCGTATTCAGGAAGGCGTGCAAAGCTTGGCTGGATACGCTGATATTTTCTATCGCAACGTGCGGGCCTCAGGTGTGATCCCACAGATCTCAGCCATTTTGGGACCCTGCGCCGGGGGTGCCGTTTATTCTCCGGCCATCACCGACTTCATCATGATGTCCAAAGAAACATCTTATATGTTCGTTACCGGTCCGGATGTCATCAAAACCGTAACCCACGAGGAAGTGACCAAAGAAGAACTGGGTGGTGCCCTCACCCACAACAAAAAAAGCGGGGTTGCACATTTCATGGCTGAGGACGAAGAACAGTCACTGATGATGATCCGTGAGCTGATGAGCTTCCTGCCGCTCAACAACATGGAAGATCCGCCGGTAAAACCCTCCGATGATGATCCGCTGAGGGTCGACAAAAAACTGGATGAAATTATTCCTTCCGATCCCAACAAACCCTACGACATGAAGGAGATCATTCATTCGGTTGTTGACAATGGTCATTTTTTGGAAGTTCAACCCCATTATGCACAAAACATTATCGTGGGATTTGCCAGGCTGAACGGGCATTCGGTTGGAATCGTCGCCAACCAGCCACAGGTACTGGCCGGTGTACTCGACATTGACAGCTCCACCAAAGCAGCCCGTTTCGTCCGTTTCTGCGACGCATTCAATATTCCGTTGATCACGTTTGAAGACGTTCCCGGTTTCCTTCCAGGAACCACTCAGGAATACGGTGGAATTATCAAACACGGGGCCAAGTTATTGTATGCCTTTGCTGAGGCAACGGTACCAAAGATCACCGTGATTACCCGGAAAGCTTATGGCGGTGCTTACGATGTAATGTCGTCCAAACACATTGGTACCGATGTGAACTTCGCTTATCCTTCTGCTGAAATCGCAGTAATGGGTCCCGAAGGCGCTGTAAACATCATTTTCAGAAACCTGAACGAAGAAGAACGGAAAGCCAAGGTTCAGGAATACCGCGATAACTTTGCCAGTCCTTTCAAAGCAGCTGAAATCGGTTATATCGATGAGATCATCTATCCGCACAATACCCGAAAGAAGCTCATCCAGGCACTGGAAATGACCCACAACAAAAGGGAATCCAATCCACCCAAAAAACACGGAAACATTCCTTTGTAATACAAAAAGAGGCTGTCTCAATGAGGCAGCCTCTTTTTGTAGAATTCTTTTTAAGCTCCCAACGATTTGAAAGCTTCGTAAACCAAAAACACAGGCCATACAACCGCTTTCAAAAATCCCAGCACTCCCATCCAGAAACCTGTGGCTTGTGAAATAAAATAAATGGCAGCCCCGATAAATCCAAGACCGTACACTCCATTACATCCGTGTTGTGTTTTGTTCGACATGATAATTCCTCCTTTTATTTAGTAGATACGTAGGCAATTCTTCGGGATGCTTTTCGCATCAGAATATTGACCAAATCCTGTGTACTGCTTCCCAAACTCCCCACCAATCCTTTGTTGTAGTTGAGTAACACCTGGTTGTCTCCCGCATTATATATAAACAAATTCATGGTAGCCCGGTTGGTAGCCCCCCAAACACCGAATAAAACACCCATAGCGGCCGAAAGACCTTCCGACATCGGTTTGGTTGTTTGAAAGGTCCCCATGATTACAGCATCTACTTTCAATATCTTGGCAAGCTGCGCCGGTGTGTAAGAATCTATATTTGTATTATCCACTCCGGCCTTTTTCAGTATGGCATTGGTAACCACCGGTTGCTGTACCTGTACCAGCAACTTCCCTTTTTCACTGCGCTTCATAAACCAGGAAACCATGGCTGTCTGAATTCCGCTTCCCTCATTCAACTGCATATCTTTCAGCTGCTCGGGAGTAATTTTTTTCATTTGATTCGGCCGCAAAGTGATGCTTACTTTAAAAGGTAAAACGGCAATAATTTTTTGTGTTTTGGCAATTTCACCAAATTTCGGATTTACATATAACCGGGTTTGAGCAAATACGGTGAGTCCCAAAAATGCAAAAATTGCAGTAATCAAGAATTTTTTCATTTGTTTGTTTTTTTATTGATTTGGTTTAGGCTCTACACCACTTTCAGAACTCGAAAGTGATAACATTAGCCACAAATTTAGTGATTTTAATCTGTGAGCCATCATTTTACAGTCATATCCACAAATTTAATGTTCTACACTAACCTTGAATATGACAATCAGATATAGATCGGTAGATTTAAACAATCTCTTTTCCAAAAGGGGTCAGGGCCAGGCCTGCCAGCTTGAAATGTTGTTTGGCAAAAGGAATTCCAATAATGGTAATGGTCAGGATAATGCCCCAGGCAATGTGGGTGAGGCAAATCCAAATCCCGCCAATAAGTATCCAGATAACATTCATCAGGGTTGTCAGACAACCCGTAGGCTGCGGCACCGATCTGACTTCACTACCGAAAGGCCATAAAGCCAGCACTCCCAGTTTCAGGGTCTGCAATCCGAAAGGAATACCCACAATGGTAACAAACAACACAATACTGGAAACAAAATATTCCAAAGCAATGGTGAGCCCACCGAAAATTAACCAGATAAGATTGCCAAGAAATTTCATATTATACAGAGTTAAATTTAGAAATCAGATCTAAAATTAGAAAGAATATGGATTGGTCCGATGTTGACATTCAACACTGGATTGAATTGCCAATTCTTACTGCAAACTTTCAAAATTGGATTTCGGCTTACGTCCAGCAAACACTCTGTCTAACAATACTTTATTATGAATGAAACACATAATAAAAGGGCTATTGTAAATCCAGTTCTTTCAATCCAATCCGGTAAATATTTCCCATCCCGTTCAATGTTTTGTTAGCCAAGTCTTCCAGATCTGCCGGACTATTGACCTTGTTTGGAACAATCATTCTGCTACTGGTAAAATAGAAATTACCCCGTTGCATGTCGATAAACGGACAATAGTCCAACCCAGCTCCATTGACTTTTGGCCCCATATTGACCGCCCGCTGCCAATGACCCTGAACATCCTTTTTACTGTAATACAGATCGCCGCCACCCAAACCATCTTTCCTGCCAAACGAACCGAAAACAATAAGATCTTCATCCGGAGTCACATAAGCGTTAAATTCAAAATGGCCGGTATTGATCGTCGTATCCAACGGCTGAGGTTCCTGATAGATTCCATCCACAAATCGGCTCAAAAAAATATCCTCCTGCCCAAAGCCGTTCTTTCTGACGGACGTAAAATACAAACTACCGTTTCGGGCAACGGATGGATAAAATTCATTGTTAGTTGAATTAACTACCGGCGAAAGCGGACGGGGAGCTCCCCAGGATGAACCAGCCTTTTCCGAAACCCAGATGTTGTAATCTTTTCTTGTGGTATCCCCATCCATGGGGCGGGTAGAAGCAAAATACAACCGACTCCCATCCACTGAAAAACAGGGCTCAATATCCTTGTACTGTCCCGAAAAAGGCAACAGTTCCTTTTGACTCCATTTTCCATCTTTTTGTACCATTCGCACCAAACACATGATTGACTGCTTGTAATCGGCCAGCGTAAAAATCAGTTCATCACCGGAAGGCGATATGGCCATATCCCTTTCATATAAAGGGGTGGAGACAACCCCCTCACCAAACAATTCCGCCCTAGCAGGGGTCTGCTTCAGGTCAATTTCAGTTGTTTGTTCCGTCTTGCATTGAGGCAGCAAAAGAACTGTCAGTAAAAGAATGAGTAGACTATTTTTCATGATCGTACAGTTTGTCCAATAATTTTTCCTATCCGAAGGTTTTCCGATACTTTCCAGTTTTAGCTGTTGCTGAGATCAGTGTCGCTTTTTCTTCTTCGGTTTAGGCTCTGGAAGTTCGGCAACAGTGATCTGAATCAGTTCACTTAACCATTCTCTGTCCTCAATGTTCTCTTCAATCAAAAAACTGTTTTTGGCTCCCGGATAAGGTGGTGCTTCCACTACATTCCCAATAAATTTCCTCCCCGAAACGGTGGGTTTCACAAACAACTTGTTGTCACAGATCAGGCCGAAAATTTTTCCGTCGGCAAACACACCGTACTCACCAAACATTTTCCGGGCATGAATCTCACCAGCATATTCAATTTGATCCAAAACAAAATCCACAAACGACTGATCCGATGCCATACTGTTCTGTATTTCCGCTTAAAATTAATGAAAGTTTTCATTTGTTTCGTAAACAATAGAATCATCGGTTCCTTTATCCGTCAACTCAGGTCCGTACTCACTCACGGAAATACGATTTCTTTTATTTTCTTTCGTAAACTCCTCATAAATGTCAATCAAAACATACAGGAGAAAAACGGCAACAAGATTTAAATAGAAATAATAGACCTCATTATCCGAATTATACTTTGCACTGTAGTCTGACAACCAGGCTGAGAACTTGATATTAAAACTGTCTGTAATGTTAAATCCGACAATCAGCTTTATGCCTGAAAAAAACAGAAAAGCATATTTTCCTACTCCAAAAGCAAACATCTGCATTGCCTGCAGAATGGAAGAAAAAATCAATCCTTTTTTTCTTTTTTCCTTTTGCAGCAATAAATTACCTGACTGAATCGAGAACCCGAACAAAAACAGGGGAATCAGAATAAGGACCAACAAAGGGCCGTTAATATTTTCAATCCCCATCAGCAACCGAGCAATCATCCAATAGCCAATAATTCCCCCAACAATCTGGTAAACGCCAATGACTTTTAGGGTGGTTTCTGTATCTTTAATTCGCAGTTTCATATTAAAAAGTTTTCACCTTTGATTTATTTGTTTTGAACAGATGGAAAGCAGGAAAAAGGAAGTTGGCTTTCCTTTTAACGGCTAAATGTAGGAAAAGATTTTGGAAAATAACTTTCGTAATCAGGAAATAAATTTCCTGAAAAGATCAGTATAGTTGCTTGATAATATGTTCTCTGTCACTTCTGTGCCATTTTCTGCAACGCTTCAGGATAGCGACTCCCCACAATATTAATGTTTTGGGTTGCTTGATCTATTTCCTTCAGCTCCCCGGCGGAAAACGAAACGACAGCAGCTCCCAGATTTTCTTCCAGTCGGTGTAGGTTTGTGGTCCCCGGGATAGGCACAATCCAGGGTTTTTGCGCCAGCAGCCAGCCCAGGGCAATTTGTGCCGGGGTAACATTTTTATTTTTTGCCAGTTCTTCAATGAGCTTGACCAACGATTGGTTGGCTTGCAACGCTTCAGGAGTAAAGCGAGGCAGTGTAGAGCGAAAATCGTTGGCATCAAATTTTGTGCTGGCATCCATTTTTCCCGTTAAAAACCCACGACCCAACGGGCTGAACGGCACAAAGCCAATGCCCAGTTCCTCCAGTAAGGGCAGTATTTCATTTTCCGGCTCGCGCCACCACAACGAATATTCGCTTTGTAATGCGGTCACCGGCTGCTCTTCGTGAGCCTTACGGATGGTATCTGCCCCGGCTTCAGAAAGTCCGAAATGCAGTACTTTCCCTTCCCTGATCAAATCCTTAACCGTTCCGGCCACGTCTTCAATAGGCACATCCGGATCTACCCGATGCTGATAAAACAAATCGATCACTTCCGTTTTTAGTCTGCTTAGGGATGCCTCAGCTACTTCACGGATGTGTTCCGGGCGACTATTCACACCGGTCCATCGTTTTTTTCCGGTCGGATCAATCTTAAATCCGAATTTGGTGGCAATCACCACATCTTTGCGCAGGGGCTTCAACGCTTCGCCCACCAGTTCTTCATTGGTAAACGGACCGTACACTTCTGCCGTATCGAAGAAGGTGATTCCACGTTCTACAGCGGTCCGGATCAATCCGATCATTTCTGATTTATCTTTTGGTTGCCCATAGGCAAAACTCATACCCATACAGCCCAACCCCAATATCGATACTTCCAGGCCATTTTTTCCCAATACGCGTTTTTGAATTTCAGTCATGGTGTTTTGGTTTAATGATTTAGCCGGTAATGCGTCGCATCTCGCTTTTTAGTTTCTTCTTATTTTCCGGATCAGAGGAAGAGTGACCTGCAGTTGTTATGTTTAGAGTGGAATTATTCAGTCCTCCATGCAGCCGGAAAGCCTGTACGGGCGGACAGATAAAGTCGAACCGTCCCTGTACAATGGTGGTTTTAATGTCTTTGATTTTATCCACATTTTTCATGATAAAATCTTCGGATAAGAAACACCGGTTTTTAATGTAATAGGCTTCCAGAATGGCCATGGATTTGTAGGAAAGTGTATCCAGTAAATCGTCGGTTTCTTCAATTTTCCGGATGGTATAAAACGACATTTCATAGCGCGCCCACTCGTAGGCATACCGGTCGCTGACTTTTGTATCCTTCGAGAGCATCTGTTTCAGATAATAATCCACAGGCTTTTCACCTTGTTTCACCAGATCGGCAAAACGGTTCCATACATCCGGGAAAAACTCTTTGATACCGCCACCGATGTAGTGTTCAATACCATACTCATTGGCCAGCCAAACGCCACGCAAAATCAATCCCAACACCCTTTCGGGATGGTGAATAGCATAGACCAGCGCCAGCGTGCTGCCCCACGAACCACCAAACACATAGGCTTTTTCGAAACCCAACTGGTCCATGATTAAATTGATGTCCTTGACCAAATACTGGGTGGTATTGTTTTCCACCGATCCAAACGGAAGACTTCGGGAAGTACCCCGCTGGTCAAAGAAAAGCACGTTGTAGCGACGTTTGTCGAAAAAGTCTTTATCGCTATCGGAAAAACCGGCACCTGGGCCTCCGTGTAAAAACAATACCGGTATCCCCTTCGGGTTGCCATACAGTTCGTAATACAATTCGTGTCCGTCACCGACAGGGATGTACCCTTTCTCGTAAGATTCAATATTTTTGGAAGTAGCCATGTTTTTTTGCTGACTAAAGTAAGACTATTTACGCATACGGATCATATCAGAGTCTCTTCATTCGCTATACTAGTTGGCCGTCCCTTGATGAAATTAAGCACGTTTTCAAAAGCTTTACTGAAATATAATTCGTAGCCGTTTTTTTCCACATAACCCAGGTGGGGTGTACACACTACATGATCCATGTGCAGCAATTGGTAGTTGGGATCGTCAACGGGTTCCTCTTCATACACATCCACACCCACAAAAATTTGTTTTCCGCTTTCGAGTACATTTATCAAGGCTCCTGACTCTATGAGTTCGGCCCTGGCAGTATTGATCAAACAGGCATTTGCTTTCATCCTGAGCAGATCTGCTTCCGTTACGATGCCCGTTGTCGCCTCATTCAGCCGTAAGTGCAACGATACAATATCCGTATGTTCAAAGAAATGAGTTTTGGATTCAGCCTGATCAAATCCATCTGTCACTGCCTGATTTCTGGAGTTCTCCCTTCCCCAAACGAGGACCTGTGCACCAAACGCCTTCGCATACTGTGCTATGATCTTCCCGATTCTCCCGTATCCCCAGATTCCGATGGTTTTTCCATGTACGGTTTGACCGATGTTCACCTGCCACTTTCCGGCTTTCATACCCTCGATCGCCTGCGGTATTTGCCTGACCGTATTCATCAGCAGCGCCCAGGTCAACTCTGCCGTTGCAATGGGCGAACCTACTCCTTCAGCCACAGCAACACGGTGTTTTGTGCATGCTTCCAGATCAATATGCCGGGATATTTTGCCGGTTTGACTGATGAGTTTCAAATGAGGAAGGTTTTGGAGTAAGGTTTCCGATATTTTGGTTCTTTCTCTGGTCAAAACCAGTATTTCGGTGTCCTGAATCTGCGCTGCCAGTTTCAACGGGTTCTTTTCAGTTTCATGCAGAACCTGAACTTCTTGTCCAGATAACATATCAAAGCAATTCAACTTACTGATTATCTTTTGATAGTCATCCAAAATGGTAATTTTCATCCTTCAGTTTTTATTTTTTACAATTCAAAGGGCAATTCCTTCACAATTTCGATCTTTTCGGGAGTTACTTTTGCCTGCACAGGAATAATCTCTACTCCTGCAGAGTAAGCCTTTTCCAGTACATCTGCATATTCCGGATCAATCGCCCTGGCAGGGCCAAACTTTTCCACATCCATGCGCTGGATCACATACAGCATCACGGAACGGAAACCAGTTTCCTTTGCCCGGATAAGGGTCTCCAGGTGTTTTCTTCCCCGGGTAGTGACCGCATCGGGGAACAAGGCAAATGTACCTTCTTTCATGGTCACATTTTTCACCTCAATAAAACAACGCTCTGTATCATTTTCAGCATACACATCAAAACGGCTGTCCTGAAATTGCACTTCCCTTTCCACTCTGTTGTAGCCTTTCAGTTTTTCGATCGTTCCATCACGAACGGCTTCAAAAGCCAGAATATTGGGAATGGAAGTATTGATGCCGATCCAGTCTCCGTTGATAAAAATCATCTCCCAGGTAAATTTTGTTTTTCGCTTAGGATCATTCACCGGAGTCAGATAAACAGGGGCGTTTTCTTCGAGGCAGGTTTTCATGGTTCCCGAATTGGTGCAGTGGGCTGTGACAATACTGTCGTCCTCCAGCCGGACATCGGCCAAAAAGCGTTTGTATCTTTTGATCAGCCTCCCGGGGATCAGTGATGTGTTGAATTCCATTGATTCTTTTTGCGAAACTAAAAAATTCTTCAGAATCTTCCTGGGAAAATAACGGTTTCAGAAACCCCATTCAACACAACATTTAAGCATCAACGAACTGGCTTTTTAACCATTTTTATAAACATATAGAAATCTGTCAATGCGTAAAAAGTATTACCTTCGCTGGCGCAAAAAAGTATCAATCATGAGCAAAAGAAACTGGGAAACCATCAGAGAGTTTGAAGAAATTAAATTCGAAAAATGGAACCACATTGCCAAGATCACCATCAACCGTCCCCGCTATTACAACGCTTTCACGCCCACCACTACTACCGAAATGGCGGTAGCGATGGATATCTGCCGTGAAGACATGGACATTTATTCGGTGATTTTTACCGGGGAAGGCGATAAAGCCTTCTGTGCCGGCGGTGACCAGAATGTAAAGGGAAAAGGCGGATACATCGGAAAAGACGGTGTACCGAGATTGAATGTACTGGATGTACAACGGAAAATCCGTTCCATTCCCAAACCGGTTATTGCCATGGTCAACGGTTATGCCATTGGCGGGGGACATGTGCTGCATGTGGTTTGCGACCTGACCATTGCTTCAGACAATGCCCGTTTCGGCCAAACCGGTCCCAAAGTAGGTAGTTTCGATGCCGGTTTAGGCTCATCCTACCTGGCGGCCATTGTGGGCCAGAAAAAAGCCCGTGAAATCTGGTTTTTGAACAAACAATATACGGCTCAGGAAGCATTGGAAATGGGCTTGGTCAATACAGTTGTCCCCTTAGATCAATTAGAAGACGAAACAGTAGAATGGTGTCTCACCATGCACAAACGTAGCCCTATGGCGCTGCGCATGATCAAACTGGGCATGAACGCCGAGCTGGACGGACAAGTGGGCATTCAGGAGTTTGCCGGAAATGCAACGCTGCTGTACTACATGACCGACGAAGCTCAGGAAGGCAAAAATGCATTCCTAGAAAAACGCGATCCCGATTTTCACAAGTATCCCAAATTCCCGTAAACAGTGGCGAAAAAAACTACCCTTCAACAAACGGGAAAATCTAATGCAGGAGCCTGGATCGAAGCATTCAGGTTGCGTACTCTGCCTTTGGCTCTGGCCAGTATCATTACCGGCGGGTTTCTGGCTTTTGATGAGGGGAAATACCAATGGTCGACACTGATTTTTGCAGTCATCACGACTATTTTTTTGCAGGTTTTATCTAACCTGGCCAACGATTACGGTGATGCCATTAAGGGAACCGATAATGAACACCGAACCGGTCCGCAGCGGACGGTTCAAAGCGGACGCATCAGTCCGCAACAAATGAAAAACGGCATCATTATTTTCACGATTTTGTCTTTTTTATCGGGACTTGTATTGCTCTATCTGGCTTTGGGTGACCGACTGATTGAAGTGTTCATATTTATGCTGCTGGGCCTAGCTGCCATTGCAGCAGCCATTCGTTACACCATTGGATCTAAAGCTTATGGATACAAGGGAATGGGCGATATGTTTGTCTTTTTATTCTTTGGCCTGTTGGGCGTGGCCGGCACCTGGTATCTAAACACCCTGGAATGGCATTGGGATGTCCTACTTCCGGCAGCTTCATTAGGGCTCCTGAGCACGGGAGTACTGAACCTGAACAACATGCGCGACATGGACAACGACCATAATTCAGGAAAACGGACCGTTGCCGGGATGATGGGCTACAACACTGCCCGGGTGTATCATCTGCTGATGATTGTCGGAGCCTTTGCCACGGCTACTATTTTCGTTGCGATGCATAAGTCCCAATTCATTAATTACTTGTTCTGGCTTTCTTCCCCCCTGTTTATCCTCGACTTGGTTCATATTTTCAAAATGAAGGAGAAGAACAACCTGGATCCGTTCCTGAAAAAACTGGCCCTTTCCAGCCTGTTGTTTTCCCTACTCTTTGGTGTGGGATTATTGTTATAACATAAATCGTAGACAAAATGCTCTTAAATTATATTGTTTGGAATGTAAGTCCTGACATTTTTTCTGTACCCGACAGTGTGCCTGTGATTGGTGGATTTACCTTGCGGTGGTACGGCGTACTGTTTGCCACTGGCTTTGTGCTGGGTTATCTGATCCTTCAGAAGATTTTTAAAAAAGAAGGCATCGATCAAAAACTGACAGATGACTTGTTTACCTACATGTTTATTTTCACCATTCTCGGTGCCCGACTGGGTCATGTGTTGTTTTATGAACCGCATTACTATTTTACCCATCCGTTACAGATTCTGGAAATCTGGCACGGCGGACTCGCCAGTCACGGGGCAGCTATTGGAATCTTGCTGGGATTGTATCTGTTTGCACGTAAGCATAAAAAAACCTATATATGGGTTCTGGATCGTATTGCCATTGTGGTTCCGCTGGCAGGATTTTTCATTCGTATGGGGAACCTGATGAATTCGGAAATTTTTGGTTATCCCACGCACATGCCCTGGGGTTTTATCTTTGTTCGTTCTGATATTCCTGCACTGGCTGTCGGCCCCCATCATCCAACACAGATATACGAAGGCCTTTCCTACCTGCTTATTTTCGTATTTCTCTATCGCTACTATCAAACACACAAAACCAGTTTAAAACCGGGAAAGTTATTCGGTTATTTTATGTTGTTGATCTTCCTGGCCCGTTTCCTGATTGAATTCCTGAAAGAACCGCAGGAAGCCTGGGAAAAGCATCTGTGGTTTGATATGGGGCAAATTCTGAGTATTCCTTTGATTATTCTGGGCATTGGAGTTCTGATCTGGGCGGCCAGGCAGAAAGGCGAAAATTTTCTCAAAAAAGATTCAGACACAAAAAGTCCAGCAAAATAAATTTTTATTAATTTTGCAGCCTCTTTCAGAAATATCTGAAACAGGTTCTTTCAATTCGGGGTGTGGTGCAGTTGGCTAGCATGCTTGCATGGGGTGCAAGTGGTCGCAGGTTCGAGTCCTGCCACTCCGACAAAATAAACGCTTTGAAGAAGTCTCTTCAAAGCGTTTATTTTTAGTGACTTTTTTCTAAGATTCCCACCGCGGTAACAACCTGGTTCTCAACACACAGACGGGCTGAGATAACATTTTTGCTTTTCATTGTAAAAACTTGTTCAGCGACTGAAGCAAGCTGTTTAACTTGATGGGTTTCGCCATAAAATCATTGGCTCCCATTTCACGGCTGATCTGTTCTTCACCCGACAAAATGTATGCTGTTTGAACAATTACAGGGGTACTATTGTCTTTGGAGCGAATGTGTCGCAACACATCAAAACCACTGGTTGTGAAAAGGTTCAGGTCCAGCAAAACCAGATCGATCTCATTTTCATCAAACAATTTAATGGCTTCGTCACCATCTTCTGCGAACAAAGTTTTTGCATTGGTTCTTTTCAATGCAGCATCGAAAAAACGAATACTGGTTTCTGTATCTTCCACCACTAAGATCGTTTTGTCATTAAAATCGAATTTGTCTAATTTTTCCATTCCTGTAGGATTATTCTTTAGTAAATTTTTTAAAAACCGACAATAACTCCCCTTCTTTAAAGGGTTTACTCACAAAATCGTTCATACCAACTTCGATATATTTATCTCGATCGTTTTGAAGGATATTTGCTGTCATAGCGACAATGACAAGCTTTTCTGACTTGCCTTCTCTTTCTTCCCACTGCCTGATCTCACGGGTTGCTTCCATTCCATCCATAACCGGCATCTGCACATCCATCAACACAATATCATAGGCCTGCTTTTTCACCATTTCAAATGCTTCTGCCCCGTTATTTGCAATGTCTACATTATGGCCTAAATACTTTAAAAAAGCAGAAGCTACTTTCTGGTTAATTACATTATCCTCCACCAGCAGGACATTTTTTACTTGGTTACAATGAGGTTCTTCGCGAACGGGCTTAACGGTTTTCTGATCACTGTTTTTTGATATACCCAGCCGGGCTGTAAACCAGAAACAGGCTCCCTTTCCTTCTTCGCTTTCTACCCCGATCTCTCCGCCCATCATTTCGGAAAGGTTTTTACAGATGGCCAGACCAAGTCCGGTACCTCCGTATTTTCGGGTTGTGGATTTGTCCACCTGCGAGAAAGATTGAAACAGTCGTTTCTGCCCCTCCTTTGAAATACCAATTCCCGTATCGGTTACACTGAAAATAAAGATTCCGTGATCCGATCCAACCTGTTTTTGCAGTTTCACTGACAGAGTGATCTTTCCTTCTTCCGTAAATTTAATTGCATTGTTCACCAGGTTAATTATAATTTGTTTGAGACGCACAGGGTCGCCTACGACCTTTGGAAGGTCATCCTGCAGCTCCATTTCCAGCTTGAGCCCCTTCTTACCAGCAACGATCTGCAACATACGCATCATACTGTTGAGTTCATCCGATAAAACAAAGTGAATTTGTTCCAATTCCACTCGTCCTGCCTCAATCTTTGAATAATCCAGAATATCATTGATAATGGTCAGCAGGCTTTCACCCGACGACTCGATTATTGTTAAATATTCCTGCTGCTCTTCTGTAAGCGGAGTTCGTCTCAATATATCCACCGTGCCAATAATTCCATTCATGGGCGTTCGGATTTCATGAGACATATTGGCGAGAAAAATAGCTTTCGCTTCTACAGCTGTTTCGGCTTGTTTTCTGGCCTGTACGAGCTCATTCATATTTTGTTTTAACCGGATATGCAAACTTACTCTGGATATTAATTCCTCTTTTGAAAAAGGTTTGGAAATA
Organism: Bacteroidales bacterium; assembly: GCA_016936355.1. GTDB lineage: Bacteria > Bacteroidota > Bacteroidia > Bacteroidales > F082 > Sulfidibacterium. Next base: position 98,346 of record JAFGYB010000066.1, on the reverse strand, counting down.
TAATCCACGGCCCCGGCACGAAAAGCTTTCTGTATATTTGGAGGATCGTTTAAAGCTGTAAGGAAAATCACAGAAACATCTTGTGTAATCGTATCATTCATCAAAACGCGACACACCTCAAAACCATCCATTTCGGGCATCATTACGTCCAGTAAAATCAGATCAAAATGGTTCGACCGGGCCTTTCTGATGGCTGTTTTTCCATCGGAAGCTGTAACCACAACATAATCTTCCAATTGACCCAGTACCTGAGAAATCAAATCCAAATTCACCTGCATATCATCCACAGCCAGAATCCTGGTTTTTTTCTTTTCTACCGTCATCTTATGGTTTGATTTTAATTTTTAAAAGTACTCTTTTTTTCAACATTTCAATTTGTTAAGGACCTCGGTTATCTCGGAAAGGGAAAGAACCTGTGTTGCAGCCCCAATTTTTACCGCTTTTCCGGGCATTCCCCACACCACCGAAGACTTTTCGTCCTGTGCTATGGTCAGGGCACCAGCGTGTTTCAGGTCGAGCATGGACCGGGCTCCGTCTTCCCCCATACCTGTGAGCAAGATGGCCACTAACTTCTCGGGGGATACACTTTTAATAGCCGACCAAAACAATACATCCACTGAAGGTTTGTGTCGGTTTACCGGTTCGTCATCGGTCAATCTGACTTTATAATGCATACCGGTTCTGGCCAACTGTAAATGATAGTATCCGTTGGCTATATACACATGACCCTGCTCCAGCACCTGATTTTCTTCTGCTTCCGATACGGTAAGCGGACAGATACTTTCCAATCGCTCGGCAAACGAACGGGTAAAACCTCCGGGCATGTGTTGCGTGATGAGGATCGGTGGAGCAGTAGGTTTGAGTCGTGTAAGAATGTATTCAATTGCCTGGGTTCCTCCAATAGAAGCACCCATAACGATCACCTTATTGACTTCCTTTTCTGTCAACCGGACCTTCGGGTGCTCTTTTTGGGAACCATCATATTGCTCCGGTCTTTGACTGCGGATCAAATGCAACCGGTTCCTGGAAAGAGCCGCTGCTTTTAAGGAAAACAGAATTCGTGTTCGCGTTTCCTCTATTGCCCTGGGATCAACACTTTTGGGCTTAGGAATAACATCCAGTGCCCCAAACCGAAGGGCGTCCATTGCATTTTGGGAATGGACTTCCGCTACGCCGGAAAAGATGACCACCGGAATGGGATGCTGACTCATGATCTTTTTCAGAAAAGTAATTCCGTTCATTTTGGGCATTTCAATATCCAGCAGAATTACGTCCGGAGTTTCGTTCTGAATCAGCCTGACTGCTTCATAGGGATCGACAGCCGTTCCCATCACGGTGAGATCAGCGTCGCTTTCCACCAGCTCAGTCAACAACTCGCTCACAATCCTTGAGTCATCCACAATCAGTACTTTAAACTTCTTATTCCCCATAAATATTTTTCAGGTTTTTCCATTCCCGAGATACTTTTGTCTTACCTCGCCAGTCAGTGTATCAAAAACTATTTTCCTGCCCAGATTGCCTCCCGTACTGGAGGCCACAATTTTAATATGCATTTCCTTTTCGAGTAACTCCTGCACAATCCGAATGTTTCGGTCTCCAATAAAAAACACATTATTCTGGCTTTCCAGCACAGAAGCCCCGCCAAATACCTTAGCGATCAAATCGGGCGTGCGGCTTCCCAGTTGATGCATCCTTTCGACAAGCTGCTGAACAGCGATATTTCCATATTTGGGCGAGGCCAGTCCCTTACCGTTCCACATCGGCAATAAAAAATGATTCATGCCTCCGATGTGTTGTCGCCTGTCGTACAAACAAACCGATACACACGAACCCAAAAGGGTGGTGATATAATAAGGCTGTCTGTCGGCAAACAAACTTCCCGGATAGAGGTAATATTTACTGTATTCGCCCTGATTCATTAAAAAAATTCTTGCTCTTCATCTTTTGCAAACAAACCATCTTCATCAAAAAAATCGGATTCACTGAGCGATTCCGGCAGACTGACAATAAAGGTGCTGCCCTTACCGGGACTGCTTTTCACCGTAACAGATCCATCCAGCACATGTACCAATCCGTCTACAACAGCCAGGCCCAGCCCATTACCCGGGTTGAGGGAATGAATTCTTTTGTCGGCACGATGAAAACGATCAAAGATTTTCCCAACTTCCTTCTCATCCATGCCGATACCCTCATCCGCCACCTGTATTTCAAGATTCTTTTCTGATACTTTAAGCGTAATCCTTACTGACTTCCCGTTGTCTGAGAATTTGATACCGTTGCTGATCAGATTGATCAGAATCAGCTTTAACTTCTCCCTGTCGGTATGAAGATACAACGGAGATTCGGGAAGCAGTTCAAAGTTGATATTCATCTGTTTACGCTCCTGATCGGGGTGCACACTTTCCAGTACTTCTTCCATCAATTGCCCTAGTTCTACAGGGCTTACCTCAACAAATACTTCGCCCGCTTCCAGTTTGGCAGCGGTAAAAGTATTGTTCAGCTGAAAATCGAGGAACGAGGCTTCGGAATAGATAAGACCCGCCAGGTGACAAACTTCCTCTTTCTGATGTTCTTCAGCAGTCATCATACTTTTCGACAACCCGAGAATGGAGGCGAAGGGATTAACGATTTCGTTGGTAACATTGGAAATGAAGTGGCTCTTGAACGCTTCAGCTTCCAGAAGCTTTTTGTTTAGTTCTTCCAACTGTTTTTCCAGCCTTCTGTTCTCTTCTTTAAGCCGGATGAGTTGTTGATTGGTTGTTTCATTCATGGTATTCAATTTTCTGGTATACAGACGGACTGATCAGTTTCAGCCCCTTGATGTTCATATTTATCAATGCTTCGGAATGTCCCACAAACAAATATCCACCGGGCAGCAGATGTTCCAGCAATCCGTTTACAACTTTTTGCTGAACAGTCAGGTCAAAATAGATCAGGGTATTTCGGCAAAAAATCATATGAAAATCCTCGGGGAAATTATACATTCCGGTAGCCAGATTCATCCAGGTAAAACACGTTTTCTTTCTGATATTCGGAGCTATTCGGATTTTGGAATGGGTCTGATCCTTGCTTTTCAACAGATATTTCTTTCGGTAAGGTTCAGGGATATCTTCAGCATATTTATACGGATACACAGCCAGTTGAGCCTGTTCCAGCACCCTAGCAGACACATCGGTACCACACACCTGATAATCGCCAATGATGTTTCTTTCGCGAAAATTCTCCAGCAACATGGCCAGGGAATACACTTCCTGACCGGAAGAACATCCGGCACTCCACAGCTTTAGGTTTTCTCCCTTCCACTTTTCAGGAATCACCTCCGACAAAAAATCAAAATGACGTTGTTCCCGAAAAAAGTCGGTTTTGTTGGTGGAGATCACCTCAATCATTTTCAGTACTTCTTCTTTGTTGCCCTGAAGCACATAGTCGGCATACTCAGTATAACTCTCCATATTCAGTTCACGGAGCCTTTTAGTCAACCGGTTCTGGACCAAATACAGTTTTTTCTCCGGAAGATGGATGCCAAACTCAGTGTAAATAAACTGACTCAGTCTGTTAAAATCTGCCGGCTTCAGGTTCCCAAAAGGTGAAGTAAACTTGGGAGTGCTATGTTTTTTCGCTGAAGTCACAATTCATCAATATCAGAAGCGTTCAAATTCATCATCCATGGCATCGGGTTTCCCCAGATCAATGCGTACTCCTGAAGTGTTTCGTTTGGCATTTTTGGCTTCGGGCAGTTTCTTTTTTTCACCGGAAACCTTTTTGCTGGCATTGATCGTTGTTTGCACATCCAGTTTAAAGAATGAAAGGGCATCCATCAAGGCCTCTGACTGGGCATTCAGTTCCTCTGAACTGGTGGCAATTTCTTCCGAAGCCGCAGCATTCTGCTGGGTAATTTCATTGAGTTGCTGAATGGCATCGTTAATCTGTTCAGCCCCCAGAATTTGTTCTTCACTGGCAGTGGAAATATTGTTCACCATCTGTGCGCTGGTACTGATTGTAGGCGCAATTTCATCGATCAGATTTCCGGCATCATGAATGACTTCAACACTGGTTCGGGCCAGTTCTTCAATTTCAGCTGCCGCTTCTTTGCTCCGGTCTGCCAGCTTACCTACTTCCACAGCTACCACACCAAATCCCTTACCGTGTTCTCCGGCACGGGCGGCTTCTACTGCAGCATTCAGCGCCAGAATATTGGTTTGGAAGGCAATTTCATTGATAATGCCAATTTTTTTGGCAATTTCCTTAATCTTTTGCTGACTATTTCCGGCGGCTACCACAATATCCTGAACCCCTTCGGCCATTTTTTCAGAAAGACCGGCCGCTTTCTTCGAATGCTCCGAATTCTGATGAATATTGGCTACCATTTCTTCCATCGATGAGGAGACTTCTTCTGTGGACGATGCCTGTTCAGTTGCTCCCTGTGAAATACTCTGTGATGAAGCACTCAGGTCGCGGCTGGCAACAGTCAGATTGTCCACCATCTCATACACTTTATTCAAAGTCAGTGCCAGCTGATCGCGCAAGGTCGATATTTTTCTGATCACCAACCCCAGTTCATCATTCGGAACCTGGGGTATCTTTACGGTAATTTCACCTTCAGAAAGTTTGTGCAGAATTTTTATGGCAATCTTGAACTTTCTGGCTATTCCACTAATCAACCATGCTCCGAAAATCAGAACAATCAGGAAAGAGGTCAGCCCGACAATCAGGTCGTTGGTCTTGATACTATTATATCGCTGGCTCAGAAATGACACCCGGTCCAGCGCAGCAGTCTTCTTACTGTTGATATAGTTTCTTACTTTTTGTTTCAATGATTTTCCCTGGCTCAGGAAGGCTGTCAGGGTCTGAACCTTCAAATCCTCCTGTCCTTTTTTGTCCAGCAAGGCAATATACTGATCGGCCAAAAGCAAAACCTGGTGAAAATCGGCAGCCATCTCCTGAACCTGGCTGTTGGTCTTTATTGAGGAGATCCTTTTTACATCTTCCTGAAGTTTTGAAATGTTTTGTTTTAATACAATCAGTTGGTCCAAAGAAAGTTGTTTATGTTGTGAACTAAGCAGGGGATATTCCACCTGATCCATAAAAGGAATCAGTAACTGTGTGGTCAGTTCCACATCCACCTGATCGCTTTTCGAAAGGTTTTCCGTATCGTGGTAAAAAACGCCAAACTGGCCCAGATTATAGAACCACATGAAGGATATGACCACCAGGACAAACACCAGCATGAGGATCATTTTTGTTTTATACGTCAGACTTTTCATGATTCAAAGATTTATTGTTCCGTATTCGTTAAATTTTTTATTTCGTTATCAGCAAACAAACTATTGACTTTCAGGACAAATGAGAATCGATTCTTTCGGTGAATCACCCCTTCAATATAGGCGCCTTTTTCCTGGTTTCCCGAAACCGGATAGGGTTTAACATCGGTCGGGTTCCATTCAAAAACCTCATCAGAAGAATCTACCAGAATGCCAATTTCCACTTCTGCATCCTGAAACAGCACAGTCAGGATAATGATAAGCTGATGCTCTTTTTCCTCCGGTTCGTGAAAGCCAAATTTCTGATACAGGTTTACAACCGGAATAATCTTCCCGTTGAAGTTCGTGACTCCTTTTAAGAAATCCGGTGCCTGAGGTACCGATGTGAATGAGCTGGCCCGCATCACCTGCGTAACATGCTGTACATCAATAGCAAAAAATTCACCCGCCAGCGAGAATGAAATATAATGATTGGATTCGGTGGCTGTTGTTTCTTTCATTGCAGTGTATTTGTATATTGTTGCATCATCCTATACGGATCGACCACCAGGGCTACTTTTCCGTCACCCAGCACAGTGGCTCCCGAAAACAGTTCCTTACCTTTTACAAATTGATTGAGTGGCTTGATTACCGCCTGGTGTTTTCCCTCAATTTCGTTGATCACAAAACCAATTTCCTTGTTTTCAAACCGGAATACCAGTAAATATCCTTTTTCAAAAACGAAACGGGTATCCCCGAATTCATGGATCAAATGAACAAATTGAATTTGGTTTCCTTCCTTGACCACAGCGCCACTGAAACCAGCCTTTTCCAGTTCTTTCTTTTCCAGAGGATAAATGTGAACAATGTTTTCAAGCGGAACCAGGTAACGCGCATTTCCGATCAATACCAGCAGTCCGTCAATAATGGACAGTGTCAGGGGCAGACGGATGCGTACGGTCGTTCCTTTACCTTTTATGCTGTTCAGTTCCACATAACCTCTCAATTCTGTAATGTTCTTCCGAACCACATCCATGCCCACACCCCGCCCCGATAACTGACTGACTTGTTTTGAAGTACTGAAACCCGGGTGAAATACCAGGTTTAACAGTTCATCGTGATCCAGCTTATCCGAAGCGGAAATCAGGTTTTTTTCCAGGGCTTTTTGGCGAATCGCTTCGGGATCCATTCCCTGTCCGTTATCCCGCACTTCTATGACCACATAGGAACCGGAATAATACGTCACTATCTCAATCAGTCCCTCGGGTTGCTTACCCAGCTTCACTCTTTCATCGGGCAATTCAATGCCATGATCAAGGCTGTTGCGGATGATGTGCATCAACGGGTCATACAGCATTTCAATCACTGATTTATCCAGTTCCGTTTCCGTTCCCGTGGTCTGAAACCGGACCTGTTTGTTCAGATCATGCGATAAATCCCTGACCATTCGTTTAAACCGGGCCAGCAACGTGTAGATAGGAATCAGTCGCATCTCCAGCGTATTGGATCTGAGTTGCCTGAATAATTTTTCAAAATCTTCGGCCACCCGTTGCAATTCACTACTTTTCAGTTTTCGCCCCATGTGTTCCAGTCGCGCCTGAGCCGTTATGAGCTCGCTAACGAGGTCCATCATATTGTCCAGCTTGGCAGACGAAACCCTGATACTGTTTAGTTCCCCTACCTGCGGTCTTTCGGCTTGAGGGGGAGGCATCTTCTCTTCATTTGTTGTCTCTTCTGGTTCGGCGGGCTTTTTATTTTGCAACACTTCCACCAACCGGTCCAGTTTATCGCGGGTAAATGTTTCCTCCAGCTTTAAGTTTTCAATTTCCGCATTAAAAAACTCGTTTTGCAACAGATCTTCTTCAGCTATTTTATTGATTTCAACCACACTGTTGTCTTCCACAAAAATGAAAACATCTTTTATATCAGACTCTGCTTCAGCAGTTGCCAACAGGAAATCCCAGTAAAAATAGGCCAGATCAGGAACCAGCGACTCAAATTCAGGAAGCTTATCCATATGAACAAAAGCTTTTCCAGTCCCCAAATCAAGCAACTCATCCAACAAATACAAGGGATGGGTTCCGTCTTTCAGCACGCCTTCTCCGGGCTGAAAATGAATGTGGTAGGTAACTTTTGATGTGTTGTCGTCCTTCTGACGTACCGTGAAATCAGACCGCGTATCCGGAGCGCCTACAGGATGGTTCAAAAACCTTTCCTTAATATTTTCAGCAAAATCATCTTTCAGTTTCAGGATTGAAGGATCCTCGGGAGATTCCAACAACTTCCCTATCAGGTCCATGCTACGGAAAGTAACATCGATCAGTTCCCTAGTCAGAGGCAGCTTCGAGGACCGGACCAGATCGTAAACGCTCTCGAGGTCATGGGTGTGCTCACTCAATGCATTGAAACCAAACATACCTCCAGAACCCTTCAGTGTATGCATCACCCTGAATACTTCATCAATCCTTTCTTTGTCATTAGGATTGGCTTCCAGTTCCAGCAATGCAGCCTCAAGTTTCCCCATTAACTCACGGGCTTCTTCCAGAAATTTTGCACGCAGTTCTTCCATCAACGCAATACCCTGTTTATGATCTGCAATAATTTTTCATTCCTGAATGGTTTGGTGATCCACCCGGTAGCACCGGCATTTTTTGCCTCCAATTTTATTTCCGAATTGGTTTCGGTAGTGAGAAACAAAATGGGAAGATAACGATGGATTTCGGTTTGCCGTACATGTCGGATCAATTCCAGTCCGTTCATATTGGGCATGTGTAAATCAGTAATCAGCAAGCTCAAATCCCCTCGCTCCAGGTAGGGCAACGCATCCTTACCGTCTTCAGCCACCAACACCTGGTATCCGGCCCCTGTCAGTACAACCTGTAATAAATTACGGATACTGAATGAATCATCCACAATGAGTATTGTTTTCCTCATATTCAACCGTTTATTAAGTGATCAAATGCTTTTCTCAGGCCCGAACGATCAAACACCCGGCCATTTTCTTCATCCAGCTGAAAATCTACTATTACTTCCTTTCCTTCTTTTCTCAGTTGCTGAATGTAAGCATACAATACCTGAAAAAAACTCATATCCAAATGTTCTACTTCACTGACCCGGAAATAATGGGTTCCTTTCTGAATCTTCTGTTCGCTGAGTTGCGAATAGATTTCCTGCAAGGCCGAAACTCCCAGATCACCTTGAAATAAATATTGAGTTTTTCCTTTTTCCTCGTCCTGAATCTGCATCATAGCTTTGCTGTAAATACGGTCTGTTTGTACCGGATAATTTTCAAAATCCGGTATGATATTTACTACTGCAATATATGTATTTTTCCGCGATGACCTTACCTTCCCTGCAACTTTCAGGGGAAAAAGCAACACAGCTTCATTCCTGAAATTCAGAAAAAATGGAATCCGCTTCGTTCAGAAAACAAATATGGATATGATTTAAAAGGAGTTAGTATACTAAAGAATGACCTCTGCCTTGAATTTATGATCGTACAATGCAATACCGGTTTTTTTATCGAAAACAGCCAGCCGGTGACGACCGACCGCCTTAGCGACAAAACTATCTTTAAAAACAGCTGTTACTTCACACTCGGTTCCGTTAACACGAACCCTGTCGCCCACCTGCACACTTTGCAGGCCCTGACGTTGTTTTTTTAGTTTTTTCTTGATCAGATCATATTCCTGATTGATCGCCCGCATGATTTCTTCATTGCCGCCCCGGTCCGGGTGATACAGAACAGCCAGTCTTTTGTAATTCAGGCGAGCCTGGATCTCATTTTCGATGGTATCGGGGAAAAACCGCATAAATTTAGTTTCTGACTCAAATTTACAAGACCTGAAAACGGTATCCGGGTGATTCGCCAAGATTTTATTAGCATTGAATTGTTAATTATTGCCCCCAAACAAAGCATAAATATTGGCAGAAAAAATGACTTTATTTTTTCCGCAAACCTTTTCGGAAAATGCATATTAAATTTCACAGATTCCTGAATCCCTTTACTATCAATGGATACAAAGATTGTATTTAAAAGAGTTCTATATAATATTGATAAATAACTAAATTACAAGGCTCTACAGAGAGGGTAAAAGACACTAAAAACTGTGCCAAAAAATTTTTTCAGTGATATTCACATCGAATTAAATGCGTAATATTTTAATTCTGCGTTATTTAATATTTATTAACACATTGCAGTGAATAAAATTTTGGTCCAATCATTGGTTTTGTGTTGTACATTGCAACAAAATCAGGGATAGGCACCCGAAAAAATCAGGTTCCTGATTTACTATATATTATAAATAATTTTTGATCTATTTTACTGTTATGGATAACAATTTATACCTCCAGTTTAACGATGAGCCGGAACCGGAAACCACTGCATTGCCAGTTGAGAAGAATGAAGAAAAAGGATTTTACGATAAGGTATTGGAAGAGCGTAGAAAGACTGAACAAATGCAGAAAAATCAACAGGGTTTCACCGTCAAATCTTTGGATTTAAAGAGTGTAAATCTTTCAGAATCAGCACCGGTAGACAAACCCTTATCCTACGATGAAGTTGTACAGGCAGCCACTGAGTATTTCGATGGTGACTCGTTGGCGGCAGCTGTTTGGGCTAACAAATATGCATTAAAAGACAGTAAAGGAAATATTTTTGAAAAAACACCGGAAGAAATGCATCGGCGCATTGCCAGTGAAATTGCCCGCATCGAACAAAAATACCCCAACCCCCTGAGTGAAGAAGAACTTTTTGAAGTACTGGATCATTTTAAATACATCATCCCTGCCGGCAGCCCAATGGCTGGCATCGGAAACGACTACCAGATTTCCTCTCTTTCCAACTGTTTTGTGATTGGTAATGATGGGAATTCCGATTCCTACGGCGGGATCATGAAAGTGGACCAGGAACAGGTTCAACTCATGAAACGAAGAGGGGGCGTAGGTCATGATTTCACCCACATCCGCCCCAAAGGAAGTCCGGTGAACAATACAGCCCTGACCTCGACCGGAGTGGTTCCTTTTATGGAGCGGTACTCCAATTCAACCCGCGAAGTGGCTCAGGACGGTCGCCGCGGTGCCCTTATGCTGAGCATCGGCATCAAACATCCCGATTCGGAAAATTTCATCGATGCCAAAATGGAACAGGGCAAAGTTACCGGCGCCAATGTTTCCGTAAAACTGGACGATGAGTTTATGGAAGCGGTGAAAAACAACACAAGCTATCTGCAGAAATTCCCGGTGAATTCGGATCAGCCCATGTACAAAAAAGAAATCATGGCCAAAGAACTATGGGATAAAATCATTCACAACGCATGGTCTTCTGCCGAACCCGGTGTTTTGTTCTGGGATACTGTCATCCGCGAATCGGTTCCCGACTGTTATGCCGACAAAGGATTCCGAACGGTATCGACCAACCCCTGCGGAGAGATTCCCTTATGTCCTTACGACTCCTGCCGGTTGCTGGCCATTAATCTGTACAGCTATGTAGAAAATCCCTTCACCGAAGAAGCCTATTTCAACGGCGAACTGTTCAGCAAACATACCCGCATTGCCCACCGCATGATGGACGACATTGTGGATCTGGAAATTGAAAAAATTGATGCCATTCTAAGTAAGATCGATGCCGATCCGGAATCGGAAGAAATCAAAATGACCGAAAGAAGACTGTGGGAAAAAATTCGCGAAAAATCAATCCAGGGCAGGAGAACCGGTATTGGTATTACTGCCGAAGGCGATATGCTGGCTGCGCTGGGGCTTCGTTACGGATCGGAAGATGCCATCAATTTCTCGGTTGAAGTACACAAACTGCTGACACTGGAAGCCTACCGCAATTCTGTGGATCTGGCTGAAGAACGAGGTGCTTTCCCCATTTTTGATGCCGCACGCGAAGCCAACAATCCCTTTATTCTGCGCATCAAGGAAAACGCTCCGCATTTGTACAGCAAAATGACCAAAGTGGGTCGGCGCAACATCGCCATGATGACCATCGCCCCTACCGGCAGCATCAGCATTTGTACTCAAACCACATCCGGAATTGAACCCGTATTCCTGGTTTCCTACAAACGCCGCAGAAAGGTGAACCCCAACGACAAAAATGTCAACGTTACTTTTGTGGATGAAGTGGGCGATTCATGGGAAGAATACAATGTATTCCATCCTAAATTTGAAACCTGGCTCAAGATTAACGGATACAACGTGCAAGAAGTAAAAAATAAACCGGAAGAAGAATTACAAACCATCATCAAAAAGTCGCCCTACTACAAAGCTACTTCGGCCGATATCGACTGGGTAAGCAAGGTAAAAATGCAGGGCAGTATTCAAAAATGGGTGGATCATTCCATCAGTGTTACCGTGAACATCCCCGAAAGCGTTACCGAAGATGTGGTGAGCCAGATTTACATGACCGCCTGGGAAAGCGGCTGTAAAGGCATGACCATCTATCGGGATGGTTCCCGTTCCGGTGTACTGGTCAGCAACACTGAAAAAGATAAAGACGATACTTCTTTCAAAGAAACCAGTGCCCCGCCCCGTCCAAAAGTTCTGGAGGCCAATGTGCTTCGTTTCCAGAACAACTACGAAAAATGGATTGCTGTGGTTGGCATCATGGACAACCGTCCTTACGAAATCTTTACCGGTAAGGCTGATGACTTTTACCTGCCGCCGCATATTGAAAACGGCTGGATCATCAAAAACAAGATCAAAGGGGAAATTTCACGCTACGATTTCCAGTTTGAAGACAAACAAGGTTATAAAATTACGGTTGAGGGATTGTCCCGTTCCTTTGACAAAACCTTCTGGAATTATGCCAAGCTGATTTCCGGATTGCTGCGTCACGGTATGCCCTTGCCCTATGTCACCAACCTAGTGGCCAAGTTAAATTTGGATGATGACAACATCAACACCTGGAAAAACGGAGTGGTACGGGCACTGAAACGGTACATTGAAGACGGCGAAAAACTGGTGGATAACGAATGTCCCGAATGCCACGAGTCTTCCCTGATCTACCAGGACGGTTGCCTTACCTGCAGCTCCTGCGGTTATTCCAAATGTGGCTGATCCACACGACTGTTCAAATAAAAAACCCGGCTCAAAGGCCGGGTTTTTTATTAGTTATAAACATGAAGAAGTTGTCCGTCGTATTGCGTCTGATAACTGATCATGGGGTAGGTGCCCGAACCACTGTATAAAGTTCCGTCCAGTAAATTGTATTCATTCCCCGTGCAGGGATCCTTGGCGAAAGGAAAGTTATCCCCCACAACCAGCTGCGTAGTACTACCACACTGATTGGGATTGTTGGGAGGAATGCGGTCATAGGCTTTGAAATCAGAAATGCCCACGCGGTAAATGATCACCCCTCTCGACTCGCTGCTCAGATACACACCCGGATCGCCGTTTTTTACATAAATGCAGCCTCCCACAGTATTCAGCTTCTGATACAAGGTGGAACCCGGGTCAATATCGATTTGAACCTGTGCAGGCTTAATATCCGGATTATAATTTCCCTTACCGCAACCCCAGAAAAAAGGAAGAATAAGAAAAAGGAAGAGCCAGGATTTTTTGTGCATTTTCTTTCGTCTAAACATCGCTCAAAAGTAACACATTTCTTTTTTGATGATCCGGATGGTAATCAGAGCTTATGGAATGTTTATTTTTGCAAAAAATTTATTTATGAGCACTTCCAAACTGACATCCATTTCCGAACTGGGCGAATTTGGCCTGATTGATCGACTGACTGCTGATTTGAAACCAAAGAACCTGTCCACCGTTCTGGGTGTCGGCGACGATGCCGCCGTTCTGAAAACCGACAGCGGGAAATATACTCTCGTATCCAAGGATTTGCTGGTTGAAGGAGTTCATTTCGATATGGTTTACTCTCCACTGAAACACATTGGATATAAATCGGCCGTGGTCAATTTTTCCGATATGGCTGCTATGAATGGCGTTCCCAAACAAATGGTGGTGGGCATGGCCATCTCCAGCAAATTTTCGGTGGAAGCCATTGAGGAAATTTACGAAGGCATGAAAAAAGCCTGCGAAGTATACGGTGTCGACTTTGTTGGAGGCGATACGACCAGCAGCCTGCACGGATTGTTCATCTCGGTAACCGTCATCGGAGAGGTGGAAGAAAGCCGAATCACTTACCGCAAAGGAGCACAACCCAACGATTTGCTGTGTGTTACCGGAGATTTGGGGGGTGCTTACATGGGATTGCTCGTGCTCGAAAGAGAGAAACAGGGATTCAAGGCCAACCCGAACATCCAGCCGGATATGGCAGGGAAAGAATACATTCTGCAACGGCAACTGAAACCGGAACCCCGTACCGATGTGGTGAAAAAACTGGTGGAAAACGACATCATTCCCACTTCCATGATCGATATTTCGGATGGTCTGGCTTCCGAAGCCATACACCTTGCCAATTCGTCGGAGGTGGGGGTTGCCATTTACGAAGAAAAAATACCCATTGACCAAAATACTTTCGACACAGCCGGCGAGTTTAAAATTGTTCCGGCTGTTGCCGCGCTGAACGGTGGTGAAGACTACGAACTGTTGTTCACTGTGAAACAAGACGATTTTGAAAAAATAAGCAACGTTGAGGGCGTTACCATCATTGGTTACATCACCGATGCTTCCGAAGGAAACAGGCTCATCACCAGTGGCAATCAGGTTATTGAGCTGAAAGCACAGGGCTGGGACGGACTGAAAAAATAGAATCGCATCCGCGTTATTTCCGAGCCCAAAAATTTATTCACTGAAACGACTTCCGGATCAGTGCAACCTGGTCTGTCTGATCGCATCAAATAAAGATACTCAAAACCAAAAAGTTTACTATTTTTGTTATTGATGTCTTCATAATGAGCCATGATCAGGTCGTATAGTTTTTCAGTAAAAATCTTCGGTGAGTTCAAAACCCAATTGGAACAATCGCTGCAGCATGTCGATTTTGCTCCTACCCTGGCATTTGCATTTGTTTCCTCCGACTTCCCTTTATCCGACATCATGGATTATTTCAAGTCGCGAAACATCCGCCTGATGGGAACCACCACAGCCGGAGCCCTGAATTTTACCCCAAAAGAAGATCAGATTATAGAAAAGGGTGGTTTGTTCGTCCTGACCAACCTGAATCCGGAGTTGTTTCACCTGGAAAGCCAGGAACAAAAAAACAAAAGCTGGTGTGACTTAGGGAAAGAAACCGGGAAAAAGATTAAAAAACTGTTTGGAAACCCCGCCGCCATTTTTTTTACCGGAGGACTGGAAACCGATGGTCATGCGCTTACCGAAGGTATTTTATACACAGCAGGCCAGGATTTGGAACTTTATGGCAGCATGGCAGGCGACGACCTGAAATTTCAGCACACGTACATCTTTACTGAAACCAACATACTGGAAAAAGGAATTGTTTATCTGGTACTCGACAACGATAAGATCGACATCCATGGTGTGACCACCAGTGGCTGGATCGGGCTGGGGAACGAATTCACCATTACCTCCAGCAAGGATAACGTCATCTACGAAATCAACCACCTTTCAGCACTGGATTTATACACCAGTTACCTGAGCATCTCCGAAGATGATTTGCCGGCCATTGGTGTGGAATATCCACTGATGATGAAACAATCCGATGAAACCTTTGCCACCCGCATGATCACCGGTATCGACAGAAAAAAGAGGAGCATCATACTGTCCGGTTCCGTTCCCAACAAAAGCAAGGTTAGTTTCTCTGCTTCACCGGGTTTCGAGATTCTGGAAAGCACCCGTGAAAAGATTATTGATTTTCACTCCCGTTACCAGGAGGCTGATTTTCTGCTCATCTTTTCCGGCGTAGCCCGCAATGTGGCACTGGGACCACTGGTCACTACGGAAGTCAAACTGGCTCCCATTAAATGGAAAGTTCCCCTGGCAGGGTTCTTTGGGTACGGAGAGACGGGAAAAAGCAACAATGGAAAGAGCCGCTTTTGTAACCAGACGTTGACCCTCATACTTTTAAAAGATAATTCTTCTCAGCAGCTATGAAAAAAATTCTTCAATCCCTCACCGATAGAATAAATACCCTGGAAAAGGCCGGTTCCATGGAACGGGTGAAGCTTGAAATGCTTCAGGATATTGAAAAATTAGCTCAGGAGATCAGTATTGCCGACTTTAAAATATCCAAATCGCTTAAGGACAAAAACATTCTGAATTCCTTACTGGCCCGAACATCGGATGACCTGAAAAAGGCCCTCAAACAAATCAAAAATCAGGCCGACGAACTAAACATACTCCTGGACACCATTCCGGCAATGGTTTATTTTAAGGATGAACACCTGCGTTACCGGGTGGCCAACAAAGCCTTTCTCGATTTTTCAGCCGTGAAACGCGACGAGCTGATGGGAAAAACCCTCAAAGAGGTATTCAGGAATTATCTCCCCATCGGGGATTATGAAAAAAGAGAAGAGATGGTCCTTTCTCAGGGAAAATTTTTCTTCAACATCGAAGAACAACTGGAAAAAAATGAGGAAATCATCTGGGTTCAGACGAACATTGCTCCGGTTCGCAACGACGAGGGAAAAATCATTGGCCTGATCGGTGTATCCTGGGACGTTACCGACCAAAAAAACTACGAACAAGCGCTGACACGAGCCAAAGAACTGGCCGAACAAAACGAACACATCAAGGACAAGTTCCTTACCAATATGAGCCATGAGATCCGTACGCCGCTCAACGGGGTAATGGGTATGGCCGAATTGATCGAAAAAACATCACTCACCAAAGAACAGGGGGAATACCTGGGCATGCTGAAAGAATCGGGAGAGCACCTGGTGTCCATTATCAACGATGTATTTGAATATTCCTCTATTGAGAAAGGGGAAATTTCTCCCACCCTGAAAAAATTCAAGATCACAGAAATTGTCCAGGAAGTAACCAAACAACACGAAGAAAAAATTGCGCACAAAAAATTATCGGTAAAAACTGATCTGGATCCGAACATTCCCGAGATCATGATTGGGGATCCGCTGCTGATCAAACGAATCCTGGATAATTTCTTCTCCAACGCCATCAAGTTTACCAAAGAAGGAAGCGTTACCCTGCGCATCCTGAACAAAAAAGAAATCAAAAAAGGGAAAGTACTGTTGCAGTTTGAAGTGCAAGACACCGGCATCGGGATACAAAAACAACAGCTGAACAAACTGTTTGAAAGTTTCATCCAGCTGGATCTTTCAGCCAGCAAAGTTTACCAGGGAACGGGACTGGGACTTTCTATTGCCAAAAAACTGGTGGAGATGATGGGAGGCGAAATCGGAGTGGAAAGTGAATGGACCAGGGGATCGACTTTTTGGTTTACTTTGCCCCTGGAAGTGCACGAAGAAAAAGAACGCTTATCTTACGACAAAAATATGGTTCTCAATGTTTTGAAAGACTTCAGAATCTTACTGGCTGAAGACAATCTGATCAACCAGAAGATCACCAAACTCACCCTTCAGAAAGAAGGGTGCAGTGTGGATGTGGCAAATAACGGGGAAGAATGCTATGAGAAATACCAACGAAACTTTTACGACCTGATCCTGATGGACATTCAGATGCCCATCATGGATGGCCTCGAAGCAACAAGGAAAATCCGTACCCACGAAAAAGAAAACAAAAACAGGCACACGTATATTGTTGCCTTAACGGCCAATGCACTGAGTGAAGACCGGGAAAAGGCTATGGAAAGCGGAATGGATGGGTTTATTGCCAAACCGTTTAAACCGGACGAACTGTTCCAGGTATTGCATCAATTCATCATCAGGGACTGACATGAACGCTGTTGAAATTATTGTGCTGATCTCTTCGGGTTTGCTTGTAGGATTCATCAATACGCTGGCCGGAGGCGGGAGTATTATTTCATTGTCCATTCTCATTATGCTGGGACTACCGGCCACTCTTGCCAACGGAACCAACCGCATCGCAGTGGGGCTGCAAAATGTGGTAGCCGTTTCCAGTTTCAAACAGCAAAAAGTATTGAGCTGGAAAAAAGGACTTCAGCTGGCTGTACCTGCCATAGCGGGATCGCTTATCGGGGCACAGATTGCTGCAGACATCAACGAAAGGGACTTCCAGATTGCGATTGGCATCATCATGCTGCTCATGCTGGTTTTTATTTTGTTCAAACCGCAAAAATACATCTATGGCAAAGCGGAGGTTCAGGACAGGCCCATTAACTGGAAAGTTTACATCGTCTTCTTTTTTATTGGAATTTACGGCGGATTTATTCAAATGGGAGTGGGCTACTTCCTGTTGGCGGGCATCCTGCTGGGGGCCGGTTTTGACCTAGTCAAAGCCAATGCCATCAAAGTACTCATTGTATTGGCCTACACACCCTTTACCCTGTTTATCTTTTTTTACAACCATCAGATCGACTGGAAGTATGGCCTCACCCTGGCCATTGGCAACATGGCCGGCGCCTGGATTGCCTCCCGAATGGCCGTTAAAAAGGGGGTAAACTTTGTAAAATGGGTAATTGTCATCGTGGTACTGGTAACTACGGGCCAGCTATTCGGACTCTATGATCTCAAAGCTATTATTGCTCCTTTGGTTCAGAATGCCGCTCACTAAACTCTATTCCTATGAAAAAAACTTTACTCCTTCTTTTCCTTGCCTTTTTGGCTCTGACTGCCTGCAAACAAAGCACCCATAATTCCGGTAAAACAACCGGAAAGTACACCCTGGTCATACACGGCGGTGCGGGAAGCATCGACAAAAACACCCTGCCCGATTCCATCGCACAGCAATACAGGGTCAAACTTCAACAGGTGCTGGACAGCGGCACTTACATCCTGAAAAACGGAGGAAAGGCACTGGATGCGGTAACCAAATGCATTACCATGATGGAAAACTCGCCGTTGTTCAACGCCGGGAAAGGTGCTGTCTTCAATGCCGATGGTGTGAACGAAATGGATGCTTCCATTATGGACGGTTCCAATCTAATGGCCGGAGCCGTAGCCAACGTCCACAGCATCAAAAATCCTATTCTGGCAGCGCGGGCGGTTATGGAACACACGCCACACGTATTGCTCATCACCAAAGGAGCGGAAGACTTTGCCCGGAAACAGGGGTTGGAAATGGTCGATCCCTCCTACTTTTTTACCGAGAGTCGCTGGAAGTCTTACCTTCGGGTTAAAGCGAAAATGGAACCGGGAGAAAAACACGGAACGGTAGGCTGTGTGGCACTGGACATGCACGGAAACCTGGCTGCCGGTACCTCCACGGGCGGGATGACCTACAAAATGCCGGGCCGCGTGGGCGATTCCCCCATCATCGGAGCCGGAACCTATGCCGACAATGCCAGTTGTGCCGTATCGTGTACCGGCCACGGGGAGTATTTCATCCGTAATGTGGTGGCCTACGACATCGGTGCCCTGATGAAATACAACCAGCTCAGCCTGAAAGAAGCCGCCAACTACGTGATTCTGGATAAACTGAAAAAACAAAAAGCCGAAGGAGGCATTATTGCCGTGGACAAATTTGGTAATTTTGCCCTGACGTTTAATACCTCCGGCATGTTTCGCGGCTATGCCACATCCGAAGGCTTCAGTGGAGTATCTATGTTTAAAGATCATCAGGAATGAGCATCGATTATCAACGGATTCTGGATGAAATTGTTGAAGAAACAGCGTTTCTGAAAGGAAAGGGAAAAATTGCCGATTACATTCCCGAACTGGCCAAAGTGGTTCCCGGTCAATTCGGAATTTACCTCCGCATGATGGACGGTACCGCCTATCACACCGGAGACGCCTTTACCCGGTTTTCCATTCAAAGTATATCCAAGGTCTTTGCCCTGAGTCTGGCCGTTTCGCTGCTGGGTGAAAAAGTGTGGCAACGGGTGGGTGTGGAACCTTCGGGAACCGCCTTTAATTCCCTGTTGCAGCTGGAATACGAAAAAGGCATCCCCCGTAATCCATTCATCAATGCCGGAGCACTGGTAGTGGTGGACATGCTCATCTCCGAACTCTCCCACCCCAAAGAAGATTTGATGGAATACATCCGGATGCTGGCCGGTAAACAGGAAATTTACATCAACGAAAGGGTCGCCGATTCAGAGAAACAATTCGGTTACCGCAATGCTGCCGTAGCCAATTTACTCAAAGATTTCGGCAACATCAACAACAGGGTAGAAGAAGTTCTGGATCTTTATTATGACATGTGTTCCATCGACATGAACTGCGAGGAACTGTCCCAGAGTTTCAGGATCTTTGCCAACCATGGAAAAGTACCCGGCACGGACAAACCAATCCTCACTCCCAGTCAGACCAAACGACAAAATGCCCTCATGCAAAGCTGCGGGTTTTATGATGAATCGGGTGAGTTCACCTTTACGGTGGGCCTTCCCGGGAAAAGTGGCGTGGGAGGGGGCATCGTGGCCCTGTTTCCCGAAAAATTCACCATTGCCGTATGGAGTCCGCTGCTCAACGAAAAAGGAAACTCCATCATGGGCATGAAAGCGCTGGAACTGTTTACCACCAAATCGGGACTCTCCATATTCTAAAACCATGCTGATTGTTGCACACAGAGGTGCCAGCGGCACCCAACCCGAAAACACACCGGCTTCCTTTCAAAAAGCATTGGACGCGGGAGCCAAAGCCCTCGAGCTGGATGTGCATGTATGCCGAAGCGGCGAACTGGTAGTCATCCACGATGAAACGGTGAACCGAACCACCAACGGCAAGGGGAAAATTGCTGATTTAACTCTTACAGAACTACAACAACTGGATGCCGGAAACGGAGAGAAAATACCCACGCTGCAGGAAGTATTGGATCTGGTTCAGGGCAGGGCACAGATCAACATCGAGCTCAAAGGAAAACATACGGCCCGGCCGGTTGCCGACCTTATCAAACACAATACTGCCGAAAACATATGGCATACGGAAGATTTTCTGATTTCATCGTTCTACCACAAAGAACTAAACCGCTTCCACAGGCTCCTGCCAGAAGTCAGGATAGGTATATTATACAGTTTCCGGCCTTTCTTCTACAAAGCCAAAGCCCGGAAACTCCATGCCTTTTCCCTCCACCTTTCCGCCAAAATGATCCATCCTTCACGGGTGGACCGCATCCACCGGCAGGGGTTGCAGGTGTGGGTGTACACGGTGAACGACACCCAAACTTTGGAACGGATTTCCGATGCCGGGGCCGATGCTGTTTTCACGAACTTTCCGGAGCAGTTTATCTGAAGAACATTCATTGTGCGAGAGTCCGGATGCACGCACAATTTTCCTTATTCCGGAATAACAACATGTAATTATGTAATTACGGGAGGAAATCTGGATAAAGCAGCATGAAACCATTTAGTTACCAAACGAAGGCTTCAGCCCCCGGCATTTAAATAAACAGTACCAAGTGGGAAAAATGAAATTCCAGCAGTAAAACATTAAACTACCACGGGAAAAATGAATAAAGCAGCATTAATATTTTTAGTTAAAAAACAAAAAGCAAATCCTGGAAAAGTAAAACATGTAGTTACGAAAGGTTTTTTGCATGTAACGAAATGAAAACGGGCATCCTCGTTACAAACGAGGACGAGAGAAAGGAGAATCAATACGCCCCATTTAGCACACTAACCACCTTCTTCCACTCCTCCAGCAGCGGCTGAACAGCCGAGGGTTCCTGCAGGGGAAGAAAGGTTCGTTCAACGGCCCATTGTTTTTCAATTTCTTCCACGCCGGACCAGAAACCGGTGTGCAGCCCGGCAAAATAGGCAGCGCCCAGCGAGGTACTTTCCACTACTTTGGGTCTTTGTACAGCGGTTTGCAAAAGATCAGACTGAAACTGCATCAGCAGGTTGTTGGCAGAAGCGCCACCGTCCACACGCAGGGTATCGATGGGGAAACCAGCATCCTGTTCCATGGCTTTCAGCACATCATAACTTTGAAAAGCGACGGATTCCAGCGCCGCCCGCATGATGTGCGCTTTGGTACTGCCCCGGCTCAAACCGTAGATCAGTCCCCGGGCATCCGGGTTCCAGTAGGGAGCCCCCAACCCCGTAAAAGCCGGCACAAAATACACGCCGCCGTTGTCTTCAGCCGAGGCTGCCAACGCTTCACTTTCCGAAGAATCATTGATAAACTCCAGTGCATCGCGCAGCCACTGGATAACGGCTCCCCCTACAAAAACACTGCCTTCCAGCGCATAGGTGGTTTCGCCGTTCAGCTGCCAGCCCACTGTCGTCAGCAACCGATGACTGGAAACCACCGGCTCGTTGCCCGTATTCAGCATGATAAAGCAACCGGTTCCGTATGTGTTTTTCACCATGCCCTGGTGAATACACATCTGACCAAACAAGGCTGCCTGCTGATCCCCGGCCACACCCGTAACCGGAACAGGTCCCCGGAAAACCGAAGTTTCCGTAAACAGATCGCTGTTGGAACGCACTTCGGGCAACATCGATACCGGGATGTTAAAAATCTTCAACAGCTCGTCGTCCCACTGCAAGGTATGGATGTTAAACAACAGCGTGCGGGAAGCATTGGATACATCGGTCAGGTGCACTTTTCCTCCCGAAAGATGCCACATCAGCCAGGTATCCACCGTGCCAAAGGCCAGTTCTCCCCGTTCAGCTCTTTGGCGCGCCCCCGCGACATTGTCGAGGATCCAGTTAATTTTGGTTCCCGAAAAATAGGCATCAATCTCCAGTCCTGTTTTCATCCGGATCAGATCGACATACCCTTCCTTTTTCAGGCGGTTACAGAAGGGAGCCGTACGACGGTCCTGCCATACAATGGCGCGGTACACCGGCTTACCGGTTTTGCGATCCCACACGATGGTCGTTTCCCGCTGGTTGGTAATGCCGATGGAATCAATCTGCCGGTACGTAATCCCTGTTTTTTCCAGCACTTTCCGGGCCACCTGTACCTGAGACCGGTAAATATCTTCCGGATCGTGTTCCACGAAACCGGGTTTGGGAAAATACTGGGAAAATTCCTGTTGCGCCACACCGCAGATGGTTCCGGTCGCATCAAATAAAATAGCCCGTGAACTCGTTGTTCCCTGATCCAGAGCAAGAATGTATTTTTTATTACTCATCGGTTTCGGGGCTTTCATCACTTAATATATATTCACCGGCCAATGTGGTGTAGGCTTCCACCTGCTCCTTCTGCCAGCGGCGTCTGCGTCCGAGTGCTTCGGCCATGAGTTTGGCCACCACCGGTGCCGCCTTGATGCTTTCGCGGGCATCCAGCAACAGGAACCGCGTTCTTCGGGCCAGGAAATCTTCCACGGTCCGCGCCATTTCATGGTGAACGGCCCATACCACTTCCGCTTTCAGGTAGGGATATCGCTCTGTTAATTTCTCGCCCAAACTGTGATCCTTCACAATCAAATCCTTGATCTTGGACGCATCGGAACCATAGTAATGCAGATGATCTTCTTCGTTGATATTTTTCACGTACCCATGAATGGGCATGTCGGCTGTCACCGAACTTTTTTCCTCCAGTCCGGCGACCATGACGGCCTTATCCAGCGTATCCTCTCCCATCTTCCGGTACGTTGTCCATTTACCGCCAATGATGTTCACCAGTCCGGAAGGAGAAACGGTTACCTTATGACTCCGCGAAATTTCCTTGGTCTTTTCTCCTTCTTCCCCGGGTGCTGCCAGAGGCCGTAATCCGGCAAATACACTCAGTACATCACTGCGTTTGGGTTGATAGGTCAGGTACTGACCGGCTGTGGACAGAATGAAATCAATTTCTTCTTTCAGCGCCCTGGGTTCCAGCGAAATCTCTTCCATTTGCGTATCGGTGGTTCCCACAATCACTTTTCCATGCCAGGGAACAGCAAACAACACCCTCCCGTCGGAAGTTTTGGGGATCATAATGGCCGAATCACCCTGAAGGAATTTTTTCTCCAGTACAATGTGTACTCCCTGAGAAGGGACAATGGTTTTGAGGGCACCCGGCTCGTCCATACGGATTATGGAATCGGCAAAAACGCCGGTGGCATTGATTACCACTTTGGCCTGTAATTCGTAGGCTTCACCCGATTCCTGATCTTCCACCTTTACTCCGGAAACAAAACCCTCTTCATCCTTGATCAGTCCGGTTACTTTCATATAATTGATGGCAACGCCTTCATTGTCTTCCAGGGTTTGAGCCAGATTCACTGCCAGACGAGCATCATCAAACTGACCGTCAAAATAAATCACACCACCACTCAATCCTTTTTTCTTCAGGTTGGGAATGGCCTGCATCACTTCTTTGGTGCTGATGTGCTCGGAAGGTCCCAGCCCCAGCTTTCCCGACATCATATCGTACACCTTCAGCCCCAGCGTGTAAAAGGGGCCGCCCCACCAGTCGTAATTAGGGATAATAAACGATTGGTTGCGTACCAGATGGGGGGCATTCTGCCGCATCAGCCCTCTTTCTTTGAGGGCTTCCAGTACCAGCGACACATCGCCCTGAGCCAGGTAGCGTACGCCACCGTGCACCAGTTTGGTACTCCGGCTGGAAGTACCTTTGGCAAAATCGTGCTGTTCGAGTAAGAGGGTTTTGAATCCACGGGTGGCCGACTCCACACCGCAACCCAAACCAGTGGCACCTCCTCCGATAACAATCACGTCCCAGGGGTAGCCTTGTTTGATTTTTTCCAGATTGGTCTGTCTATTCATGAGATCAGGGTTAGAATCCAGTAAAGTTAAAAAATTTATCCCTTTACAGGATGGCCTGATCACGAAAGATAAAACGACTGAAAGTACGGCTAATCGTGTTGGACAGAGGAATACTGAAAGAAGCTGAAATTTACTTTTCCGTATTTCCTGTGGCGGACAAAATATTTGTGGGTGGAAAAATCTATGGAAACAGGATGCTCCATCACCAGCCATCCTTCCGGGTTCAACCAGTTATTTTCGAAAACCAGTTGCGGCAGACTGTCCATCTTTTCCAAAGCATAAGGCGGGTCGGCGAAGATCAAATCGTAGGTTCGGCCCGAAGAACGCCCCAACATCCGAAACACATCCGATTGCACCACCTGCAGGGAATTCATTTCGAGTTCGGCGGCTCCTTTTTTAATCCACAGCACACAGTTCCGGTTCATATCCACGGCCGTTACCCGAGGACACCCCCGCGACATCAGCTCAAAAGCTATGGAACCGGTTCCGGAAAATAAATCAAGGGCTTCCGTGTCTTCCCATTCGATCCACTGATTCAGAATACTGAACAGGGCCTCTTTGGCCATATCGGTGGTAGGCCGCACGGGAAGGTTTTTGGGAGGATGGAGCTGCCTGCGTTTATGTGTACCGCCTATAATTCGCATTGCAAAACATTATACAGTGTATAAAACTGATGGTGCAACACATTTTCAAGCACATGGGAATACTGGATGTTTTCGTTTCGCTGGATGAATTCGCTGTGCCGGATGTAGCGATAGATCATTTCGTATTTGGGATTGCTTTTGTCCAGCCCTCCCATCATAATGAGTTGAACCGTTTCCGGGTTCAGCGACAAATGCTCGATGGTGGAAAGCAGGAAATAAATAAAATCTTCCTGGGTATGATACGCGAAGTTGTTGTAGTAATACAGTTTGTTATCCTTGAAGGTAACCAAGTCGAAGTTGTCTTCGTGTACATCCAGAAACAGGTGATGGGTATTCAGTTTGTTTTTGAATCCGACCATCAAACTCTCAACAAGAGCCGTGGAATAATGACAAATTCCCACATTGGGCCAGAATTCTTTTACCTTTTCTGCCACCGGGTTGGCCAGGTAATACACATTGGCCGTTTCCACATTTTTCAATTGATCATACACGATCCTGTGGTCTTCCTGAAAAGGCTGATTAAACCCCAGGTACAGATTTTTGTTGTCCTTATCGAACAACGGAAGCGGGATCATCGTATTGAAATTATTCTGGGTCAGAAAATATACTTTCTGATAAGGATAAGCAAACCAACCGGCCTGATTCAGGATCAAATCAAACAACATCGGTATATCCGAAGCCTGTTTTTTGCCCTCGAACCGGTAGGTCTGAAGCCCGATCACTTTGTTCTTCTCTGGGTAAAAAAGAACAAAAGCAAGGCCATGCAAATTCAATTGCATGGCCATTACATATGATCTTGTATTGTTTTCTTTAAACGATTTATCCAGAAAACTGATATGTGGTTTTATGCTTAATGGCATAACGGGAACTTTTATTCCCAGTTACCATCAGTCGAAGGCTCAGTCATTGACCCTACTTTCAGTCCGGGATATTTTTTAAGTTCTTTTCTACTGGCAATCAGGTTCATCACCGTTTGTTCATCCATTCCTTTCAGGAAAGTAGTATAGGGAGCTTCCACCTGGAATACATTTACATCCACACCACCTTTTTTAATGATACCGGCTTTCAAACTGAATTTATCGCCGTTGGAGTAAGGAATCAGGTCGATATTCTGGTAATTGAAGCCCGAACGTTTTCCAAACAGAGAATCAGCCACGCGAACATAGCCAATGGTATCGTTAATGGTACGACGGTAGGTAGTATCCGTAGGATCCGGAACCATTTTTACCACAGGAATTTTTGCGGTTCCCATGAAATTAATCAGGGTATCAAACGATCCTGTATACCGGTTGTTTAGTTGTCTGTAGATAGCCTCTGCCTGCCGGATGTCTTTCAAATACTGAATCACTACAGCTTCACGGGCGTCCTTTTCTTTGTTGAACCTTACCGGTTGCATAATACTGTCATAGATCAGGTAAGCTAAAACAATCGCGATGACAATGAGAATTACTTGAAAAATTTTATATTTCATGTTTCAATATTTTACCGGACAAATTTATAACTTTTTATTATTAAAGAGGAATTTTGTTTCAATTCTGCATACTTTTTTCGAAAGCACAGAATAAATCCTAAGCATCCAGCACACCAAAGTCGGGAATGGTTTCCAGAAAGGAGTACCTGTGGTTCTCATAATCCATTCGGCAACAATAGTGAGCCAAGCCATTGCTCACCATCAGATAATCGGCTTTCAACACAAAATTATAGGCTGCAATCTGATCAAATACCGCCTGGGTTAACTTCACAGAGGGGGCCTTAAACTCGAGCAGTACCAGAGGACTTCCATCCGGACGAAACACCACCGCATCGAACCGCCGGGGCATTCGGTTGACCCACAGCCGACGCTCCACACTGATGTGACTCAGGGGGAACCGCTTTTCGATAGTCAGGAAATGAAGAAACTGTTGCCTTACTTGTTCTTCGGGTGTGAACCGGACATACTTTTTCCGAAAAACATCATAAACTTCCAAGCTCCCCGTTTCGTTGGTTCGATGGCGCAAGGAGGCATCCGGCAAATTCAACTGCATCTTTCATTTTTTGGTAAAAATAGAAAAATCCGGACACCTTATTTTCTTAAAATCGATGAAAAATAAAAAGTCCGAAGCCTACTTTGTTGTAAATTTGCGTGTAAAAAAATTATGATCACGAAATCGGAAATAGTTAAGGACTGGCTTCCCCGCTACACAGGTATGCCGCTGGAAGCTTTTGGCGAATACATCTTACTGACTAATTTCAGTCAATATGTTGATCTGTTTTGCCAACTGAAAAACACTTCCGTTTATGATGAGCACAAGCCGATGGTAGCCGCCACCGCTGATGATATTACCATCATCAATTTCGGGATGGGCAGTGCCAATGCAGCCACGGTAATGGACCTGCTTTCTGCCATCAACCCAAAGGCCGCGTTGTTTCTGGGAAAATGCGGTGGTCTGAAAAAGAAAAATCAGGTAGGGGATCTGATCCTGCCCATCGCGGCCATCCGTGGTGATGGTACCTCCAACGACTACTTCAGTACCAAAGTCCCGGCGCTTCCGGCTTTTAATTTGCAGAAAGCCATATCGAGTACCATTCGCCAGGCATCCAGAGATTACTGGACCGGAACGGTGTACACCACCAACCGCAGGGTATGGGAACACGACAATAAGTTTAAAAAGAAACTGCGCCAGACCCGCAGTATGGCCATCGATATGGAAACAGCCACTATTTTCACGGTGGGTTTCTACAACAAAATTCCCACCGGTGCCCTGTTGCTGGTATCCGATCAGCCCATGGTTCCCGAAGGAATCAAAACAAGCGAAAGCGACAAGAAAGTCAGTGCTGATTATGTGGAACAACATGTTCAGATCGGGATCAAATCACTGGAACTGCTCATCAACAAAGGCCTGACCGTTAAACACCTGAGATTTTAATGACCGCACGGGAAATTCTACAGGATTTTAAAAACAAGATTTTTCGACCCGTATACTTTTTCTACGGTGAGGAACCCTTTTACATTGACGAACTCACCGCGTATATCGAACACCATGCACTGGATGAAGAAAACCGGGATTTTAACCAGCAGATCCTGTACGGCCGGGATGTGGATGCCCAGGATGTGGTAGACGTTTCCCGCCGGTTCCCGATGATGAGTAATTATCAGGTTGTGATCGTAAAGGAGGCTCAGGAGATTGAACAATGGGACGCCCTGGAAAAATACTTTCAGAAACCTTCGGCCACCACCATCCTGGTGATCAATTACAAATACAAAAAGCTGGACAAACGGAAATCGTTGTACAAAACACTGACCAAAAGCAAAGAAACGGTGGTATTTGAGTCGGCCAAACTGTATGATGACAAGGTTCCCGGATGGATCACCCAGCGGGCACAGGAACTGAACTTCCTCATCAAGCCCCAGTCGGCACTGTTGCTGGCCGAACACATCGGCAACGACCTGAGTCGTATTAACAACGAATTTTCAAAACTGGCCATCAGCCTGAAACCCGGTGAAACCATCACCAACGATCACATTGAAGAACACATTGGCATCAGTAAGGAATTCAATGTTTTTGAGTTAAACAAAGCGTTGGGAGCCAAGGATGTCTTCCGTGCTCTGCGTATTGTTCAGTACTTTGAATCCAATCCGAAACAAAGTCCGCTCTTTGTAATTATACCGGTGATTTATTCATTTTTTGTGAAGGTGCTGCTCTACCATCAATTTCAAAAAGAAGACCCCAAACTGTTGCCTGCCAAACTGGGAATCAGCTCCTTTTTCCTTCGGGAATACCAGGTTGCTGCCCGTAATTATTCCATCACAGATATCAAAAGAATCATGGTCGAAATCCACGACCTGGACTTAAAAACAAAGGGCCTCAACACATCAGATTCGTTGTCGTACGGCCCTTTGAAAGAATTTATTATGAAATACGTTGCTTAGTCAGCGCCCTGGTTAAACATGGATATAATCAGGTTTTCGTATTTCGTTTGAATGAATTTTCTTTTGAGTTTCAGGTTGGCAGTGATCTCCCCGGTTTCAATTGTCCATTCATCGTTGATCAGTTCAAACTTTTTAATCTTTTCGGTATCGCCGAAAAATTTGTTGTACTTATTGATCTCTTCCTTGAAACGTTTAATAATTTCAGGGTGTTTGATGATCTCATCATTGGAAGCAAAGGGACAATCCTTCAGTTTACACCAGCCTTGCAGGTGCTCAAAATCAGGGGCAATCAAGGCAGCAGCAAATTTCTGATTCTCGCCCACCACCATAATCTGATCGATAAACGGTGATTCTTTGAACTTATTTTCGATAAGAGCCGGTGAAATATATTTCCCCATAGAGGTTTTAAAAATTTCTTTCACCCTTCCGGTGATCTTCAACATACCGTCCTCATCCAGATAGCCTACATCACCGGTATGCATCCAGCCGTCCACAACCGTTTCTTTCGTCAAATCGGGATCCTTGAAATAGCCCATCATCACATTGTTCCCTTTTACCAGAATTTCACCCTGATCCGAGATCTTGACTTCCATGTTCTTCAACGGGGGACCTACGGTTCCAATTTTTCTCTGCCCCGGCTCAAAGGTATTGCAGGCAATCACCGGTGCGGTTTCGGTCATCCCGTATCCTTCGACCAGCGGAATACCGGCTGCATTGAACACCCTGGCCAGCCTGGGTTGCAGGGCTGCTCCTCCGGAAACAATAGCCCTCATATTCCCGCCCAGAGCAGCTCTCCATTTGGAGAAAATGATGCCGTCGTAAAACTTCCTGCGGGCATGATAAACCGGATTCTTTTTATCGTAGGAATATTTATCGCCCAAAGCTACCGCATTAAAGAACAGTTTTTTAGGAACCGGTTTCAGGTTGCGGCCTTTGGCCATAATCTTATCGTACACTTTTTCCAGTAACCGGGGTACAGTAGTGAGCACATGGGGTTTTACTTCCAGAATATTGGCGGCAATGGTACCCATATTTTCAGCATAATAAATGGACACGCCCAAATACATCAGGATGTAAACACAGGTGCGTTCGTACACATGGCACAAGGGCAGGTAGCTTACCGCACGACTGTACTGGTCCACCGGAAAAATATGATACAGATTCATCACGTTGCTGAGGATGTTCTCATGCGACAACATTACCCCTTTCGGATTTCCGGTTGTCCCCGATGTATAAATGATCGTTGCGATATCCTCAGGATAAACCGAGGCCTTGGTTTCTTCCAGCTTGTTGGATAAAGCATTGTTCTTCCCCAGGTCAATCAGCTCCTGCAGGTGCGGAACATCATCAAAATGCTTGAACGTATATAGCCCTTTGATATTAGGCACATCCGGCACAATGTGTTTGATTTTCCGGTATAAATCCCATCCCGAAACGAAAATGTACAACACTTCCGAGTGTTCCAGAATATAACGGTAGTCGTTTTCGCTAATCGTAGGATAAATGGGCACATGTACAGCCCCCATTTGTAAAATGGCCATGTCCAGTATATTCCATTCGGGACGGTTGGGAGAAATCGTAGCAATTTTATCGCCTTTTTTAACGCCCAGCTTCATCAAACCATAGCTGATGTTGTTGGCCATTTCCCGAATGGTCTTAATATCAAATTTTTCCCATTTCCCCTCAACTTTTCCCGCCAGCACATCCTCTTTGGGAAGAAATGATTCCTCATAGTATTCCATGAGGTCAAACAATCTTCTAACTTTCATAGTTCAATTTTTTACCCTTGCCCTCAAGGCAAGCAACGTCTGTTTTTGTTATTCTTTATGGAAAACCGTGGCGCTTGCCTGTGCGGTAGGCATGATCACCAGGTCGTTAATGTTTACATTAGAAGGCAGGTCGGTTACAAAATACACCACATCGGCAATGTTTTCCGGATGCAGCGGTTCGTATCCTTTGTATACGGCATCGGCTTTTTCTTTATCGCCTTTGAAGCGGACCATGGAGAACTCGGTTTCTACAGCACCGGGGGCAATCTGGGTCACTTTAATACCGTGGTGAACCGTATCGATACGGATGCCCTTGGTCAGAGCATCCACAGCATGTTTGGTGGCACAATAAACGCCTCCGTTGGGATAGACTTCTTTACCGGCGATGGAACCAATATTTACCACATGACCTTTCTTGCGCTTCACCATCAGGGGGAGCACAGCACGGCTGATGTACAACAGTCCTTTCACATTGGTATCGATCATGCGTTCCCAGTCATCAGTATCGCCCTCCTGAATGGTGGAAAGCCCCACAGCCAGTCCGGCATTGTTGATCAACACATCGATATCGGACCAGGTGTCAGATAAACTTTGAACAGCCAGCTCCACAGCCTCTTTTTGACGCACATCAAAAACCAGAGACAATACATCAACTCCATATTTTTCTTTGAGTGAAGTAGCTATTTCATTGAGCCTTTCTTCTCTTCTTCCTGTGAGGATCAAACGATGTCCCTGTTCGGCAAATTTTTCAGCACAGGAATAGCCAATACCACTGGTGGCTCCCGTAATCAGAACTGTTTTTTTCATGGTGTAAATTTGAATGAGTCGCTAATATATAAAATTTTACTTTCCGGTTTGTTACTATGAATTACTGAGAATTTAACAATCTGTTTTTGTTTGAATTATCCCCGAATCCTATTTCATACCAAACAATACTTAAGGGCCCAGCTGATACGAAACACCTCCCGTCATCCAGATGCCGGGTAACAAAACACTTCCGATGTCGTGGACTCTTTTGTTCAACAAATTATCACCCTGAATAAACAGCTGGCTTTTCCCCCATCTGTAACTCAACTTGGCATTGAGCAATACAGCGGTCTCATAAGGCAAAACCCGACCTGTCTGATAATCAAAATAACCCCCATTACGGTCTTGTACTTTCACCCTCCAAGAGGCCGTTACATGATTTGCCAGCCGATTGGTCATGATGATGCCAACGTCGTGTTTCAGATAATCCAAGGCATAAAGTGAAATAAAACCCGAAGCGCTTTTGTTGCTTGTCAAATAGGTGTAATTAAAGATGAGTGACTGAAGGAATTTTTGACTTGTGGGCGCGCGGTACTCAACCGCTAAAGCCAAACCAAAAGTATTCAACCGGGTAATATTTTCACTCTTCCATTGATCCTGAGGAGTTGCTTTAACCCAGTCGATCATATTAACACCTAACCGGTCGAATACCGAAAATGTAGCCCCCACGCGGCGTGAGAAGTATTTCACTCCGGTTTCAAACCCCGTTACCTGCTCCGCTTTCAAGTCAGGATTACTGATGTGATCAGGACCCTGATAATACAAATCGGTAAATGTAGGAAGCCGGATGGCACGGTTTGCCGAAGCAAAAAGCCGGTACCGCGCGTTTAACGAATAGCTCAAATCCACTCCTGGTGAAAAAAGCATTCCAAACTGATTATTATAAAAAAGGTTGAAGCCTGCCGAGGCACTAAAAGCACCTTTCGAATACAACTGGTTGGCATTCAGATTTATTTCGCTTCGTTCAGCACTGTGATCGTAAAAAGCCCCACCGGAAGAATAAAGGGTATCGGTGGTTACAGTGCCCAACACATTACTAATAATGTGATCTTTTTTGAACGATACACTGACGGCACTCTTTCCCAAAACCGATGAAAAATGCATTTGTCCGCGACCATAAAACACATCAGTGCGGTGAAAATTGGGGCCCGTGTAGGGGAAAAAACCAAAAGGGGTATGATAACCCGCACTATCCTGCCCCATGACATACCAGTTGCCTTGTTTCTCGTACCAGTTTTTTCCCTGCCTGAACAGTTCGAAACGATCGTACATTCTGTGCCAGGAAACACTTCCCTCCCACTTGATCTTATGCCCGGTTGAAACATCGAAAGAAGAAAACAGGTTTCGTGTATGTTCAAACTGATCGGGATACTGCGCCGTATAATATCCATAGGCACCGTAGGCCTTGTCCTGAAAAGATAGCTGAAGCTGCATCAGGGTATGCTTGTAGTGGTATACTGATTGGTGAAACAGTCCGGCTGTTTTAAAATCGGTATCTCTCTGATAGCCATCGTCCCGACTGTACCGAACCGAAGTCAGGTTTTTTATTTTACCCCAGTGATAGTTGCCGGACAACAAACCTGAAAACAAACCGTATTGGCCACCTGTTATATGAAGATCCAGTTTGTTCGTGCTATCCGGTTGGGTAATTATATTGATCCCACCCGAGAAAGCATTGGGTCCGAACCATCGGGAGGACGGCCCCAGGATGGCTTCAATTTTTTTAATGTTATCGGGAGCCAGAGAAAAATCCAGTGCATTGTGTCCGGTTTGAGGATCATCCAAGGGAATACCATTGAGCAGAATCACATTCTGATCAAAAGAACCGCCCCGTATGCTTAAGTCGGATTGTACGCCAAACGGTCCACGGCTGCGCACATCAAAACCGTTGAACTGACTCAGGATGCCCTCCAGATTATTCACCGGTGCTGATTTAATTTCGTGTTGACCGATCACCTGAATAAATCGTCCGCTCCGGTCAAAGAGAACCGGATTTGCAGGTGTCGTAATCTTAACCTCTGAGAGTTTTATGATGGTATCATTTTGTGCGGACACGGAAAGCCTGATCCCCACAAAAAGAATTACTAAAAGAATTCGAAACTTCATATTTTCCCTATTGAAAAGGCGGCAAAACTATGAAATTTTCCATAGATGAAAACGACAGAACCGCCTGTCAATACAGGTTAATTTTGAGGGATCCGGTCAAAACCTTCGTAGGAACGTACCTGGATCAGAAGAGGTTTTTTGTCCAGAAAACTGGAAAATTGTAGTTTTTTGTACCACTTTCCCGCTTCCTTATACTGGCCTTGTTCCAATAAAATTTTGATTACATGATCCACAAAAGTTCCGTACGGATAATCAGGATATGTTTGGATCACATGCTCAAAAAGATTCAGTGCCTCGGAAGTATTACCGATCTTATAGGCATCATATGCTCTATTAATCTCTGCATTCATTTTTGGATCCAGTACCAGTCCAAACAATTCAAAACACTGATCCTTACAATCCTCCACCACATTTACGTAACGAACATCTTTCCCTAAAGAAGGAAACACCAGATAAAAGATTTTCTGCTCTCCTTTCCATTTAAAGTGGTACACCTCCGGACAATAAGGAAGTCCCCGTTCGCTTAACATGTACGTCCTGTTTTTGGTTTTAAGGTTCTCGGCATAGACTTTCCTGTTCACACAGAAATATCCATTGGCCAACTGATTTTCAATGGACAGAACCAGCACCAGTGAATCGGGATACGAACCAATAGACATAACCGTAATGGGGTGCGTTGACACGGCAAAATAGGGATCATTCTGTATTTGCTGCGCCGAAAGCAAACCGGCGGTCATAAAAATGAGAATCAGGAAAAGAGCAAAACGTTTCATATATAAAGTAAAAAGAAAGAGCCACGAATTAATTCCGTGGCTCTTCATTACAATTTATCATCGATTATTTTCCAATTTTGAAATCGAGGCCAACGGAAACACCAAAAGTACTCTTTTTATAAGTATTCTTATATGGGATCGATGTTGAACCTACAGTGTAGGAATAATCATAGGTTTTTGGAGTGTAGTTGGTAAGGTATCCACCCAACTGCAAGGTAATGTTATCATTGATCTTGTAAGCACCACCAGCACCAACGGTACCTGTATTCAAGCTGTAGCTCAAATCGCTCTGATAGGATTGATTTACACCGGTAATGGTAATCAAATAACCGGCACTCAGCAACAGTTTGGGAGTCACATTAACTTCGGCACCCAAGCCGTATTCCTGATAGTTTTTACCTACTGTACTTTTCACGTCTTTCCAGCCGGTATTGCGGTCACCGTAGAAGTGAGCGCCTCCCTGCAAGGAGATCATGTCGTTTACTTTATAGTTCACACCAATTGACAGCATAGAAGGCATGTCAGCATTGATTTTTTCACCATCGGGGAACATGTAAATAGGTGAACCGTCTGTATTCATACCAATCAAATAACCTTTACCGGCAGGGGTGCTGTTGGTCAGGGTCATGTGGGTAATGAATTCATATTTCAAACCAATGTCGAGTTTGTTGTTCAACAACGACAGATTGGCTCCGAAAATAGGAGTAAAACCATGACCTTTTTGTTTCACATCAATCTGCTGATCACCCAACAAGGCACCCAGTGACTGAGCTACTGAACTTAAGTATTGAGAAGTAGCAACCAATACGGGTGAAAAGTTTGTATTCAAATCAGAAATAGTCATTGTAGACAAATTATCAGGAGTAGCACCTGCAGCAGTCAATGCAGCTTGGAGTTGAGCCAATTGGGTAGGATCAGTAACAGCCTGACTTAAAGTGTAAGCTCCGGCACCCTGGCTCACCAGATAAGCCAATCCATTCGAAGCATCCTGTAATCCCTTTGCAACGCCATTCACATAAGTATCAGGAACCACAGAACCTCCGGCAGTAGTAAACCTGATGTCTTTAACATAACCTGAGTATGAGTTGTTTGCCATCACATAACGAACCCCACCATAGAGGGAAAAGTTTTTGGAAACAGCAAAACTGATACCAGCCTGTAAGCCGAAGTACACGGAAGATCCTTTCAGATACATGTCCATGGAATATCCGGTAACTCCCAAACCTGAGAGTCCGGCTGCGGTAGCTGCAATGGGAATTTCAGCCATGGGAATTCCTGTGGCGAATTCGGCGCCACCACCACCACCAATCGGCATGAAACCCAAAGAAAATGCCCAGCGACCTGTTTTGTAAGCCACGTAAACATCAGGGAAAATCGGTGCAGATACTTTTCCTTCGTAAGTCTTGTTATTCAGGAACTGAAAAGTACTGGTAATGGTTTGTGTTTGAGAAATTGTTTGATTACTCAAAGAAATGTGAAGCCCATCTGACAATTTGGTGAGCGCTGCCGGGTTGTAGTAAACAGCGTCAATACTTGTTGAAGCATCACGTACCATCATACGGGCCCATGCAGTACTTTGATTGGTATTGGTCACCAAACCACCTGCATAGCCCAGGTTAACGGCTAACATGAAAGCCAGCAAGGTAATTGTAATTTTTCTCATGGTAAATAAATTTGGTTAATATTGAGGCTAATTTATAAAAAATTAAACTTGTCCCCCTTTTATTGAAAAAGAAATTTGCTGCCTGCTCAAAATCAACAATCAACAGCCACCGGTTCTCTACACGCAATTGAGAAGATACGAACCAACAATGTGAAAAGGTTCAGCCAGATTCTTTAGCGAAAATCAAAACTTTTGCAGCCACTGTCTGGCGTTCACAAACGCCTCAATCCATGGGGTAACCTGGTCACTTTTTCTTGATTCAGGATAGTGAGCCCATTGCCACGGAAAAACAGATCGTTCCAAATGAGGCATCATCGCCAGATGCCGGCCGTTGTTGGAACAAATAGCGGCTGCACCCCAGTCTGAACCATTGGGATTACCCGGATACAGATCATAAGTGTACGACGAAGGAACATGATATTTATCCTTGTAATAAGGGAAACTAAACTTTCCTTCTCCGTGGGCCACCCACACACCTAACCGGTTTCCTGCCAGGGATTTCAGCATCACCGAATTGTTTTCATGGATGTTCACATTGATAAAACCGGATTCAAATTTCCCCGAATCATTCAACTCCATTTCAATATGCTCCGGATGGTCGGGATAGATCAGGTTTAATTCCACCATCAACTGACACCCATTACACACTCCTAAGCTGAGTGTATCTTCACGATGGTAAAACCGATCGAGGGCATCTTTTGCTTTGCTGTTGTAAAGAAAGGCACCGGCCCAACCCTTGGCAGAACCCAGGACATCGGAATTGGAGAAACCGCCCACAAAAACAACGAATCCCACATCCGACAAATCTTCCCGGCCACTGATCAGGTCGGTCATGTGTATATCCTTCACATCAAATCCGGCCAGGTAAAGAGCATACGCCATTTCCCGGTCGCCGTTCACCCCTTTCTCTCGAATAATAGCGGCTTTGGGACGTGTAATGTTGTCTCTGTTTTCAATGCCGTAGCTCGATTTTAAACCTGTAAAAGTACGGTCGAAATGAAACTGAAGGTCCTGTTTTTTGTAATTCTTATACCGACTGTACGCGTTGTCACCTTCGGTTTGTCTGCGGTCGAACAAATAGGAAGTTTCATACCAGATATCGCGGAAATGTACCACATCCAGCACCTTTTTTGTATCCTGATGGTGCAGAATCAACTGTCGATCTTCGATTACTTCTCCCAACAAAACATACTTAGTTCCTGATTTTTCCAGAAGTACTTTCGTTTCTTCCACATTCCGGACCTGAAGTACAACAGCTGGTTTTTCACTGAACGCCAAACGAACCATGTCGTCTGATGCCAGTGCATCCAGGTGCACTTCCATACCGTATTCCACATTCGGAAAATTCATTTCAAGCAGCGTAGTAATCAACCCTCCGGACGATACATCATGCCCGGCGAGAATCTGTCCGTGTTCCAACAGCAATTGTACTGCTGCAAAGGCTTTTTTCACAATTGCCGCATCGGAAATTTCCGGCGCTTTATTGCCAACTTTGTTTTTTATCTGTGCAAAACTACTCCCACCCAGTTCAAAACCTGAATCTGTAAACGGGATATACACCAATGAAGTGCCGGAAACCGACTGTATATTGGGTCGAATCACTTTTTTTACATCATCCACACCGGAAACAGCGGTAATGATTACTGTTCCGGGAGCATACACCAACGAACCGTCGTCGTATTTCTGAGTCATGGACAACGAATCTTTTCCGGTGGGAATGGCTATCCCCAGATCAATAGCAAAGTCGCTGACCGCCTGAACCGCTTTGTACAAGCGAGCGTTTTCTCCGGGATTTTTAGCAGGCCACATCCAGTTAGCACTGAGGGCCACACCACTGAGTCCGTGTGTTAAGGGTGCCCAAACCAAATTGGTGAGTGACTCTACAATAGCCAGTCGGGAACCATTGGCCGGATCGGACAACGTAGCCGCAGGTGCATGACCCAAAGCTGTGGCAATTCCCTTTTCACCCTGATAATCCAGTGCCATAACACCCAGATTATTCAAAGGAAGATGCAAAACACCGGTATTCTGTTGCAAGGCAACCTTTCCTCCCACCGACCGGTCCACTTTGTTGGTGAGCCAGTCTTTACAGGCAACCGCTTCCAGCCTCAAGACACCCATCAGATATTCTTCCAATTTGGCAGGACTGTATTTAGGTTCAGCAAAAGTTACTTCCTCCGTATTGTCAGTCAATACGGTCTGGGGTGGTTTCCCAAACAGGTATTCCATTTTCAGATCCACAGGACACTGATTGTCGTCAGTACGGACCAGAAAATGATGCCCTTTCTGAACCTCACCCACCTTATAAAAGGGAGCCCGCTCACGGGCTGCAATCTGCTCAACCTGTGCAGCATTTTTCTTTTTTATAACCAGCCCCATACGCTCCTGTGACTCATTTCCCAAAATTTCTTTGAAGGAAAGCGTAGGATCCCCAAGCGGTAACTTGTTTATGTCAATCACGGCACCCACATCTTCAACCAATTCTGACAAACTGTTCAGGTGGCCACCGGCCCCGTGATCATGAATCGATACCACCGGATTTTCAGGCGACTCCACAAAAGCCCGAATAGCATTGGCCACCCGCTTTTGCATTTCAGGATTGGAACGCTGCACGGCATTAAGTTCTGCCCCCTGACTGTAATGACCGGTTGCCACCGAAGACACCGCACCTCCCCCCATGCCAATTCTGTAGTTATCTCCACCCAGCACCACAATCAAATCACCTTCTTCGGGAATGTCTTTCTGAGCATCTGCCTTCAGTCCATACCCCACGCCACCCGCCATCATGATTACCTTATCATAGGCATAAGTCGCTCCGTTCTCTTCGTGTTCGAAAGTATAAAGGCTCCCGTTGATCAGTGGCTGTCCAAATTTATTGCCAAAGTCAGAAGCTCCGTTGGAAGCCTTAATCAAAATTTCGGCTGGATTATGGTACAACCACTTACGGGCAGAAATTTTATTTTCCCAGTCACGGGAACTGTCCAGCCTGGGATACGAAGTCATATAAACGGCCGTACCAGCCAATGGGATACTCCCTTTTCCTCCAGCCATACGATCCCTGATCTCTCCTCCACTTCCGGTTGCCGCTCCGTTGAAAGGCTCGACAGTAGTAGGAAAATTATGTGTTTCTGCTTTCAGCGACAAGACCGATTCCACCGGTTTCACTTCAAAAAAGGAAGCTTTATCGCCTGATTTCGGTGCAAATTGCTCCACAACTGGCCCCACAATAAAAGCCACATTGTCCTTGTAGGCAGATACCAGATAATCGGGATGGGCTTTGGAAGTTTTTTTGATCAGTGCAAACAAACTGTCGGACATTTCTTTGCCATCCAGTACAAAACTTCCGTTAAATATTTTATGTCGGCAATGTTCCGAATTGATCTGTGCAAAGCCGTATACTTCCGAATCCGTCAGCTTTCTGCCAATGCTTTTACTAACCTGCTCCAGGTATTCCACTTCATCATCACTCAGCGCCAGACTTTCTTTCTCGTTATAGGATTTTATATCGTCCACTTGACGGATGGGGTCCACCATCCGCCTTACTTTAAATGTTTCCTGATCCAGATTATGATACAATTGCTGCAACATAGGATCAAAATCAGCTTTGGATTTTTCAGTCCGTTCAAAGGCTTCGATACGATCAATCCCCTTCACTCCCATATTTTGTGTGATCTCCACAGCATTGGTACTCCAGGGAGTAATCATTTCCTGGCGCGGCCCTATAAACCAGCCCTCTACCTCATCGGCCATGCATAAGCGCACATCTCCAAAAAGCCATGATAATTTACGGTGATCACTTTGCGGTAGTTGCTGAACCGTATGAACCAGAAAATAATCCTGTTGATCGTTTGAGTAAAAATAAATCATGGCAGTTGCTATTAAAGGCTTTGGGCACAAATATATAAAATGAGTTGGTCATAGCTGACTGATTTCTATTAATTTTTTCATAAATAATGAACAAAATTCACAAGATGAAACTCGTGAAATAAACCTTTCAAAACCAGACAAATCACATGTGTCCGTAAAACAAGGCCTCCAATTATTTTGGAGAAATCCTATTTTGTAAATTTAACTATTATTAAAATATATTTTTAGATCCATCTAAATTTATGTTTACATTTACATAAATTTTTCAAAATGACCTTAGCAGAGGAAGATTATATAAAAGCTATATATCAGTTAGAAGCAGATAAAAAGGGTAACATTCTGACCAATGATATTGCTGCAAAGCTCAGCACTAAGGCCTCTTCCGTAACGGACATGCTGAAAAGGCTGGAAAAGAAAGGATTAATTCATTATCAAAAATACCAGGGGGTTTCACTCAAAGAAAACGGTAAAAAATTTGCTTTAAAGCTGATCCGGCAACACCGTCTTTGGG
Organism: Bacteroidales bacterium; assembly: GCA_016936355.1. Lineage (GTDB taxonomy): Bacteria > Bacteroidota > Bacteroidia > Bacteroidales > F082 > Sulfidibacterium. The sequence continues at coordinate 58,440 of JAFGYB010000066.1, read as the reverse complement.
AAACGTTTCTGGTAAAAAGTCTGGGGTTTGGCTGGGAATCGGTGCACGACATAGCCGAAAAGCTGGAACACATCCATTCCGACGAATTGATCGAGCGACTGGATCATTTTCTGGGCCATCCGGCTTTTGATCCCCACGGAGAACCTATTCCGCTGGAAAAAGGCCGCATCTGGGAAATTAAAAGTCAGAAACTTTCGGAAGTTGAGCCGGGATACGAATATGTTTTGGATGCCGTAATCCAACCCGATAATGAATTTCTTATCTACCTGAATAAGATCAACTTACAAATCGGAAGTGTTTTCAAACTGAAAAATATTGAATCGTACGACCGTTCTGTCGAAATAGAAATGGAACGTCAGACCTATTTTTTATCTCAGGAAACCACCTTCAATCTAAAAGTCAGAAAACATGGAGCATAAAAACGCAAAATCGCTGGAAGAAGTCCATGCTTCCATAGACACCTCCAGTAAAAAAGGAAATTTCAGAAAACTGCTGGCTTTTATGGGGCCGGCATACCTCATCAGTGTAGGGTATATGGATCCGGGAAACTGGGCCACTGATATTGCCGGTGGAAGTCAGTTTGGATACCAGCTGATTTGGGTATTGCTCATGTCAAACATCATTGCATTACTGCTGCAGAGCTTAAGTGTACGTCTGGGTATAGTCCGGGGCCGCGATCTGGCACAAGCCTGTCGTGAAACCTATTCCAAACCGGTGAATTACATCCTGTATCTTTTGGCTGAAGTTGCCATCATTGCCACTGACCTGGCTGAAGTAGTCGGTATGGCCATCGGGCTGCAACTGCTGTTTAAAATTCCATTGATATGGGGTGTTTTGATCACTTTTTCAGACACACTCATTTTGATGTTCCTCATGAACAAAGGCATGCGTAAGATGGAAGCATTCATTCTTTCACTGGTCGGCGTGATTGGGATGGCCTTTTTTGTGGAAATGTTTTTTGCCAAACCTATAGTTAGCGAAATCGCCAAAGGTTTTATTCCTTCCATTCCGAACAGCACCGCCTTGTATATCGCCATCGGGATCATAGGAGCCACCGTGATGCCGCACAACCTTTATTTACATTCCTCACTGGTTCAAACCCGGAAGTTCATGCGTACCCGTTCCAAAGTGGGTGAAGCACTCCGGTTTAATTTTTTCGATTCGGCTTTTGCTCTGAATATGGCTTTCTTTGTCAATGCCGGGATCCTGATTCTGGCGGCAGCCACCTTTTACAAAGCCGGCATGTTTAATGTTTCTGAAATTCAGGATGCTTATAAATTTCTGGAACCCATGCTGGGAACTCATTGGGCAGCCATACTGTTTGCTGTGGCACTGATTGCAGCCGGACAAAGCTCCACCTTAACGGGAACACTGGCCGGACAAATCGTAATGGAAGGCTTTATCAATTTCCGTATTCAACCCTGGGCCCGCAGGATGATTACCCGGTCGCTGGCCATCATCCCTGCCGTTTTTGTGCTTGTATATTACGGCGAATCCTATACCGGAAAACTACTCGTCCTAAGTCAGGTTGTACTGAGCTTACAACTTGGCTTTGCAACCATTCCACTGATTCATTTTGTAAGCGAAAAAAAATCTATGGGGCAGTTTGCCATTAAGCTACCGGTAAAAATCCTTTCCTGGCTGGTTGCCGGAATCATAGTAGCATTAAACCTTCAACTCGTCGTTGAGCAAATTCAATCCTGGCTAACGACTGCGGCGAATCCCTGGATCATTTATCTTGTTGTTATACCTGCGGTAGTTTTTCTCCTGCTGATTTTACTTTACCTCACCATTCTTCCGTTGATCAAACAAGCCAAAGAAAAGGAAATGGCATTTATTCACAAGACCATGCCCGTAAAACCTGAGCTGAACAAACCACTCTACAACCGGGTGGTGGTTGCCCTTGACTTCTCCAAAGCAGATACTGGTGTGATACAGCATGCACTTACTACAGCTGGTACGAAGGCCGAATATCTGTTTCTGCACATTGTTGAAAGTGCCGCAGCTCTTGTTTTTGGAGATGAAACCGACGATTTGGAAACAAGCAGTGATGAGCGGCGTTTACAGGAATATACAAAGGAATTGAAGGAAAAAGGGTACCAAATTGAAACCCGGATTGGGTACGGTACCCCCAAAACCCTCATCCCGTCCATTTCCTCCGAATACGAAGCGCAGCTTTTGGTTATGGGAGCGCACGGTCACGGATGGTTCAGAGATTTCCTGTTCGGCACCACCATTGAATCAGTTCGGCATAAAGTGAAGATTCCGGTATTAATTGTACGAAATAACTAAATAAAAAAGGCTGTATCAAAATTGATACAGCCTTTTTAGAACGTATGAAAAACAGAATCTTCCTATGACAAAAAGCGTTCAGCTTCAATAGCTGCCATACACCCGGTTCCGGCTGCGGTAATGGCTTGACGGAAATGTTTGTCCTGAACATCACCGGCGGCAAAAATACCCTCCACATTGGTGGCAGTGGAATCGGCTTTGGTTTTTAAATAACCCGTTTCATCCATTTCGAGTTTTCCTACAAATATGTCGGTGTTGGGCTTGTGTCCGATGGCTACGAAGAATCCTTCAATATCGATCTTTCTTTCTTCCCCGGTTTTGTTGTTGACCACAACTGCACCATTCAACGCTTTAACAAAACCGCTCTCAGTTCCGACAATTTCTTTCACTTCACTGTCCCACAACATTTCAATATTGGGAGTATTGAGCACTTTGTGTTGCATAGCCTTAGAGGCACGCAGCTCATCCCGGCGGTGGATCAGATACACTTTATTACACAAGTTGGCCAGATAAGTAGCTTCTTCGGCGGCCGTATCTCCACCACCTACAACAGCAACATCTTTACCTTTATAGAAAAATCCGTCACAGGTAGCACAGGCCGACACCCCGCCACCTTTAAATTTTTCCTCCGATTCCAGCCCCAGGTACTTGGCGGTGGCACCAGTGGCAATGATGACAGTTTCTGCCAATAATTCAGTTCCGTCATCCACTTTTGCTTTAAAGGGACGTTCAGAAGTATCCAGTTCGGTGATCATTCCCCACCGAATGTCAGATCCAAACCGTTCGGCCTGTTTTTGAAGATCTTCCATCATTTTGGGTCCGTCAATACCTTCGGGATAACCGGGAAAATTATCTACTTCGGTAGTTGTGGTCAGCTGTCCACCGGGTTCCATACCTTGATAAACAACAGGTTTCAGGTCGGCACGGGCGGCATAAATCGCGGCAGTATATCCTGCAGGTCCTGAGCCAATGATCAAACATTTTGTCTTTTCCATATCCATAGTTTATTTATAAATTATCATGCTATGATACCGGTATATCAAAATGAATGCCAAAGACTTTTTGGCGTCCGGAACCGCAAAAGTGACAAAAAAGTCCTACCCAAACTGGCTGATCAATTCCAGGGTATCCGTTTTGAGTATTTCCATATTTTTTCCCCGAACGGCTATCAGCCCATCCCGTTTGAATTCTTTCAGAATGCGCATAATACTTTCCACAGAAAGACCTGTTAAATCGGCAAAATCAGTACGGGTAATGGGTAGATGGAATTTATCAGACTTAAACACCCTTTTGGACAAACACAAAAGCAAATCAGCCACCAGTCCGGACGATTGTTTTCGGGTGAGGCAATAAAACCGGCTGTAAACCTGAGCCGTATTTTCATTTTGAATATTCAGAATTTTAAAAGCAAACTGAGGGTTTCTTTTCAATAGTTCACGAAAAGCACTTTCTTCAATTAAAAGAAATTTTGACTCAACATAGGCCGACACTGAATAAATGAATTTATGATTTTCACCATAAAATGAGGACAAGCCCACAAAATGATTCTCCGGGATAATTTTCAGGATTAAATCCTTGTTGTTATCTCCCATAAATACCTTCACCAGCCCTTTCTGAAGGAATAAAATATGGGAAGCAAATGTACCTTGTTTAATAACCATCTCATCAGGCCCATAGACCATCTCTATACTGTTGTCAAATAAATACGAGCGTTCGTCGGGAGTCAATATATCGAAGCATCTGTCGTGCTCGATTTCGATCATACAATTACTTACAAATGCAGGGGTTTTCTTCATTGTTCTTTTTTTCACAAAATTATGAAAAATAGCATAACATGCAAAAATATTCATATAAACATGTAAAATTACAGGTTTCGATCAGGAATATTACCCGCCTCTTTTCTGGCTCCATAATACAGCAGATTATAGTTTTGTGAATCGATTAACAAACAAATTGTTTCACATAATAAAAACAGAAAAATGAAAAAGATTTTTTACTACTTCATGTTGTTTGGTTCGTTACAACTCTTTGTCCTCACCGGATGCAAAGACAATACGACCCCCGATCCTTCGCAAAGTGCTTACAAAACGCTTACCACTTATATGGTGGCCAACAACCTGGATCTCCCGAACCTTTTGTCGGGCTGGGTTATTGATGCCTCTTCCATCGTTGATTCGACAGATTTCAGTATTCCCAACTATTATGTTTTTGATCTGCGTTCGGCGAGTGATTTCGCCAACGGTCACATTAAAAATGCTGTTAATGTCACGCTGGCTGATGTGGTTAATACAGCTAAATCCTATACCGACAAACCCATTCTGGTGGTTTGTTACACCGGGCAAACCGCTGCACACGCCGTGATGGCTCTGCGTCTTTCTGGATTTTCAAATGCACAGGTCTTGAAGTTTGGTTTTGCTGAATGGAACGCTTCCTTTCAGGGATCCTGGGCTAACAGCGTAGGAAATGCCGCTGATAACAACAGCAACTGGGTTTTCACAGCCTCACCCACCCCCTCCAGTTTTGATGAACCAAACTGGACTTCAACTGCCACTGATGGAGCCGGTATTTTAGCCGACCGTGTGAATCAAATGCTTCACAACGGCTTCCAGGGCATTGCCTCTTCAGATGTCTTAAGCAATCCGACCGGTTATGCTATTTATAATTTTTGGGATGCTGCTACATATACCTCTATCGGACACTTTGCCGGTGCCTACCAATACGGAACCATTTCCATTTCAGGCGGACAACTCGCCGGTATTAACCCTGCCACCACCAACCTGGTGTATTGCTACACAGGGATGACCTCCTCCATGGTTACCGCCTGGCTCAACGTATTGGGATACAATGTAAAAAGCATCAAATTTGGAGTAAACTCCTTGCGATACAACGCATTGAAGACTGCCGGAAAACCCACTTGGCACGGTGCTTACAATTATACCTATGTCCAGTAAAATCAACCCGTAACCCAAAAAAGATACTCTAATGAATAAGTTGAAAAAAACCACCCATCTTTTTGCTGCGCTTTTGCTTATGTTCTCATTTATTGCAGCTGAAAATATTCAGGCTCAGGGCTGCGAAACTGAGACTCCAACGGATGGAAATAAAATCATGGGGTATATTCAGCCCCAGTTTAACTATTATTTCTTCGGGAACGATGCTTCCGGAAACCCTGTTAAAAACTCAACGTTTATGTTTAAAAGGGCCCGCATTGGCATCATGGGAAGTATCCCATATAACATCAGCTATTATGTGATGGCAGAGCTAAGCCCTGTGGCAGGCGGCCCCCAGTTACTGGATGCGTACATAACCTATTCACCTTTTGGTAAATACCTCCGTTTTTCCATCGGTCAGTTTAAATCACCTTACAGTCTTGAACTGAATACGCCCTGTTTTGCGCTCCACACCATTAACCGGTCCACTGTTGTGAACCAAATGGCCAGTCCATTCAGGGAAATGGGACTGATGGTGTTGGGCTCGCTCGGGAAAAAGGATCAGATCACTTACCGACTGGCTCTATTGAACGGAACCGGTATCAATGCTCTTGACGACAACCAAAACAAAACCCTGGCAGCCAATATTCGCTTTGCCCCGGTCAAATGGTTAAAAATTGGTGCCAGCTACAAAGGCGGGAAAGTAGGGTTGAAACAAACGACCGGAGAACAGGACGGCTTTAACCGGTACGGAATGGACTTAACTGTGGAAAAAGGCAATCTGCTCGTGCAGGGAGAATACCTTTTTGGTACGGATAAAGGAACCATTGCAAGTGATGGCGGCTGCGGCGGAAAGGCTGCTGAAGTCATCACAGGCACTAATGCGGCATACCAACTGGCCGAATACAAAAAGAATGGTTTCTGGGCACTGGCCCAATACAGTACCCCCTGGAACCTGCAGGCTGTTGTTAAATATGAGACGTACAATCCGGACGGAACCACCTACGAATATCAGGGTGTACTTCAAAGCTATCCCGAAAACACGACCACTTTAGGTCTCAATTATTTTATCAATGACTGGACCCGCATTCAGGTGAACTACCTCTATAATGCCGAAAGAAAAACGAACAACATCATTCACGAATACAAAAATGATGCTTTGCTCATTCAGGTTCAGGTAAAATTCTAAAACATGAATCACATGAAATCAATCAAATATTTAGTCATCGGAAGTTTACTCCTTTTCATTTCCAACTTTTCTAACGCCCAGGTCATATCGGCCACTGAGTTCATGAAAATGTACAAATCGGATAAGAACCTGAAAGTGATCGATGCAGGAAAATCCAATGTGTACAATGCATTTCACATCAAGAATGCTGTAAACATTCCTCATGCCACGCTTTACAAAACGGGACCGGTTCCGGCTTTGATTCTTGGTTCTGCTGAACTGGCTAAAATCATGGGGAATCATGGTATCAGCGAAACCAATACCCTTGTTGTTTATGACGAGAATTCACAAAAATATTCATCAAGAGTATACTGGATCCTGAAATATCTGGGGGTTAAAAATGTCTGGATTCTACACAAGGATCTGACAGACTGGCGCAAAGCCAGAATTCCTGTAACTTCCAGCTCAACAGGTATAAAGAAAACAACATTTTCACCCCACGTCAACGCCTCCGTTTATACAATTCTGGAAAAGGAACAGGTTAAAAACGATGTGATTGTTGACTGCCGAACCAACGACGAATATTTGGGAACAACAGAAAACAGCAAAGGACACATCCCCGGCGCCATCAACCTGAATTACCTGAGTATTTTGAAAAAAGACGGTTCTTTCAAGCCCAAAGACGAAATCGTGAAAATACTTTCAGAACACGGCTTAAGTAAAGATCAGAATATTGTTCTGTATTGCCAGACCAGCATCAGGGCCTCGGTAGTTTTTGCAGCCCTCAAAGGCATCCTCGGTTGGCCCAATGTTAAGCTTTACGACGGTGCCTATGTGGCATGGACACACAGCGGAATGCCTTTATCAAAGAAACCCCTGGCAAAACCTATGATCTCACAGCGATAGCTAACTTTTCTATAGTGTATGAAAAGCAGGCCAATGGCCTGCTTTTTTTGTTATTTTTACACCCACATCCTGTCGATGTATTTTCAATCGGTTTAATATTGAAAATCAATTTTTAATGCAGTATACGAACCCCGATTTAAAATTCAATTCCGTCCCCCCTTCCGGGGAAATTGGCTGGAAAAGCCCCTCCAACATTGCCCTGATTAAATACTGGGGGAAAAAGGGAAATCAAATTCCGCAAAACCCTTCACTGAGTTTTTCGCTGAACAAGGCACACACACAAACAACGGTGCAGTATAGACCTGCCAAGGGAAATAAATTTTCGGTGGACTTTCTTTTAAACGGAAAAACAAATGCTGCGTTTGGCGAGAAAACGACATCTTTTTTTAAAAGTCTTTCAGAGGTTTTCCCTTTTATCAGACAACTGGATTTTACGATCCATTCCGAAAACACGTTTCCGCATTCTGCCGGCATTGCCTCTTCGGCATCGGGAATGAGCGCCCTCGCATTGACCTTGTGTGATCTGGAACGTACTTATTTCCATCAGATCAACGACATAGATTTCTTTCAAAAGGCTTCCTTCCTTGCCCGTCTGGGTTCGGGAAGCGCCTGTCGTTCGGTATACGGGGGATATACCATCTGGGGAGAAACTCAGGCACAAAACAACACAACGAACCTTTATGCTGTTCCGGTAAAAGGCAAGGTACACCCTGAATTTCAACATTTTCAGGACACCATTCTATTGGTAGAAACCGGGGCCAAAAAAGTGTCCAGCCGGGCCGGACACGCGTTGATGAATAACCATCCGTTTGCCACAGAACGATTTGGGCAGGCACGAGAAAATTTAAAAATTTTACTTACTGCGCTTCAATCGGGTGACCTGGAAACGTTTATCCGCATCACGGAATCGGAAGCACTTACTCTTCACGCTATGATGATGACTTCGAATCCTTCCTTTTTGCTGATGAAACCGGAAACATTGCAGATCATCAGTAAAATTCAGGAATTCAGAATGTCTACCGGCACACCCGTTTGCTTTACCCTGGATGCCGGTCCCAATGTGCACATGTTGTATCCGCTTTCAGCGAAGGAGCTGGTGCATGATTTCCTGAATCAGGAATTGAGTAAACATACCGGGAACCGGGGGTGGATTGAAGACGAACTGGGTGAAGGCCCTCAAAAAATAACATCATGATCACAGGGAAAAGTTTTGCTGCGAAGATCCTGATGTTTGGTGAATACAGCCTGATGGTTGGTTCCCAGGCATTGAGCATACCCTATTTTGATCGTTCCGGTCGGTTCATACAATCCACCGGAGAACCGGTTCATCTGGCATCCCAAAAGTATCTGAGTCAGTTTCTGCATTTCCTGAAAAAACATACAGACAAGTTTTCGCTGAACCTCGAAAATCTTGAAAATGATCTGAATAACGGACTCGCCTTTGAAACCAACATTCCCATTGGTTACGGACTGGGCAGCTCCGGGTCATTAGTAGCAGCTGTATATGAACGTTATGCCCTTGAAAAAACCGATGACCTGATCCGGTTAAAGGGCATTTTTTCGGAACTGGAATCTTTCTTCCACGGAAAGAGTTCAGGCTTGGATCCGCTGGTCAGCTACATACAAAAACCCCTGTGGATCAAAGGACCGGAAGAAATCACAACGGTGGAACAGATAAAATCATCCGGGACCAACACTTTTTTCCTGATTGACAGCCAGCAGATTGGTGAAACGCAGCCCCTGGTTAACTATTTCACGCATCAGTGTAAAGAGGCTTCCTACCTCAACCGTATTGAAAAGGAAATAGTTCCTGTCAACCGTGAATGTATTTCTTCCTGGCTCAGCAACAAGACAAAAACGTTTTTCCCGGCTATCCATGAGTTGTCGCAACTGAGTCTTGAATTATTCAAACCCATGATACCAAAAGGGTTGGAGGAACTATGGAAACAGGGATTAAAAGAAGACATTTTTTCACTGAAACTTTGTGGTTCAGGCGGTGGAGGCATGATTCTGGGCTTCACCCGTGATTTTAAAGCAACAGAAAAAATAATACATAACCACCCGATTTACTTGATCCAGAATTTTTAACCTTAACCCATGAGCACAGCACAACATTCTGCGCAGGAATTGAAAACATTATTTGAAGAATACTTATTCGAAAAGGCATTTGAAGGTTTCCCTGATATTTTGCTCGAACCTGCTATGCAGATTATGAAAACCAAAGCCAAAAGGATCAGGCCGGTGTTGTTGCTGACCGCCTGTGAGGCTTTTGGCGGTTCGGCACGTGAAGCCTTGTCAGCAGCATCTGCCATTGAAATTTACCACAATTTTACGTTGGTGCATGACGACATTATTGATGAAGCTGATTTGCGACGTAATGTGGAAACCGTACACCACAAATTCGGCATCAACAAAGCGATTCTTACCGGTGATGCCATGCTGATTCAGGCTTATGATCTATTGAGTCATTCAAAGCATCATACAGACATCCTTCCCGTATTCAAAAAGACAGCTATGGAAGTAATTGAAGGAGAGCAACAGGATGTGGATTTTGAGGACAGGGAAGAAATTTCGTTGAAGGAATACATGGAAATGATCCGGTTGAAAACGTCTGTCTTACTGGCTGCTGCTTTGCAAATAGGTGCTGTGATTGGCGGAGCCTCTGAAGCTAATCAGAAAAAAATATATCAATTGGGAATGAACCTGGGGCTGGCATTTCAGATTAAAGACGATTATCTCGATTCATTTGGGGACCAAAAAACATTTGGCAAAAAAATTGGCGGAGATATCCTGCAAAACAAAAAGACTTATTTGTTGTGTAAAGCCATGGAAAAATCGGGGGAGAAAGAAAAAGAAGAAATAAAAACCACCTTCAGAGAAACAAATCCCGATGTCAAGATCAACCGTATGATTGATCTGTACCACCAGCTTTCCATACCGGAAGATACCGAAAATCAAATGGAAGCCCATTACAATCAGGCGATGAAATACTTGCAGGAAGTTTCACTTGATCCGAAACAGATGATCCGATTAAGACAACTGGCGGAAGATATTTACCAACGAAGTTTTTAAAAGCTCATCAGGAAACCGAAGTTTTATTTTTCACTTCATAGATAGCCATCTGCTGCTGAATTACAGCAAAAAGCTCATTCCTGTCAATGGGCTTGGAAAGATAACTATCGAATCCTTCGGCCAGGAACCGTTCCTTGTCGCCTTCCATGGCATAAGCAGTTTGAGCAATAAAAGGAATGTTTCGATATTCGGGATACCTGTTCCGGATCTCTTTCATCAGCATCACACCATCCCATTCATCGGGAAGGTTGATATCGAAAATCATGACTTGATAAAACCGGCCTTTTGCCACTGAATTCTTTACTTTTTCAAGACAATCAGTTCCATCTACAGCCAGTTCCACATCTCCCAGTTTTTTGAGCATCTTATCCAGAATCAACCGATTCATCCGGTCGTCTTCCAAGACAAACAGGTCGAGCTTTTCGGCAAATTCGACTACTTCTGCATCCTCTACAGAAACATCCTTAACGGTAGCTGCCGCTGTTTTTTCACTGCAGGGCAAAAAGATCTGCACTATAGTTCCCTCCCCCTGATTGGAGATCAATTCCATCTTTCCATGCATAGCCATCAGCAGTCTGCGGGCCAGTTTCAAACCAATACCCGTACCCGTTCCGTAATTGACAAAATCAGCTGTTTCCGGATCAACCGAACTAAAAATCAATTGTTTAATTTTCCGGTCCATACCCGGGCCTGTGTCCTTAACCTCTATTACATTCATTTCTTTTTCCACATTGTAATAGGCCGAAAGCGTCACAAACCCTTGCTCTGTGTATCTTACCGCATTATCAGTAACCTGCTCCAGAACTTTCTCCAGCGCCTTCTCATCAGCAAAAACAGCAGGTAATTCCTTATCTTCTTTAAACTTAAATATCAGATTCTTATCCCTGGCTTGATCGGAAAATTTTTGGTAAATGCTACCCATCACACCATTCAGATCCAGCGGAGTAGCAACAAACTCCATCGTATGGGCTTCCACTGCAGACAGGTCAATTACGTTACTCAGCAAACGCAGCAACCGGTTACCGCTTTTTTCAATACTGGAAGCAAAAATATACAGATCCCTGTTTTCCTTCACAGCCAACTCGGTTTCCAGCATATTGGCAAAACCAATGATTCCGGTCAGCGAAGTACGCACATCAAAACCCAGGTTGGCAATAAAAGCGTTGCGTAAATAACTGGACTTTTCCACCTTTTGCAAAGAAGATTTTAGTACCAGTTCCTCACTTTTCAGTTGATCCAGTTGTTTCTGGAGTCCTTCATTTTCTTCTTCAATTTTTGTCTGCAACTCTTTCTGTAGTTTATTCTGTTCTTGCAACAGCTTTTCATGCTCTGATTTTAAGCTGCTTAACTGCAGATTTCGGCTGCGCAGACTTACATACACATAGACTACAAGCAGCAGAAAAACAATCAGAAACAAATAGAGCAAATAAACCGGCCAGTTGCTTTGGCTTTCGGTTTTGGCAACCGAGAGGTTCTCGGGAGGTAACAATTCCAGGCTATCAACGGCTTTCAGACAAAAATAGGCTTCCTTGTAATGACCTTTTTCCTGAAAAGCGGTGGCGAGCTTTTGAAAAAAGGCTACTTTTTGTTTTCTTGAAAATGTTGCATCAGGAATCAGCAACGCCTTTTGCGCTTCTTTAAGAGCTTCGGCAGGCTGATCCGATGTCAGCTTTAAAGCACCTGCTACAGAAACCACATTAGTGTCAGGCACCTGTTCCTTTTGTTGCTCACCGGCCTGCAATTGACTGCATACAAGAAACAGGACTGCAGAAAGAAAAATTACGTAACGTCCTCTCATTTTCAACATACGCACAGATTATACTTCAAATGTAGAAAATTATCCGATTGAAAGAAAAAAGGTTAGGACTCCAGAAGTTTGACCAATCGCTCCTTCAGCAAGGTATAATTGTTATCCACTTCCATCCCGTCGTACTGATTCGCCTGTTGAAAAGCAGTCGGGAGATCAAAATTCTTTTGTGATACGGTGTAGTACAACCCCAGCTGTTTCAACCGATCAGCCAGGTAAATTTGTTCGGGTTGCCCCGGTGTGGGAATGTAAACAGCTTTTTTGCCCAGGGTAGCCAGATCCATCAGGGTGGTATAGCCGGAACGGCTGATCACCAAGCCTGCCGACAAAATCAGTGAAGCCATTTCTTCATCCGAAACATGAGAACGTATTTCCACATTTTCTTTAATAACCATCGAATTCTCACCGGGTTTACCCGATAAGATCAGTGTTTTCAACTGGGTTTCCAACGCCTGTTTCATAAAAATGTCTTCCAGCATGGTACGCTGGGGTTCTGGCCCCGACATAATACACAAAACATCGTATTTTTTTCCGGAGGGAACCACATTCTTTAGTTTCTGAAACCGGCTGAGCGGACCAATAAAATAAACTTTCTTGGCAGGGAATCTTTTCACATGTGATAATTCGCCCGACAGGTTGGGTTCGGTTTCAAAGTCCGGAATCCAGACCTCGTTGTGCTTTTTAATAAAGCCATACAGTATACTCTGAAGTGTTGTTCGGGTAGCGGCCAGGAGCCCCTGCGTTTGAATTCTCAGCTGATGGGTAATAAAAATGGTAGGAACCCGATTGGAATACAGTTCGTAGCGGCTATCGGAAATTACCGCATCCACGTTCATTTTCTTAATAATTTTCTCCAGCAAATCGTGTGCTTTTTTGGATTCAATCAGCATTTGTGGAATGTCAGCAGTCATTTTCAGTGCCAGAGAACCTTTTTTTTGATACGAAGGCTGAAAACCAGGAATCTTTACTGATTCACACTGTGGAAATCGATGTTTGAGAAATGCCAAGGGTTTGTTATCGGCCCCGATAATTACCCGCGCACCTTCCTCCAACAACACTTCAATAATGGGTACTACTCTTGTGGCATGGCCCAGTCCCCAGTCCATGGGGCAAATTAATATGGTTTTCTGTTTTGTCATCTTGACATCAAAATTATCCAATTTCCTTCGGAATCATATTAGATTTCCATTAAAATTTCCTCCAATATTAGTTTACTAAGAATCACTGATTTATGATATAAAAGTGGTAAATCCTGTTAAAAGTTTGTAAAAAAAATCAGAAAATGGCGGTTTTGGCAGAAATTTTGTTTTGATTTGCTATAGGATAACTTCTGTATTTTTGTGCGCTTATCAAAAAGCACCGAAAATTGAGAAAAATTTTTTGCATGAAACAGGAAACATATACTCAAACCGATAATTCCACCCTTACACATCCTGAGAAACCTTCTTTCGTTGTCAAATGGAATGAATTGGAGCGTTTTGTGGAGGAAACCTTCACGCAGCCGGCAGAGAATGCTATCGACACCCTGTTGCGTATCAGCAAGAAATTAAAAAGACACAAAGCACTACACTATGCAGGTTTTGATGATAAAGAAGAATTGAAAACCATATACGACGAAGACCTGCCCCGAAGGGTACAATTTGTTAGCGAAAAAATTGCGCAGAATTTTTTACAGGGTCAGCAGGAAAATGTTTACCGCAAAGACATCAGTCGTGAAATGGTGGCACGCAACTATGCCAAACGCATGATGGACCTGCACAATCCCAAGATTTTTCCCCCAAAAAAGGTTTCCTTTCAAACTATTTATACGATGCTTTTTGACGATTTCATTAAAAGCATATCCAATCAAAATGGACTGAGATACTACGAGCAAGTGGTTCAGTATTGAGGCTCCTTTCCGGAAAAATCTTTCAACCTAATTTCTATGAAATTCAAGAATTTATCCTGTACTGAGGCTAAATTCTCATTGCTGGGTATTAAGTTCACAACCCCACAAATTTGATGAGCATTTCAATGAGCCATCCGGGATAAACCCCGAGAAACAAAATAACGACGGAAATAAATGAAAGTGCCAGTCCGCCGGAGAAACTCAATGCGGGATAAGTTTTTTCTTCTTCCCCTGTTTTGGAGAACATCGCAGTGACCACCCTCAAATAGTAGTACAAACTGATGATACTGCTGGCCAGCATAACAAATACTAGGAATAAAATATCCGCTTTCACTGCTTCAAAAATCAGGTAAAATTTGGCAATAAAACCGGCGGTCAGTGGTAAGCCTGCCAGCGACAGCATGGAAAAAGTCATTGCAGCTGCCAGCCAGGGTTTTCTCCAGTAAAGTCCTTTTACATCTTTCATTGTTTCTACCATTTTGTCTTCGGTTGAAAGTACGGATAAGACACCAAAAGCGCCAATGGTGGAAATGAAATAAATAAGCAGGTAAAAAATGGAAGCCTGAACGCCCTGTTTGTTTCCGATCAGCAGGATTACAATAATAAATCCCATGTTGGTAATGGAAGAATAACCCAACAGCCGTTTGAGATTTTTCTGTCTGATCGCCAGGAAATTACCAAGGAGCATAGTCAGTATTGCAATAGCCGATATGATGATGAAAAAAACATGGTTTTGATATCCATGCACCGCAAAAAAGAAACGGATAAACACAGCCATTACCCCACCTTTTGATACCGTAGCTATGTAAGCAGATACCGGCGTGGGCGCACCCTGATAAACATCGGGTGTCCAAGCATGAAAAGGAACCAGCGCTAGTTTGAATCCCAGTCCTACGAGCATCATACCAAATCCCAAAAGTAATAATGGTGACAAATGCACAGGATATATCAACTGTGCAGCGAGCTGATCAAATTGCATGGTTCCAAACCGAACATATACCAGCCCCATGCCGAACAAAAGAAAAGCCGAAGATGCTGCAGCCAGGATCAGGTATTTGACACCGGCTTCAACGGACAACCGTTTTCTTTTTTGAAACGAAATCAAGACATACAGTGAAATACTCAAAGTTTCAAGCCCGAGAAAGAAGGAAACAAAATCATTGGCCATGGCCAGCAACGCAGCTCCAAGGGTAGCCGTCAGCAGGATGATATAATATTCTTCTTTAAAACCCGACAGCTTTTTAATAAAACCATAAGAAATCAGCACAATCAGCAGGGCTGACAGTATAATGATACCGAGGAAAAAGAGGCTGAAATGATCGATCACAAAAAGGGGACCGATGGAATGAGGAACAAAAGGAATTGTATAAAAAATAAACGCGAAACCCAAAAGCAATGCCAGCAGTGTAATGCCATAGGTAAGCTCATAATTCCTTTTGATTGCAACCATGATCATAATGATCAAAGGTCCCACAGCCAGGGGCAAAACCGGTACTAAACACAAAATATCTGTCGCTGTCATGGTCTTATCTTAAATTTTTTGTTTCAAAAATCTGGTTACTGAAAGAAAACGTCGTTACAGAATTGTAAGCCGTTTCCGACATCTGATCCTGATGAACACTTAATGTTTTTTTCACTGCGGGAGCCGAAATATTCAAAAATGACCGGGGATATACACCCATCCACACGATGAGGATTAGCAACGAGGCAAAAACAAACCCGTCCCGTACGGTCAGATCTTTAAATCTTAATTCCGTTTTCAGCTTACCAAAGAATATCCGTTGCAACATCCGCAAGGTATAAATAGCAGAAGCCAGCAGTCCGAACACGGCAATTACAGCCATCACCGTATGTGCCTGAAAGGTTCCCAGCAGGATGAAAAACTCGGCAATAAAATTTCCCAGTCCGGGTAATCCCAGTGAAGCCATGGCAAATGCCAATCCGATACCGCCCATCATGGGTGCCTTTTCCCATAATCCGCCCATTTGGTTGAGATCTCTGGTTTGCAGACGCTGCGAAAGCACTGCTGCCAGTATAAACAAAGCAGCAATGGTAATGCCATGTGCCAGCATTTGGATCACCACTCCCTGATACGCAATCTGATTAAAGGCAAACACACCCAGTAAAATAAATCCCATGTGGCTGATGCTGGAATAAGCAATCAGTCGTTTCAAATCCGTCTGAGCGTAAGCCAGTTTGGCTCCGTAAAAAATGGCCACAATCCCCAGGATCATTCCGGCCGGAGCAAAAGCGTGCGCTGCGGCAGGGAATAAGGGAAAAATAAACCGAATCAACCCGTATGCAGCTGTTTTGGAAAGCAAAGCAGCCAGCAACAGCGTACCCGCCGTAGGTGCAGCCGTATAAGTATCCGGCAACCAGTTGTGCAACGGAACAATCGGTAACTTGACAAAAAATGCTGCCAGAAAACCCGACATTATAAGAAACATGGTGGAGGCCGCAGCCTTTGTCCCGGTCAGCTGAATCACATCAAAAGTATAAACACCGGTTTGACTGCCATGGATGAAATAAAGGGTTAGAATGGAAACCAGCATCAAAAAACTGCCGATCTGGGTAAAAATGAAAAACTTATAAACGGCTTTGGTTTTTTCTCCGCTGCCCCAAATCCCGATCATAAAATACATGGGGATGAGCATCAATTCCCAGAAAAAATAGAACAAAAACAGATCAAGAGAGAGAAAAACCCCAGTAACACCAGCCAACGCCATCAACAGGTTAAAGTGAAAGAAACCAACTTTTTTCTGTATTTCTTTCCAGGAAATGACAACGGAAATAATGCCAATGAAAAAAGTCAGCAACAACAGCAATACGCTGATGCCGTCTGTAGCCAAATGCAGACTGATGCCCAGAGCCGGAATCCATTCGGCTTTCCAGTTGACAATCCACTGGGTTCCTGACGGAACGGGAACATTCAGCAAAGTTAACGTCAGAATCAGGTCAACGGCCAGGGCCAGCAACGAAATGATCCGTGCTCCCACAGGGCTCCACTTACCCACAATCCAGGAAAGCAGCGCGCCTGCCATTAAAATCAATATCAGGTCTGTCAGTATCATTTGTATATCATATAAGTTAAAATCAACACTATTCCGACGGTCAATGACATCAGATACCATCTGAGTTTACCGTTCTGGGTAACACTCAGCAAACGGGAAAACCTAAGGGAGACCCGGGCAATCCCCACGTTGATGTAATCGAGGAAATCTCTTTGATCAATCTTCGAGAACCATTCTACAGGCTTTACAATCAGTACATCATAGACGGTATCAAATCCCCAGCCGTTTTCAAAGAATTTATTGAGTTTTGTTTCTGTGAACGCTTCTGCGGCATCACGTTTCTGAACAAAAAACACATAAGAAAGATAAATACCCACGAGCACCACGGCAGCAGAAATCAGCTCAAACCAACCTTCCAGATGGGCACTTTTGTCCGGTGTGAAAACCGGAAGCGTATGGTTCATGAAACTTGTAAACGGATGAAAGTGGGCAAGTGTATCCGGAAAATCCACCAACCCGCCAAAAATGGATAGGAAGGCCAGAATAATCAACGGAACTTTAATCAGATTTTTCGGTTTGTAAACCGGTTCCGTATTCATTTTCCCGTAAAACGTGATAAAAACCATCCGGAAAGAATACAACGTCGTAAGCAAAGCGCCAACAATAGCCAGTATCCACAGCCAGAAACTGCCAGTCGGCGAAGCATAGGAATACCAGATAATGGCATCTTTACTGTAAAAACCGGCCGTGATCAATGGAACAGCCGACAACGAAGCAGCACCGGCGACATACGTGTAGAAAACCACGGGCATTTTTTTCCGCAGTCCGCCCATTTTAAAAATGTTGTGTTCCTGGTTCATAGCCAGAATAAGCGCACCGGCACCGAGGAAAAGCAGGGCTTTAAAGAAAGCCTGTACCATGAAGTGGAAAATGGCTGCGGACCAGGCTCCCACTCCGAGTGCCAGAAACATATATCCGATCTGGCTCACCGTCGAATAAGCCAGAATTTTTTTAATATCGTGATGCGCCAGCCCGCTGAAACCGGAAACCACCAAAGTAACCGCTCCGACAATAGCTACCAGCGTCATAATGGAAGGAGCCAGCGCAAACAGTGCATGATTCCGGGCAATCAGGTAAACACCGGCTGTCACCATTGTGGAAGAGTGCAACAAGGCACTCACAGGCGTCGGGCCGGCCATGGCATCAATCAGCCAGGGCTGCATCGGCATCTGGGCCGATTTACTGATGGCTCCCACAAACAACAGGAAAGCCGTAATGACAGCTATGGAAGAACCAATAGCCCATTTTCCTCCGGCCAGATGTGCAACAGACTGAATGTTCAGCGTTCCAAAATGAACGAAAAGAATAATAATGCCCAGCATCAGGGCCACATCACCGGTTCGCGTATAAATAAAAGCTTTCCGGCCGGCATAGCCGTTGGCCGGATCTTTATACCAGAAACCGATCAGCAAATAACTACACAAACCAACACCTTCCCAACCCAGATACATCAGCAGATAATTATCGGCCAGCACCAGCAACAACATGGAAGTCACAAACAGATTCATATAGGTAAAAAACCGGTTGAAATCCACATCATCGGCCATGTATTCATTGGAATAAACATGGATCAAAAACCCTACGAACGTTATGACAAGAGTGAAGATCAGGGACAAGGCATCGAGACGAAATGAGATGTCCACATTTAAATTCCCGCTGCTGATCCAGTGCCAGGCGACAGCCGAATAGGATTTAACATCCGATAAATTATGAAGATACTGATACCCGGCCCAAAAGGCAAGCAGCATGGCTATTCCGATGGATCCGGCACCAATTGTGCCGGAAACAGTTTTCGACATTTTTTTCCCGAAAAAGGCCAAAATAAAAAAGCCTAATAATGGAAATGCCGGTATGAGTGCTATGATCGTCTGCATAATTTTACTCTTTTACCTCGTCTTTTAATTCGTTGACTGCTTCCACATCCAGGGATTTATAATGATGAAAAACCCTCAATATCAAGGCCAGACCGATGGACACTTCGGCTGCTGCCACAGCCAGAATAAAGATGAACATCACTTGCCCACCGGGATGTTTCCAATGGGCACTGGCAATAATAAAAACCAGTCCGGCACTGTTCAGCATGATCTCGATGGACATCATGATAAAGAAAATGTTCCGGCGTACCAGCACTCCCACCAGTCCCAGAAAAAAAAGAAGACCGGCAAAGAGCAACTGTATTTCAATAGGTATGGTCAACATAACATTATTTTTTTTCGAAAAAACGATGAGTTACTTTCTTTTCCTGGCTTCCCAGATGATAGGCTCCGATCACACCGACCAACAGTAACATGGCCGATATTTCCACGGCAGGAAGGTATTGGGTAAACAACGCCACACCCAGATGTTTGGGCATCACGACGCCTTTGTCAACCGATGGAAAGGGAATGCTGTAAACGGCAAACACCAGATCGAGAAACAAAACGACAGCCAGAATAATCGGTATGACCCACATTTTGGGTTTAAGCCATCTTTTCTCCTTTTTCTTTTCTATGACAATGTTCAGCATCATCGTAACAAAGATGAACAACACCAAAATAGCCCCGGCATAGATAATGATCTCCAGCGCAGCAATAAAAGGGGCATCCAGCAGGTAAAAAATCACCGCGATGGAAAAGAAAGACACTATCATATACAGCAGCGCATGGATGGCATTTTTCTGTGCAATGACCATGATGGTTGATAAAATGGCTACGATTCCGGCTATATAGAAGAACAGATTCATTGGTTTAACTCCTCTTTATTTTGTTGATTCAGTGATATTCATTTCTATTTTCCATCTACTTATCAGGGCAACAGAGTTTTGGTATCTACCGGTTTTTCTTCATTTTCACCTTCTCCTTTCTTTTTCACTCCCATATCCACACCGGCCTGTTTGTAGAAATTATAATCGGGATATTTGCCCTGTCCGCTGATCAAAAGATTTTCCTTTTCATACACCAGATTCTGTCGGTCGTATTCTCCCATTTCAAAATCAGGAACCAACTGAATGGCGTATGTTGGGCAGGCTTCTTCGCACAAACCGCAAAAAATACAACGGGAAAAATTGATGCGGAAGAATTCAGGATACCTTCTTCCGTCAGGTCCTTCAGCAGCCTGAAGCGAAATACAATCGGTGGGACAGGCGGCGGCACACAAATTACAAGCCACACACCGTTCATTCATATCTGAATCGCGGGTCAGTACAATCCTGCCCCGGTACCGGGGTGCCAGATAGGGTTTCACCTCCGGGTATTCCACCGTTTCCGATTTATGAAACAGATGCAGGAAAGTAAGCCATAAAGTTCTCAAAATACTATACATAGTCTATTGTTTTATGTTCAAAACAATCATTTAATAAAAAGCAGCACTGCTGCTGTAACCAACAGGTTCACCAGGGAAAGCGGGAACAGGATTTTCCATCCGAATTCCATCAGCTGGTCGTATCGCGGACGCGGTAAACCTGCCCTGAGCAGGATAAAAACGCCTATGAAAAAGAAGGTTTTCAGGAAAAACCACACAAAGGGTGGCAAAAAAGAAGGTCCCAGCCAGCCGCCAAAAAACAAGGTGGCAATTATGGCAGAGATCAACGTAATTCCCATATACTCGCCCACAAAAAACATCCCGAACTTCATCCCTGAATACTCAGTGTGATAACCGGCTACCAGCTCTCCTTCAGCTTCGGGAATATCAAAGGGAAGTCGATGCGTTTCTGCAATCCCGGCGATGAAGAACACTACAAATCCGGCAAACTGAGGAATAAAAAACCACATATGTTGCTGAGCCTTTACGATGGCACTAAAGCTGAAACTGTCGGCCATCATCACAACTCCCATGAGTGAAATCCCCATAAAAACTTCATACGTCAGCATTTGTGCCGAAGCCCTCATGCCGCCAAGAAGTGAATATTTATTGTTTGACGACCAGCCTGCCAGCACAACGCTGTAGACACCCAGCGATGAAAATCCCAGGAAAAAAAGAATTCCGAAATTGGAATCAAACACCACAAAATTCGGTGCCCACGGAATAAAGGCAAAAGAGAGCAATGTAGTGACCATGGTAATGGCCGGAGCAATTATAAAAACTGCTTTGTCTGCAAATGGAGGAATCCAGTCTTCCTTGAAAAAGATCTTGATCATATCAGCCAAAACCTGCATCAATCCCAAAGGTCCTACGCGGTTGGGACCGAGTCTGTCCTGCCACAAGGCCAGCAAACGGCGTTCCACCCATATCAATCCCGCAGCAATGGAAATTACCACCAGCAGGACTACTACTATAACTATTGCTGTGTGCATCGTTCTTCTCCCTTTACATTTTGGTTATTTTTCCACTTCCCGGCAGTGCTACAAAAGGCATTCCGGGTAACTGTAGCGATACGCCCGCAACCTTGCGGGGCAGACTGTTTTCAAAGTTCACCCTAAGGGTTAGTTTTTCATTCTTTATTTCGACCTGAACGGCTGTACTTTCGTCAATTCCGGCATCTCGTGCATCGTCAGGATGCAGCAGCAAAAACGGTTCTTTAATCCTTTCCGACAAAGAAGAAGCTGCGGCACTCAGCTCCTCACTACCGAAGATCTGATACACCGGAAATAACTGCCATTCACCGGTACCTTTATTCGATTTTGAACCATTTAATTTGAAATATGAAGTCTTACTCTTGGCAGCCGTTGGAAATATTCTGATACCCGGATTCCCACCCTTCAGATCCCCATTGGGCTTATCCAGATATTTATTGGTTGCCTGAACCGAATTCCATCCCGGCGACCAGTATGAAGTAATCAACGAAGACGGCGGATCTTCCTGTTGGCCTTCCATACTGAAAGCAAAAGGTGAATCAAAATCTTCAGGCGGGTAAGATTCACTCACCGACTCGCGGGCATGAATAGATGTTCTTCCACTGTAACGGAATGATTCGCGGGGGATTTTCCTTCCCAACATTCGGAAACCTTCATCAGGAAATTTCCCTTTCAAAGCGGCAAAAGCCGGCAGTTCATTGAGCATCGACTGAAAAACATCATCCAGACTGCTCCAGCCTTCAAAACCGTTTTCTTTTATTTCTTTCAGTTCGTTGAGCCACAGCCAGCTTTCTCTCGCCTGTCCGTTTTCTCCGTCAGGGATTGCTTTATAAAACCGCTGGGCACGTCCTTCGTTGTTCACCAGCGTTCCTTCGGATTCCGAGAAAACAGCTGCCGGCAACACCACGTCGGCTTTGACTGTGGTTTCATTCTGCAACTGATCCAACACAATCACCTGTTTGCATTTCAACAAAAAATCGTTTACCTGTCCGGTTTCTGCCCGACGGTACAAATCATTTTCCAGAACCACCAGTGTATCAACAGGCTTTTTTTCTGAACTGGCAAACAAATCTGCCAGCGGTTTCCCGGGGAACAGGGAAAGCCCCGTACTGTTGCTTTCCGGAAAGATCATACCCAACATCACCTTTTTGTCGTTGTTCAGCAAAGCCTGAGCCACATTGCAAGCCGATTGCAACACTTCTTTATCGCCACAGGTAACTCCTGAAATGATCAGTGGATTTTCTGCATTTTGCAATGCCTTTGCAATATCGGAAGCCAGTTTTTTGTGTTCGGAATCTGCAGCCGGTGCGTTTTTGTCCAACAAAGCTGCCACCGAAGATGCCAGCGCTGCTATTTCAGAATAACCTCCGCGAAACGGCTGTTTGATCACATCGTCCAAACTGTCTTTTTTAGGAGTAGCCACATAAATCTGTGTCGACAAGACCGGTTGGTTATCGCGTACGGCCAGCTCGGTCCATTCCGGAATTTTTTTGGCTCCGGCATCTTTGTTCATGCTGTGCCGTGCGGCCTGCCGCACAGCCAGTGCCATACGGGGCGCTGTATTCACAAGGTCTTCACCCAGGATCAACACCACATCGGCTGTTTCCATTTGCTTCAGAGTGGGGATCTGAATGCCGCTGTTTTGCATGAAATCCAGCGCCATTTTTGTCAGTTCATATTCATGGGCCGAAACACCGTGATAAAAATGATCGGTTCCCACCAGCGAAAGCAAACTATAATTTGCTTCCAGTGAAGCTCGTGGTGAACCAATTCCAACCATATTATGACCTTCCTGAAAAGCTCCGGATAAAACTTCAGAAAGTGATTCAGAAGAAACTACTTCCCGGTTTCCATTTTGTTTCCAAATCTCTTTGATCCGGTTGTCGCTGCCAACAAACTCATATCCAAAACGGCCCCGGTCGCAAAGAAAATATCCGTTAATATCACCGTGATACCGGTTGCGGATGCGCCGTAATGTTCCGTAGCGTTCGCCAGCCAGTGTGTTACATCCCAGGCTGCAATGAGTACATACCGAAGGTGTATTGGACAAATCCCATTTACGGGTAAAGTGCTTGTGGGCTGTTTTATCAGTAAAAACACCGGTAGGGCAAACCTCCGTCAGGTTCCCGCTGAATTCATTTTCCAGAGTTCCGTCCTCAAAACGGCCAAAATAAACACGATTATTGGATGCAAAGACATTTAAATCCTTACCTCCGGCATAATCTTTATAAAACCGAACACAACGATAACACTGAATGCACCGGTTCATTTCGTGTTTGATGAACGGACCCAGTTCCTGATTCTGATAAGTTCTTTTCTTAAAATCAAATTGGCGGTAATTGTGGCCGGTCATCACCGTCATATCCTGCAAATGACATTCTCCGCCCTCGTCACAAACCGGACAATCATGCGGATGGTTGGTCATCAGACTTTCAACCACTTCGGCACGAAATGTTTTTTCTTCCTCATCATGAGTAGAAATGATCAAACCATCCGTCACCGGCTCCATACAGGACATGACGATACGCCCACGGGAGTCCTCTTCATCCTTGTATTTTTTCACAGCACACAGCCTGCATGATCCTACGGACCCCAGTGCCGGATGAAAACAGAAATGCGGAATATCAAAACCGAGTTCCAAACAGGTGTCCAACAGGTTTTTTCCCGCTTCCACTTCAAATTGTTTGCCGTCTATTTTAATTTTAGCCATTGTATTATCTCCAGGGACATTTTTTTTGTTCAATATGTTTTACAAAATCATCGTAGAAATACTTCAACCCGCTTTGCAAGGGCTCGGCAGCTCCGGGAGCATGGGCACAAAAGGTATGACCCGGGGCCAGGTATTTTGTCTGGCGTTGCAGTATTTCCAGATGCTCCATTCTTCCCCTGCCTTCTTCAATAGCACCCAGAATTTTTTCTATCCAGGGCAGTCCTTCACGACAGGGAGTACACCAACCGCAGCTTTCCAGTGCAAAGAAATTTTCCAGGTTTCGGATAAAAGCAACGGGGCAGGTTTTGTCATCAAGGATGATCATGGTTCCCGTTCCCATACGGCTTCCTGCCTTCGCAATAGTGGAAAAATCCATGGGGATATCCAGGTGTTCTTCCACCAGAAAATCTGTGGAAGCACCGCCCGGAAGCAACCCACGAAAACCATAACCCTCGGCCATTCCTCCGGCATGTTCTTCAAGGATTTCGCGTACGGTGGTTCCCAAAGGCAACTCCCACAACCCCGGTTTTTTTACCCTACCGCTTACTCCGTACAACTTGGTTCCTCCGGTTCCGGTAGCACTCAACGATTTAAACCAATCAGCCCCTTTTTCAACAATGTGCGAAGCCCAGGAAAGGGTCTCCACATTATTGACCACCGAAGGCTGACCAAACAAACCACTCACCACCGAAAAGGGTGGTTTTGTTCGGGGAGTGGCCCGCCGACCTTCCAAAGAATTGATCAACGCCGTTTCTTCACCACATATATACCGTCCGGCACTCATATGAAGATGAATATCCAGGTTAAATCCTGAACCCAGAATATTTTTACCGAGTATACCTGCCTCATAAGCTTCAGCCAATGCTTTATTTATCATCTTTTCCGCTTTTTTATACGCCCATCGCATGAAAATATAGGCCGTTTCAGCTTGTATGGCATAGGATGCGATGATGAGACCGGCAATCAGTTGGTGAGGATTTCCTTCCAGCAAATAACGATCTTTAAAAGTGCCCGGTTCCATTTCATCGGCATTGCACAGCAGATACTTGGGCTTGGAAGCTTCATCCATCGGGACAAAACTCCACTTCAACCCTGTAAGAAAACCGGCACCCCCTCGTCCCAATAAATTGGATTCTTTCATCAGTTGTGTTACCTCTGCCGGTGTCATTTCTTTCAGGGCCTTGCGAACGCCTTCATAGCCGCCGGCTTTCTCGTATTCTTTAAAAGTAAGCGGGGCACTCTTGGGATTGATATGTTGAGTTAGTGGCTTTTCCATTGTTTTTCTACTTGTATTGGCTCAGTATGGCCTCTAATTTTTCCACAGTCAATTCATTGTAATGATCGTTGTTCACCATCAGAGAGGGCGCGTGGTCGCAATCGCCCAGACAGGAAATCGGCAGCACGGTAAACCGGTCATCAGAAGTGGTTTCACCGTAACTGATTCCAAGCTTTTCTTTAATGTGTTCATAAATGTTTTCGTGACCCATGATCATGCAACTGATGCCGTCGCAAACTAGAATAACATTTCTGCCCACCGGTTTTCTGTAGATCCGGCTGTAAAAAGTCGCCACACTTTCCACTTCTTCGTTGGACATATTCAGCATACCGGCAACCGCTTTCACCCCCTCGTCGGAAACCCAGCCCCGGTGCTCCTGAACAATCTTTAAGGCACTCAGGCAAGCCGCCGAAGCCACAGGATACATTTTCATTTCTTCCTGAATCTCTTTTTTTTCTACTTCCGATAACATCGATCTTCTTTTTAGTTTTCTGTTTTATTTTATCTGTCAATATCCGCCAGAACAAAGTCCATAGCCCCGAGTATGGCCAGCAAATCAGGAATGGTGTATCCTTTACTGATGAGCGGTAACATCTGCATATGAGGAAAAGAAGGAGTTCGTATTCTGGTTCTGTACGAAGCGGTAGAACCGTCGCTGATCAGGTAATACGCGTTGCTTCCTTTGGTGGCTTCAATGGGGATCATAGCTTCTCCGGCAGGAATTACCGGCCCCCAGGTCACCCCCACAAAATGGGTAATCAGTGTTTCGATGTCCTGCATGGTTTGTTCTTTTCTGGGTGGAATGGCCAGCGGGTGTTCCGATTTGTAAGATCCGGCGGGCATATTATCAATGCATTGCTGGATAATCCGCAGACTTTGTCTCATTTCTTCCAACCGTATCAATGAACGGTCATAGGCATCGCCGTTTTTACCCAGCGGAATGTCAAATTCAAACTGATCAATACCCGAATACGGACGTTTCTTCCTGTAATCCCAATTGTATCCGGTGGCACGCAATCCTGCACCGGTCACCCCCCATTCGATGGCTTCCTTCGTCGTAAACGCCCCTATTCCGAGGGTTCTGGCTTTGATAATACTGTTCTTAAGGATCATTTTCTCGAATTCGCGGAGCCGTTTGGGAAAATAATTCACAAAATCCTGCACCATCTGATTCCAGCCTTTGGGAAGATCGTGGGCCACTCCGCCCATTCTGAACCAGGCTGGATGCATCCGCGCTCCGGTAATAGCCGAAACAATATCAAAGATTCGTTCCCTGTCGTTAAAGGTGTAAAATACGGGAGACAACTGTCCCAGATCCTGAGCAAATGTTCCCAACCACACCAGATGACTGGCAATACGAAACAGTTCGCTCATCATAATACGGATCACCTGGGCCCTTTCGGGAACCTTAATTCCTGCGATCTGTTCCAGCGACAAAAGATAAGCCAGGTTATTCATCACTCCACCCAGGTAATCAATGCGGTCGGTATAAGGAATATACGTGTGCCAAGTCTGACGTTCGCCCATTTTTTCCGCTCCCCGATGATGAAAACCAATATCCGGAACAATGTCAACAACATCTTCACCATGCAACTGAACAATCAACCGCAGCAATCCATGGGTTCCGGGGTGTTGCGGTCCCAAATTCAGGAACATAAATTCGCTGTCGCCGCTTTTCCTTGAAAAACCGTATTCTTCGGGTTTAAATTTAAGGTCGTCTTCTTCCATACGACGTATTTGTTCGGTCAGTACAAAAGGTTCTTTTTCGGTTGCCCGTGCATAATGTTCTTTTCGCAAAGGATAACCTTCCCACGAACGGGGCATTAAAATGCGCGTCAGGTTGGGATGCCCGTCAAAATGCACGCCGAACATGTCGTACACTTCCCTTTCATACCAGTTGGCTGCTTCCCAAACGGATGTAATGCTGGGAATTTTTAAATCGTTATCTTTTAAGGGAACCTTAATTCTGATGTCTTCATTACGGTCGAACGAAGTAAGCGTGTAAACTACCGTGAAATCTGAAGAAGGCTGATCATCCTTGTGTTTTCTGACGCGTTCGTCAATGCAGGTGAGGTCGAACAGCATAACAAAAGGTCTTTCCATCTCCCGTTTAAGATAAGACATGACGGCCTTAAGATCCTTTCTTTCAATCCAGAGTGTAGTCATACCTTCACGGGTTACCTCTTCATGGATTATCGGATTAGATCCTGTTTTAGCCTTCAATTCGACGATCATATCATCCAGCTTCACTGTCATTTCAGTTGTTTTTTTGTTCCTACTTTTCTGAACTATACCTCATCCATTGGACGCAGATTGGTCATTTTCATGCGTTCTTCCTGTTTCTGATCCCGCATGCTGATCTTTTCAATTTTCTGCACTCCCTGGGGGCCAATGGCCCAGCTCAACGGACGTTTTTCCTTGCCGATGGACTCACGCAGCAACAGCAGTCCTTCCAGAAAGGCATCCGGACGGGGCGGACAACCGGGAACATAAACATCCACCGGCAGTATCTTATCCACTCCCTGCACCACACTATAGATATCGTACATCCCTCCCGAGTTAGCACAAGCACCCATGGAAATCACCCATTTGGGAGCCATCAGCTGATCGTACAACCGTTGAATAACCGGTGCCATTTTCATGAACATGGTACCGGCTACAATCATCAGATCAGCTTCACGGGGTGTGTTACGAATCACCTCTCCGCCAAACCGGGCAATATCATACCGACTGGTCAGTGAAGTAGCCATTTCCACGAAACAACACGACAGGCCGAAACCGAAAGGCCACAGGGAGTTTTTCCTTCCCCAGGCAATCATTTCATCGAGTTTTCCAAAAAGAATGGATTTATATAATGGATCCTGAGTTATCTCAGGGTCTGTTATGCGATCCAGGTCTTCATTGGCTTTATGAATTGTATAGTTCATCTTTTTATTTTTTCAGTTCATTCATTATTTTCCCGTGCACGGTACTGTTCCATTTGTTTCAGGATTTTCTTTCCCTTCGGCCCAAAATCCAAAGCACCGGTCCGAAGCTCATATAAAAAGAGGATCAGCAGGACCAGGATAAAAATGGCGATCCCTATAAAACCGGGAACCCCCAGTTCGCGAAACGAAACGGACCATATGATGATAAATGCCGTATCCAGATCGAAAATCACAAAAAACATAGCGATCAGGTAAAAACTGGAAGAAAAACGGATCCGGGCACTGCCCGTCGGCGGGATACCCCCTTCATACGGTTTGGTCATGGCCCGGGCTTGATGCCGTTCGCCTAAAACATAGGAAAGTCCGATCATGACAGCTGCGATGAAAAAAACCACCGCCGCAAAAATCACAAAAGCCCATAGGGATACATTTGATTCGGAGGTCATAGCTCTGGATTTAATTGGTTTTTCGGTTTTATGCTGTACGAGTTCATCTTGACATTTATGATTGGTTTTTAATTCCTCTCCACAAATTCTGTCCTCTAACAGAAGAGCAAAGTTCCCTTTTTTAAACTCGGAATGAACTCATTATGTCTTAAAAAACATTAAACGGAACGTTAAAAAGCATTAAAATACCTTTTTACAAAAAAGCACAGAAAGGGTAACAGGATGAAGGAATGAAGACGAAAAAGAAGCATTCAATATTATTTTCAAACAGTATTATATACAGTCTCACAATCTTTTAGTAACTTTAGGCATCCTTTTAAAATACCCGGTTCGAGGCCTTTCTCAACTCATTTTGGTTGATAAAAGACTGTATCAGGTAGTGATGGTTGAAAGAGAAAACAAAACAGCAGAATACAAAATATTAAGAGGAACATCAAAAACGATTTTTAACCTTAACCCAATACCATGAAAAAAATACTCTTCGTTTTAGCCATTACGTTGTCTTTTACTGCTGCGGCACAATCCATTTCACAAAAAGAAAAAGATCTGTTTTATACTGAAAACCGAACCTGGCTGAAAGTTCAAAACAACCGTGTCAGAAATCTGGTAAACTTTATGAAACAGCACAACATGCACTCCATCGGATACTATCAAACCCACCAAACGTACGTTCGGGTCAGTGCATACCTTTCGAAAACACGGCGGTATTCACTGCCGGGGGTCACGATCCGCAAACATCCCCGGTTCCCTTCCAGCGAAAAAGGCGCCTATGTTGTCGGAGTACTCAAAGGCAATATGGCATACAAGTCGCTTAACTTCCGGCCCAGTATTGCTGGTCACACCTTTGCCATGTTCCTTTCCAACAGAAGCAACTTACAGTCCATTGGCGGCACAGATATGGAACGAGACGGGAATTCCTATCTTATTCCCACCTCGCTGAAGCTATTCCAACAACCGAATCATTTTCGAATTGCCCCTACCGAATATGTGAACTTCACCTCGGTAATTGTTATTCCCTTATCGCAGGTGCTGAAGCTGTCCAAAGAAAACAGGATGCGTTTTAACCAACTGTTTTACGCATTGAATCGGGGCAGACAGTAGATAAAAAAGACTTTTGCCCGATCCGTTCATCCGTATATTTTGTTCTGTCTTAAAATTTCCTTTAGAATTGCTTTCTTATCTTTGAAGTTTTAATAACTTACAAACTTTAAGAATGAAAATTCTGATTGTCGAAGACGAACAGGATCTGCTTGAATCCATGACCCACTTTCTGCAAAACGAAGGCTTTGTTTGCGAAAAGGCGTTTAATTATTTCACGGCAGAAGAAAAGCTGGTTTCGTTTGATTATGATGCACTGATCCTGGACATTGGTTTACCGGATGGTAACGGACTGGATTTGCTGGACCAATTAAAACAATCGGGAAAAAACACAGGCATTCTGATCGTATCGGCAAAAAATTCACTGGACGACAAAATCAAAGGACTGGATTTGGGTGCCGACGATTATATTTCAAAACCCTTTCACCTCAGCGAACTGAATTCCCGTGTTCGGGCCGTGTTGAGAAGACGAAAATTTGAAGGCACCAACAACATTATTTTTGAAGAAATTGAAATCAACACCGAACAACGAACGGTCAGTGTCAACGAATCTCTCCTGGTTCTGACACCAAAGGAATTTGATCTTCTGCTGTTTTTTGTTACCAACAAAAACCGGGTGCTCAACCGGCAGTCCATCGCAGAACATTTATGGGGCGATTACATGGATACGGCCGATCATTTCGATTTTGTGTACACCCACATCAACAACCTGAGAAAGAAACTCCGGGAAGCCAGTGCCGGCGATTATATCCAAACCATTTACGGCATCGGTTATAAATTAAGTCAACCATGAAACTGCTGAATAAAATAAACCGGACTTATTTGCTGAGTTCACTGATTGTCGTTATCCCGGGACTGGTCATTGCCTATTTCCTCATTATTTTTATTTCTTCAGAGGAAACTTCCGAGATCCTTCACGGTAATGAACAACGGGTAGTACAGCAAATCGGCAGGCAGCAAAGTATTCCTGATTTTTACCCCTTGATTGACGTACAGAAAGTGGAACGAGCCCACCCTTTTGAAATGAAAGACACGGTCATTTACAATCCGGTCTCCCGGGAAAATGAAGCCTTTAAAGAATATACGACCTATCGGATCATCGGCACACAAACCTATCGGATCACGGTGCGCACTCCGGTCATAGAAAAGAACGATGTGGTCGCGAGCCTTTTCCTGGGCACCGCCCTTTTGTTTCTCGTGATCTTAACCGTTCTGTACCTGATCAATAAAAACATCAATCACTCCATCTGGCTTCCTTTTTATTCCAATCTGAAAGCCATCAAATCCTTTTCTTTACAGTCCAGTGAAAAACTGGCTTTGCAGCAAACCGATATTTCCGAATTCAACGACCTGAACACACAGGTGATCAAGCTCACCAACAAAGTCATTTCTGACTACAACAGCCTGAAAGAATTTACAGAAAATGCTGCTCATGAACTGCAGACCCCCCTGTCGGTGGTCCAGGCCAAAGTAGAATTTCTGTTTAACCAGGATACGTTAACCCGCAAAGAAATGGCAGCGCTGGAAATCATCATGGATAACCTGCAGCGGCTGCGACGACTAAATCAAAGCCTGCTGCTGCTGACCAAAATTGAAAATGCCCAGTTCGACCAGCGTATCCCTGTATTTTTCAATGACTTTATCGGGGGCATTCTGGATTCAATGAAAGAAATGTTTGAAATGAAAAACATCAATATCTCGCTCAGGCAGGAGGGAAAATTCACCACTTCCATGGACCTGCAACTGGCCAGACAGTTGATCAGCAATTTAACCTCCAATATCCTCCGGCACACACCGGAAAACGGAACGGCACAAATACGAATTGAAAACGACAAAATCACTTTTTCCAATTCCGGAACAAAACCGCTGAACCCAGACCGGATTTTCAAGCGCTTCTATAAAGAAGGCCAGACCAGCACATCCACCGGCCTGGGGCTTTCCATTGTGCAGACTATCTGTTTACAAAACAACCTTTCCATCCGTTATCATTTCAGTGAGAATGATCATTATTTCGTGGTAAGTAAAGAAGAATCATAGCGCTTTGATTCTGCCATCTTACAAATTCCTTTAGAATCGGATTCTACTTTCGTGACATCATTCATTTAAACTAAGAGACATGAAAAAATTATCATTCATTTTGATCACACTTTTCCTCTTCATGGGGTTGGGCGCCTGTAGCCAGAGCAGGGTCCCTGATGCGGTAAAAACTGCTTTTGTTACCAAATTTCCGACGGTTAAAAAGGCAGACTGGAGTCGGGAAGGCAACACCGAATGGGAAGCCGAGTTTGTTCTAAACAACAAAGATATGTCGGCCAACTTCGACCGGAACGGCAACTGGAAAGAAACCGAAACATCGCTCGCTTTAAGCGAACTTCCTGAAACAGTTCAGTCAGCACTACGACAAAATTTTTCCGATTTTGAAGCGAAGGAAGCCGCTTTCTCGGAAACTCCGTCGGCCAGTGTATATGAAGTGATTATAAAAAAAGGAACCACCCGGCTGGAAATCTCATTTGATGCTGATGGAAAAATCGTAAGTCAAGAAAAAGCCGGAAATGATTAGATAGTGAAAAAGTCTGTAAATCAATACCCGAAAGGAATACACTACTATTCAAAATCCTTTCGGGTGTTGATTTCTCGCATTTAATTACCTAAAACACAAAAAAACCTGTTAAGTTTGGCCCGTCTTTTTCGTGTAGGTTACTCAAATTTTAGAACAATGAACAAAACCATACACCCTCATTTTAGTTTATTTAGTAAACGTCTGTTTTTCTGCCTGTTGATTTTCTTGGCAGTGATTCAGGAAGGACAAGCCCAAAACAGATTAGAACAGTATGTTGACAGTGCCAGAGTAAACGACCCCAACATCATCCAGCTGCAAAAACAAATACAGTTGCTGGAATTGGGCAAAAAAGCCATCCGTGCCAGTTATCAGGCCCCCACCGGATTCATTAGTTCCGAAGTCAACCTGACACCGTATTTCAACAATCACGGGCAATTATTTTCCACCAACCCGGATCCGAATGCCATCGGGTACGACATCAACATCAGCAACGGAGGACTTTATTCAGCCCTGATGAATGTCAATATTCCATTATTTGCGGGAAAGGCAACCCACCAGGCCTTGTTTCAGCAAGACAGTCAGATTGAGGTATTAAAAACCAGTTTACTGACAGCCAATCTGAATCTGGAGCGTCAGATTACCGATCTGTATCTGAGTACGCTGGCAGTACAAATGTCCTACACCGTGCAACAACAACGGGTTCAGCAACTATCGCAAGAAGTGCAGGTCATGAAACAGCTGACACGCAAAGGCATGTACCGGCTGGTGGACTATGAATTGCTAAAAACCACGCTGGCCGGAGATTCCATTCAATTGCACAGCCTGGCCAACACCTATCAGATGCAACTGATGCAACTGAGATCTACTTGCGGGATTACTGATTCGACGTTAGTTTTTTTAAAGAATACTGAAATCACCCTGTCGCAAGCCAATGAAAACGAATCGTTGTTTTTACTGCCGTATGACAACGACAGCCTTTCGGCGGTCGCCGATAATCTTCTGTTCAACAACAAATATCTTCCCCAGTTTACGTTGTATTCCAATGCCGGTCTCAATGCGGTTGCTCTGAACGGTATGGAAAGAAAATTTGGTGCCTCGGCAGGTATTAGGCTTTCCTATACCCTGTTTGACGGAAAGCAGAAAGCCGTCAATCAGGAACAAAAAATGGTCCGTATCGAGCAGGCTCACTCCCTGAAATATGTGGAGTCAAAACGAATCCGCATGCAACGAGCCCTGTTGCTGAAGACCATTGCCAAAGCAGATGTCAATTTGCACAAACAAAAGGATCTGAAAGAAAATTATCAGAAACTGATGAAAATGTACCGAACAGAAGTACAAAAAGGGCAGGTTCGTATCAGTAATTATCTGTTGGCCTTGAGAAATTACAGCAACCTGAAGCTGAATTACGAATTGCAAAAAATTAAAGTGTACAGACTGATTAACGAATATAATTATTGGAATCATTAACCTCCAGCACTATGAACAAATTCATTCAATGGAATTTTTTAGGCCTGGTCGTGGTTGGCTTTCTACTGGCCGGATGTCATCAGAACTCAGCGTCCAAAGCCACCCATTACCTGCCGCTGCCCACCGTTACAATTACCAAACCACGCATCGAAAACAAAGACGTTTATACTTCGTTTCATGGTGTGAGCCGGTATTTGCAATCGGTACATTTCAGTGCTCAAAGTACAGGGGTGGTTTCGAACGTTTTAATTCAGCCGGGTGATGAAATCAAAAAAGGACAAGCCTTAATAGTGGTGAAACCGGTGGAGATCTCCGCTCTCGAAAAAACCGGGACCATTTCACAACAAATGCTCAACAGTCGCGATACGGTATTTTCCAATCAAACCGTGCTGGTTAATCAGGTACTCGTACAGGAAGGCGATTATATTCAACCCGGCAATTTACTGGCTTCCGCTTTTAAAAAAAATTCACTGAGCGCCCTCGTTTATGTTCCTTTCCGGCAGGTTTCATTAATCGCAAAGAACAAAAACTGTACGGTTGAAATACCCGGAAAAGGCAGCATCCATTCCAGCTTCGGAAAAAAACTTTTCTTCGCTGACAGCACCACCCAGACCCAGCCTTTTGTTGTAAAGCTCCCTTCCTCACTCCTGTTATCAGCAGGGATCAATCTACGTGTTCAATATAAAACCGGCGAGATTAAAAATGGATTGTTCATCCCTCGTTCTGCGCTCCTATCCGACGAAGAGGAAACAGAATTTTGGGTCATGAAAATCGATCACGGTACTACAGCTGTGAAAGTACCGGTAACCATTGGATGGCAGGGAAATAAAATCGTTCAGATCCTTTCGGGGAACCTGACTCAAAACGACCGGATCATCACGGAAGGAGCTTATGGACTTCCCGACGGAACCAAAGTTCAAATCACCAAATAATCAGGCGGAACCATGCATCATTTTTATAACAAACTGAAGAGTCCGCTTTTTGTGCTGATGGTGATCATTGCATTGGCCGGAGTGTATGAATACGGAAAAATGAAAACCGAGTTGTTTCCCAACGTTACTTTTCCCAAGATCAAGATTATTGCCGACAATGGTCAGCAACCGGTAGGGAAAATGCTCATTTCCGTCACCCGCCCTCTGGAAGAGGCCATCAAAAAAAGTGAAAACCTGACGATGTTGCAGAGTATTACCTCACGGGGAAGCTGTGAGATTTCAGCCTTTTACAAATGGAGCGCCAACATCAACCTGGCCAAACAGCAGGTAGATGCCCGTATTGCTGAAATCAGGAACCAGTTGCCACCGGGAACCAACATCACGATTGAAAAAATGAACCCTTCCATCCTGCCGGTGGAAGGCTATTCACTGGAAGGAAATCTGAGTCCCATCGAACTGCGGATGCTGGCCATGTACACTGTGAAGCCCTACCTGG
Organism: Bacteroidales bacterium; assembly: GCA_016936355.1. Lineage (GTDB taxonomy): Bacteria > Bacteroidota > Bacteroidia > Bacteroidales > F082 > Sulfidibacterium. Next base: position 23,123 of record JAFGYB010000066.1, on the reverse strand, counting down.
AACAGATTAGCGGTATTCGTGAAGTGGACGTTACCGGAGGAAAAATCAAAGAATATCAGCTGCTGCTGAATGTGGGAAAAATGAGCCGGCTGGGCATTACACCGCAATACCTGAAAAATGTACTGGCACAAACCAATTTTATACGCTCCAACGGGTATGTGGATGATTACCGCCGCCTGTATCTGAGCCTGACCGACGCCAACATCAAAAACCTGGATGAACTCAGAAACGTTGCCATAAAAAGTACAGCAGCCGGTACCATCCGGCTGAAAGACATAGCCAACATTCAGATCGGAGAGCAACGTCAGTATGTCCGCATCAAGGCCAACGGGAAAAATGTGCCGCTGATCGCCATCGTGAAACAGCCGGAAACCAATCTGATGGTCATGGACCAGGCAGTACAGCAGCGCATCAAAGAATTGAACGATCATATTTTGCCCAAAGGTGTTACCATCAAACCGTACTACAATCAGTCCACCTTTGTGGGAAATGCCATCAAAAGCATCCGCGATGTATTGTGGATCGGGTTGTTGCTGGCCATCATCATCACCGTTGTGTTTTTACGGTCGTTGAAAAGCAGTTTTATCATTTTACTCAGCGTTCCCCTATCGCTGGCATTTTCTCTGGTCTTACTTTACGCTTTCGGGTTCGACTTTAACATCATGACCCTGGGGGCACTGGCGGCGGCCATTGCGCTGGTGATTGACGATTCGGTGGTCATTGTGGAACAGATTCACCGAACGCACGAAGAGAATCCCGACGAAGATTTCAGGAAAGTGGTTCCCAAAGCCATCAAATATCTGTTTCCCGCCATGGTAGGCTCTTCCCTGTCGACAATTGTTATTTTCCTTCCGTTTGGTATCATGTCTGGGATTGCCGGTGCCTGGTTCAACATCATGACCCAGACCATGATCATTACCTTAACAGCTTCTTTTCTTGTAACCTGGATTGGATTGCCGGTGTTTTATTTGGTATTCTTCCCGAAAATGAAACAGAAAAAGCACATCCATACAGAAATTAAAAAACGTAACTGGGTTGGGTTCTTCATTCGCAGGCCATACATCAGCATTATTATGGTGCTGGCATCCCTGGCAATCATGTATGTTATTTATCCCCGGTTACCCTCCGGATTTTTACCGTATATGGACGAAGGGTCTATTGTTCTAGACTTCAACAGTCCACCGGGAACCACGCTAAACGAAACGGAAAAGATGCTGGAGAAAATCGATCATATTCTGGCGACTGTTCCGGAAGTGGAATCCTATTCACGCCGGGCCGGAACCCAAATGGGCTTCTTCATTACCGAACCCAACCGGGGCGATTACCTTATTCAACTGAAACAGAAACGCCATCGTACCACCGATCAGGTGATTGACGAGATTCGTAAAAAAGTAGAAAGTGCCGTTCCGGCTCTGCAGGTAGACTTTGGTCAGGTGATTACCGACCGCTTGGGCGATTTGATGAGTTCGGCACAGCCCATCGAAATTAAGATTTTTGGAGACGACGAACAGACCATTCGAACCTACTCAAAAAAAGTAGCGGACCTGATCAGCAAAGTAAGGGGTACCGCCGATGTGTTTGACGGGATTACCATTGCCGGTCCCGAAATCAGGGTAATTCCCCATACTGCCAAACTTATGCAATACGGTTTAACTCCACAGCAATTACAGTTCCAAATGCAGACCCGCACCGACGGTGTGGTGGTGGGGGCCATTCAGGACCCTATGCAATTCACCAATGTACGCATGATCTACCCCAATCGCGACAGCATTGGAATCCAGGACCTGAAAAACGGAAAGCTGTTTCTTCCCAACGGAAGACTGATCCCGCTGAAAGGTCTGGCTACCGTAAAAACGGAAAAAGGCGTTGCTGAGATCGACCGGGAGAATTTAAAAAAAGTAGGTTATGTGACCGCCCGGCTCAACAACCGGGACCTGGGAAGCACTTTGAAAGACATTCAAAAAACACTTCAGGACCACATCAGTTTACCGCCTGGGTACACCATCGAATACGGAGGGGCTTACAAGCAACAACAACAGGCTTTCCGCGAACTGGAACTAATTCTTTTTCTGGCTGCCTTGTTGGTATTTACTGTAATCTTATTCCTTTTCCGACGTCTGCGTGTAGCCTTGCTCATTATTTTCCTGACGCTGCTGGGCCCCACAGGAAGTGCTTTGTTGTTATACTTCCTTCATGTTCCATTGAATGTGGGTAGTTATGTGGGGATCATCATGATTGTGGGGATTGTTGGGGAAGCCTCCATTTTCACCTATCTGCAATACAACGAAGAAAGGAAAAAGGGCCGTTCCGTGGACGATGCCATTATTTATTCCATCTCCATTCGTTTGCGCCCCAAATTGATGACCGCACTGGCCGCAATTTTTGCATTGATACCGCTGGCTATGGGCATCGGTACCGGGGCACAGATGCACCAACCGCTGGCAGTAGCTGTGATTGGTGGATTGTTAATGGCATTACCGGTTTTACTTATTGCTTTGCCCTCATTCCTGAGACTGATCGAAAAAAAGAATGAAAAAATTGCGCCGACGGAACAATAAATTTTAACGAATCTCTTTACTATACTCATGAAAGTAAAAATAATCATCGCCACACTCCTGCTCAGTCTGAGCATTACCACCAATGTACAGGCTCAGAAAAACGATTTTCCTTCGTACCCTTACAAACCGACCAAAGGGTACATCATGTCCTATTGGACGGCTGTAAAAAGGACTGCTACAGCTCCGGCTCACTGGAACAAAAAACAATGGTTCACCTTTGGTGGAGTTGTGGCCGGAGGGGCTACGCTTTACATCTTCGACAGCCAGATCCGGAATTTCTTCCAATCGCATCAGTCTACTGGAATGATGAATATTTCAAAACACGGATTTGAGCCCATCGGTAGCGGAGTGTATTCTTTTCCTTTTGTTGCCGGATTTTATTTTTACGGTGTTGCCACCCACAATTTAAAGATGAGACGCGTGGCTATGGCCGCTACACAAGCCGTTATTGTTAGCGGTATTACGGTAGAATTAATCAAAAATATTGCCGGTCGTGTTCGTCCTTTTCAAAGTGATCCAGCCAATCCAAGATTATGGATGGGCCCCACATTTAAGTACAATTCGTTTCCATCCGGTCACACCATCGTGGCCTTTTCGCTGGCCTCAGTCTTTGCTTCGGCATACAAAGACAAACCCTGGGTAGGAATCCTTTCCTATGGTTTAGCTACGGGTGTCGGATTGTCCAGAATATATCAGGACAAACACTGGTCGTCGGATGTATTCATCGGGGCCGCGTTGGGCTATGCCATTGGCCAGATATCTTATCACATTCTGAACAGTAAAAATTTACAGGTTGGGGTCAGCGACCAGGGCATGCCGGCACTGGTGTATCATCTGAATTAGTTTAACCTAAGAATTCCTGTTGTCGGTACTCTCAAAAATTTTATCGGCTGACCGGGCTATGAATCCGCTGTACAGCGTTCCGTTTTTATCGGGATATCGCCGGGCAAATTCATAATAACAGGCCGGGATTTCGTGAACCCCTTCTTTAAACAATACGGGCAGTTTGCCAGCCATCGTACTACTCTGTTCCAGCAACTGTGCGGGACTTCCTTTTATTTCTCCGCCTGAATCATTCATCAGAAAACCACTCTGCTTCAAGAATTCATTCAGTTTTTCCAGTGAATTGTATTTCTTCAATGCATTCACGCTCACGGTAAAATGATTGGCCCTAAACCCATAAACATACAGCCAGGCTGCGTATTCCGACTCTTCCTTCAATTTCTGATAAACGGCAAACTCCGGCAATCCCCATTCACTTCCGCAATAGAGCAGGTCAGCTGTTCCTGGTAATTTTTCAGGGATTTGAGCAACCAGATTCTTTGCGGTCTCCTGAAGATATGTACTGAACTTTCCGGTTTCCAACTGACTGATAAAGATCCGAGGCGCTTGCGGATCATCCGGATATTCGTAATGTTTTGCAAACAGCTTTTTCTCTTCAAAGACATAGTGTCCTGATTCCCTGTAACCGTTTTCCAGAAAGGGCTTAGCGAGCACATCCACATTGATGAGCGGATGGTCAAATGTGCGAAAAGCTATGTGGTCATTCACTATGGTTTCACCTTCAGCCAACAATACATCATGTGCTCTGCGGGCTTCGGGGTTTTGTTCCATGTAATCCTGCCACAACCGATTGATAATATCCTGTGTGTCCATCGAAGTCAATTTTAAGTTTGAATCTGTAAAATTAACACTTTATCCGCACTCTAAAAAGGCAGATCAAAATCCACTGCTCCGCTTTCCAGGTCATACATAGCTCCCACAAGCTTCACTTCCTGTGTTTGGATCATGGCATCCAGAATCTTACTTCCTTTGCTGATCTCATCCATAGCTACCTTAACATTTACTTTGGCCACTTCATTAACAAAATCCTGATTTTCTGAGTTTCGCAAAACACCGGGAGCAGTCTGAACTGCTGCAATGGCCGGTTCAATTTTCGTGAGCAAACCGGTAAGATTTCCCAGCTTAACATGATCGCAGGCACCTTTCACGGCACCGCACGATGTGTGGCCCATCACTACGATTAGCGGAGTACCACTCAGCCGGCAGGCAAATTCGAGGCTTCCGAGCACGTCTTTATTGATGATGTTGCCCGGCATGCGAATATTGAAAATATCTCCAATGCCCTGATCGAAAATAATTTCGGTAGGCATCCGTGAATCGATACAACTGAGAATCACAGCAAACGGATACTGAGCTTCGGAAGTTTCCTGGCGCTGTTCTTCAAAATCACGATGGATAAAATGGTGATCCAGAAACCTTTTATTGCCTTCTTTCAATAATTTAAGAGCTTCCTCTGCGGTTATATTTTGTTGTTTTTGGTACGGTATATTTCTCATACTCATTGTCTTTATTTATGAACTACTATTTATTGAATTTATTATTTCGGTGTATCAATGAAACTTTCAAGCCACTGCGCACAGGCTCTGATATGAGGGAAATTCAACTCCTCTTTCACCAGATCGGGAACCAAATCAATTTTCTTAAACATTTCCAGCGGCTGACCATGCAGGTCAATAAATGCCACCGGAATTTTCTCTTCGTACAATCCCAGAATGACTTCTTCCATGGCATACAATCCCGATTGATCCACATAGGGGACTTTGTCCATCCGGATGACTACCGCTTTGATTCCCTTGGTTTGTAATTCTATTTCCTGAAATTTTGCGGCAAAGCCAAAAAATACAGGGCCGTCCAAATGCTTAATCAGGACTTTTTCGCCCAGGTGTGCCACGATATCTTTTTCGTCATCCCAGGTAATCTCCGGTGAAAATTCACGCAATGGGGCGACTTTCGTCCGTTGTTCAATCACATCAGAAATGTTCTTCATGAAGAGCAGTGCCGCCATCACCATACCGGCTCCCACAGCCACCAGCAAATCCACAAAAACAGTTAAAAACAACACAAGTAAAAGGACAATGGCATCGGAGCGGGGAATACTGAACAGATGTTTCAGTCCTTTGTAATCAATAATTCCGATCCCTACCGTAATTAATATCCCGGCAAGGACGGCATTGGGAATATGGCCCACCAGCGAACCCAGTCCCAACAATACGGCAAACAACAACAAAGCGGCTATGACTCCGGATAGTTTGAACTTTCCGCCGGAATTAATATTGATCACTGTCCGCATGGTGGCTCCGGCACCGGGCAAACCACCAATAAAAGCAGCTCCCATGTTACCAATCCCTTGTCCGATCAGCTCTTTATTGCTGTTGTGGCGTGTTTTGGTCATGTTATCCGCCACAACCGAGGTAAGCAGTGAATCAATGGATCCCAGAGCAGCCAGGGTTATGGCATATTCAAGAACAACTTTCAGATACTTGAAATTGGAAAAAACATCCACCATTCCGAGTTGCAGTTCGGGCAATCCGGTGGGAATCGGTCCTCGTGAATTGATTTTCAGAAAAGTTCCGTCCGGCAGAAAGAAAAAGGCTAAAAGTGTGACGATGATTAACGCCACCAGTGTGGAAGGAAATTTCTTTGTAAGCTTCGGGAAAAGGTAAATAATGAGCACAGCCAGCAAAGCCATCCCAACAGAGTAAACATTCACTTGTTCCGGAATCAGGTACAACGACGACAACGTGGCAAAGGCACCACCCGGGGGGGTGTTGATACCGAAAAACGGAAAAATCTGGGCAATGATGATAATGATCCCAATGCCACTCATAAACCCGCTAATCACCGGATAGGGAATGTACCGGATGTATTTCCCTAACCGGATGAAACCAAAAAATACCTGAATGAGTCCCGAGAGAAAAAAGGTGGCAAAAATCATGGGCAACGCCGCTTCCAGACTTCCGGCAAACTCGATGGTTTTAGAAATAACGACAGCTGAAACCACCGTCATCGGTGCCGTTGGTCCACTGATCTGGGTGTTGGTTCCGCCAAAAATAATAGCCAGCAAGCCCAGGGCAATGGCTCCGTATAATCCGGCTATTGCCCCCAGTTCTGTTTGCTCGCCGAAAGCGAGAGAAAGAGGCAGGGCGACCACACCGGCAGTGATGCCTCCCATGAGGTCGCCTTTGATATTTGAAAAATGTTTTTTGAAGTTCATTCTTTAAATTTACTATAAATCTGCTTATATGTAACCATATAACATATGAAATAATACAAACATGTACCCTCTTTTCGTTGCGGAAAAGGGGGTGCATGGAGAGAAAAATTACAAGGGAAAAATTTTAATTAATTTCAGGAGGCGGACTCTGCAGATCTTCTGTTTCATCGCCCTGAATACATTCGTTCGTGATGAAATAGCACGTATTCAGATTATCAAACAATAACGCCGGGGTGTCATTTTCAGTAGGCAGAAACACCGAATCCTGTTCCGGTTCCGCAGAAGACTCCACAGCAACTGAATACAAACTCTGTACCGTGTGATCGGAATTCATACCGAAACTAATCAGCGGCAGGAATCCCAACAGAACAAGAAATATATGGACTAGCTTGCGTTTCACTTCTGTACTTAATTTGTAATGATTGACATCGTTTGCGACAAATATAATACAATTTTTCAATTTAAAAAGATTCTAAATAACCTCAGCAAGTAAACACTAAAACTTAAGACAATAGTAAGGATTGAAAACAAAATATGAAGGTTTTAAAAAAATATTCGGACTTTTGCCAAGTTTAAAACCAAATGTTTTGTCTGAATTTGACGGAATATGAAATTATATAAAAACGGAAATCCACTGGTCTCAGTTATTTTACCCACGTATAATCGGGGTGATTTAATCGAACGGGCGCTGGATTCGGTTTTCGCACAAACGTTCCAGGATTTTGAACTCGTACTTGTGGATGACGGTAGTAACGACAACACTTGCCAATTGATACAAACCTACATCAGACAACATGAAAACATCCGGTACATCAAACAACAAAACATGAAGTTACCCCTCGCGCTGAATACGGGTATTCAGCTTTCGGTAGGCAGATACATAACGTTTATCAACAGCGACGATGCCTTTAAGCCCGATCACCTGGAACAAAGAATCCGTTTCATGGTTCAAAATCCGGATGTGGATCTCATCCATGGTGGTGTGGAGATTGTTGGCAATCCATATGTAAAAGACAAGGATGACACAAGCAAATTTGTGCACGTAAGTGAATGTGTGCTGGGGGCCACCTTTCTGGGGAAACGAAATGTATTCATCCGGCTGAATGGTTTTAAAGAAATGGACTACAGTGAAGACAGCGAGTTTTTTGAACGGGCTGAAAGAATCTTCAACGTCCAAAAAGTCAGTTTCCCTTCCTACATTTATTACCGCGATGCTGAAGACAGCATCACCAACAACATTTAAAGAAAGACTATGAAATTCAAGGTATTTATTCTTTTATTTTCACTTTTCATTTCGTATCCTTTACTGGCACAGAAGAAGTTTCTTTTTGATGCTACCAAAGCCGAAACGGCTGGCAATGCCGACTGGGTTATTGATGCCGATCAATTCAATCTGGGATACCCCGGTGGGATCCCCAGCCCGGGAACCGGAAACGAATCCAATCCACAACAGATTCCCACTCCGTTGCAAAGTACGGTTACAACCAATACAGCCGAAACCTACTGGACCGGTGCCCTTTCGGCATGGGGAATCGACCTGGTTAAAAAAGGGTTTGAAGTGGAAACCCTTCCCTACAACGGTCGGATTACTTATGGGGATCAAAACAATCCGCAGGACTTAAGTCACTACAATGTATTTGTGGTAGACGAACCCAACAATGCGTTCTCATCGGACGAAAAAACAGCCATTCTGAATTTTGTACAGAACGGCGGGGGTCTGTTCATGATCTCTGATCACAACAATTCGGACCGCAACAACAGCGGCATTGATTCTCCCCATGTATGGAACGACCTGATGGATAACAACAGTGTACAGAACAATCCCTTCGGCATCACTTTTGACTATGCTTATTTTGATGATAAAACCGAGAACATCCCCAACCTTCCGGGCGACCCGTTGCTTCATGGCCCGATGGGTGACGTGACCCGGGTGGAATTTTACGGCGGCACCTCGATGACTTTAAACACAACTGCCAACAACACAGTAAAAGCTGTAGTTTATAAATCAGGAAGCAGTTTCAACGATCAGAATGTACTGGTAGCCTATGCCCTGTTTGGAAAAGGAAAAGTGGTAGCCCTCGGCGACAGTTCACCCCCCGACGACGGAACAGGGGACCCCAACGACCGGTTATACAACGGATGGACTCAAGATGCCAACGGCAATCACGAACGACTCATCATGAACGCAAGTATCTGGCTGGCAGAAATCACAACCAGCATTAAAGATCAAAGCTCAGAAAAAGCAACCATCCGGATCGTTACAAACCACAACCGGCTGAAAATATTCTATCCCCCGACCGTCTCCGATCATAACCAATTGACCTTTTTCAATACAGAAGGACAAAAAGTATATCGACTGCAAAATCTCTCAGCACAAATAAGCTATGCGCTGCCTCTGCATGCCGGACTCTATATATATCGATTCACCTATGACCTGGGGCAATCAGTCACCGGCAAAGTTTTTTTCAAGCCGTGATTGTTGCTGCAGATTATTTTTGCAACTTTGTCATATAACTCATTCAAAATGTTCGACTTTCGGCTTAAAGTTTTTTATACTGCCGCACGGCATTCCAGTTTTTCCAAGGCTGCCGAAGAATTATTCATTTCCCAACCAGCCATCAGCAAGCATATCCAGGCACTGGAACAACATTTCGAAACCAAGTTGTTTGTCCGGCAGGGCAACAAAGTAGGACTTACTGCTGAAGGAAAAGTATTGTTTAAATACGCATCCGATGTAATGGAATGCTACAAAAAGATGCAATTTGATATGGATCAGTTGGCTCATCGGAACAGAGGCAACATCCGAATTGGTGCCAGTACCACACTGACTCAATACATCCTGCCGGGATTGCTCAAGGACTTCCAAAAGGAATACCCGGATATCAAAATGGAAATACTGAATGAAAACACTGATCAGATTGAAAGCCTGCTGTTGCAAAAAGAAATTGATCTGGGAATCATCGAGGGAAGATCCAAAAGAAGGGAGCTGAAATACACTCCTTTTCTTAGAGACGAGCTGGTGCTGGTGACAAAGAAAGGGCATCCGCTGGCCGAAAAAGGAGAGATAACCGTAGATCAGCTTACCCAAATTCCACTGGTGATCAGGGAATTCGGATCGGGAACCCTGCAGGTAATTAAGCACTATCTTAAAGAAATGAATCTTCGCCTCAGCGACCTGAACATCGGGCTGGTGCTGGGCAGTACGGAAGGCATAAAAAATTACCTCAAAAACAGTGACAGTTTTGCTTTTCTATCCATCCACAGCATTCTGGACGAACTCAAAACAGGTATTTTTAGTGTAGTGGATTTCCCCGGTCCTTCCATGAACCGCGACTTTTATTTCATCACACCCCACGGCGAAGAAGAAAAAACTGCCAGCCTATTTCAGAATTTCATAACAGAACACGTGAAAAATAATTGAATTTCATTATTTTAAATGTTTTAGTAACCGCATTGAAATAAAGACTACTTTTGCCGCCTTATAAAACAATCAGGTGTTTAAGGTTTTACGGGTTTCAGGCTGCGTTGCCAATCCTTGCACACCCGTAAAAATTACATCCGGAATATCTGATGCAGCCTTCCGGCAAAAAATTTCATATGATAAAATTTGAAGAACTGGGTCTGAGCAAAGAAATATTGCAGGCCATTTCAGAAATGGGCTTTGTTCACCCCACTCCTATTCAGGAAAAAACCATTCCGGCTTTACTGAATCAGGAAAACGACCTGATCGCACTGGCGCAGACCGGCACAGGAAAAACAGCCGGTTTCGGGCTTCCCATTATCGATCAGATCAATACGGATACAAAAAACGTTCAGGCGGTGATTCTTTGTCCCACCCGCGAATTATGTATTCAAATTAGTAATGACCTGGAAAGTTACAGTAAATACACAAAATCTCCTTCTATCCAGGCGGTTTACGGAGGAGCATCCATCGAAAATCAAATAAAAGGACTGAAAAAAGGAGCCAATATTGTGGTGGGAACCCCGGGAAGAACCCTGGATTTGATTAAAAGAAAAGCCTTAAAAATTGACCACATTCAGTGGCTGGTACTGGACGAAGCCGACGAAATGCTGAACATGGGATTTCGTGAAGAACTGGATGATATTCTGCAAAACACGCCCGAAACCAAACAAACACTTTTGTTCTCGGCCACCATGCCGAATGAAGTTCGCCGCATAGCCTACACCTATATGCACGAACCAGAGGAAATTTCTGTAGGGAAAAAAAATTCCGGAGCCGAAAACATCAGTCATCATTACTACATGGTGAAAGCTTCTGATCGTTATCAGGCACTCAAAAGGGTTGCCGACATCAATCCTGATATCTACGGTATTGTATTTTGCCGCACCCGGATGGACACCAAAGACATTGCGTCCAAACTCATAAACGACGGTTATAGTGCCGATGCACTACACGGCGACTTATCACAGGCTCAGCGCGATCAGGTGATGGACCGTTTCCGTCGCAATCAGTTGCAGTTATTGGTAGCAACCGATGTTGCCGCCAGAGGGATTGATGTGAATGACCTGACCCACGTCATCAATTACAACCTGCCAGACGATCCTGAAGTTTATGTTCACCGAACCGGGCGTACGGGAAGAGCAGGCAAACAGGGCGTTGCCATTAGTATTTGTCATGCACGGGACGGGAAAAAGATCAGTGCGGTTGAAAAAGCCACCGGAAAGAAGTTTGAACACAAATCACTTCCCACCGGTGAAGAAATTTGTGAGAAACGACTGTATAATCTCATGGACAAAATTGAAAGAATCGAGATTGATGAAGAACAAATTGCACCTTACTGGCCTGCTATTCACAAAAAATTAGACTGGCTGGATCGGGATGAGCTGTTGAAAAGATTCGTTTCCGTTGAATTTAACCGCTTTCTTGATTATTACAAAAATGCCGGTGATATCAACGTAAAAGCCGACAGAAATGAAAGAAATGGTCGGGGAGAAAGAAGTGAATCAGGAAATCGTGGAAGAAAAGGAAACCCTTCCAAGTTCACCCGGTTCTTTATCAATATTGGTAGTACCCAGCGTGTCAGGCCTCCTCAGCTTATTGGTTTGGTTAACGATCTTACCAACACTAGGAACATTACGATCGGGTCCATCGAGATTATGAAGAACTTTTCTTTCTTCGAAGCCGACAGTGAATTTGAAGGACTCATCATGAAGTCTTTCAGAAATGCACAATACAATAAAGAGAAACTTTCTCTTGAAATAGCCAAACCTAAAGGCGAATGGTCGGACAGAGATAAAAAGCCCAAAGACAAAAAGAAGAACCGAAAAAAGAGGTATTAGCAGAAGATAGAAAATAACACTTCTTTTTCTATCATAACAAATAGTTATATCTCATAACAATTATTTCACTGTAATCCAGGAGAGTTCAGCCTACCTTTGCCGAAAATCATAAACATGGTTTTCGATTGATTATTAATTAAAAAAGGAAGCGAATGACCTGGATTATTTTACTTTTTGGCTTTTTATTCGGCATTATTTTACGTTATGCAAAACTAAACCGTACGGATGTCATAACCGGTAATGCACTACTGAAGGATTTCACCGTTATCAAAACTTTACTTGCTGCCATAGGTGTCGGGGCAGTACTTTTAAGCATTGAAATTGCTTTGGGTCTGGCAGGATTTCATGCCAAACCTTTTGTACTGGGTGGCATCGTAATTGGCGGTATTTTATTTGGAATGGGTATGGGTATTCTGGGTTACTGTCCCGGAACCATGGCCATTTCGCTGGGCGAAGGAGCCCTGGATGCCTTATTCGGAATACTCGGAGGATTACTCGGGGGCTTTATTTTTACGTTGGTGTATCCCACCATTAAACCTATTTTAGGTCCAAATTACGGGTCGATATCGCTCTACAGTTTGACACAAAATCATCCTGTTTTGTATTTTATTCTCGTCGTGGTACTTTCCGCAATGTTCGTGTTTCTGGCTTTTACACTGCATAAAGCAGAACAAAAAACCAATACCGAAAAAAAACTCAACCATCGCTGGTTGTACAGCGGGATTACCCTGGCAATTTTGAACGGAATTGTCTTTTTAAAGGCCACCACCAATCGTCCCATCGGGGCCTCAACCTCTTACCCTTATGTTTCTGACTTCATTACAGGGCTCACAAACAACACCTATTTTCATAAAGTCAGCATGCCCGGGCACTGGGAATTCATCTTCCTGGCGGGAGCCTTTCTGTCAGCCCTGATCTTTTCATTACTGGGGGGAAGCTTTAAACTCAGAGCCGTGTATTCAGTATGGGAAAAAACCAAAGGCCCCTCTGTAACAAAAAGACTGGTCTGGGCCTTTATCGGTGGTTTTATTTTGTTGCTCGGGGCCCGGACCGCAGGCGGTTGTACCAGCGGACACATCCTTTCCGGCGGGATGCAGTATGCTGTCAGCAGTCTGGTATTTGGAGTGATCGTTTTCTCCACCTTCATCGTTACCGGTAAACTATTCTATAAAAAGTAAACCGTAGAGAATTCTATTTTTTGAATGAGTAAACCCTGACCTTTTAACCCTGCATACAAATTTGCATCCCGGGATGTGTGATTTGACAAAATCATCATTCCGGGATTTTAATATCTATTTGATCAAAAAATCAATTCCATGAGGCGGCACAAAAACGGATAAAATATTCTTACCTTTATCCATTGTTACAGATTTGATCGCCCATGCCCATTCAAAATTTAGATAAAATATTTCGCCCGAAGCGTATCGCTTTGCTGGGACTCACCAACAATCCCAAAAGTGTGGGCAGCATTACCATGCGCAACCTGATGGATGGAGGATATACCGGTGTGATTTATCCCATTCACCCGACCCTGGAAGCAGTCATGGGAATTCCCTGTTTCCCCAACCTGAACAGCCTTCCCAAGACGCCCGATCTGGCGGTGATCCTTTCACCCGCCAGGGAAGTTCCGAACCTAATCGATGCCTGTGGCAAAGCCGGAATTTTAGGGATTATGATCATGTCCGGAGGATTTAAAGAGGCGGGGCCTGAGGGCCAGGCTTTGGAAGAGGAACTGCGCAAAAGAATGAAGAATTATCCCGGCATGCGCATTCTGGGTCCCAACGGCATGGGGATCCTGGTACCCGGTTCCAACCTCAACATCAGCAGTGCCATCGGCATGCCTCAAAAAGGCCACGTGGCCTACATTTCCCAATCGGGGGCACTGGGAACTGCTTTACTGGACTGGTCGAGAGAAAGCAAAGTTGGATTCTCCTTTTTTGTATCCATTGGCAATGCCATGGACGTTAGTTTCGGTGATCTGATCGATTATTTTGGTCAGGATACCAATACTTATTCCATTATTCTTTATGTGGAAACCATTGGCAATGCCCGCCGGTTCTTATCTGCAGCCAGAGCCTTTGCGCGCCGGAAACCGATTATTGTTTATAAATCAGGTCGATTTCCGCAATCGGCCCAGGCTGCCACTTCGCACACCGGCGCCCTAGCCACCAAAGACAGCATTTGCGATGCCCTGATGCGCCGGGCCGGACTGGCCCGGGTGTACAATATGAACCACATTTTCGACTTCAGCGATTTGGTAGGACACAAGAAAATTCCCAGAGGATTTGGACTTGGTATAATAACAAATGCCGGCGGACCGGGCGTTATGGCCACTGATTCGCTGATCGACAACGGAGGGTTGCTGGTTCCGCTAAGCAATCAAAGCATTGAACAGTTAAACCAGATTCTCCCCTCTTACTGGTCGAAGAACAATCCGGTAGATGTACTGGGTGATGCCGGACCTGACCGAATTGCCAAAGCCGTTTCCATTGTTCTGGATCAGGAAGACATTACAGCAGTGTTGGTGATACTCACACCGCAAGCCCTTACACAGCCCACCCAAACAGCCCGTAAACTCAGTGAACTGGCGGCTAAAACCAGTAAACTGATTATGACTTCCTGGATGGGTGGTCCCAGTATGCAAAAAGGAAAAGAACTACTGAACAATGCACAAATCGCCGTATTCAATACTCCCGAACAGGCCATTCAGGCCTATATGACACTGATGCGTTATTCGAAAAACCTTGAGATGTTGTTCGAAACGCCTAAAGAAGTACCTGTTTCTTTCTCTTACGACAGAGATGCCTTGCGTAAAAAATACGTCCGGGATGTTTTTCCGGGCAACCGAATCCTATCCGAAAATGACTCCAAAAGTCTTCTGCATGACTACGGCATATCCGGCACCCGCCCGCAGCTGGCTGCCAATGAAGAAGAGGCGGTAACCCTTGCTCGGGAAAAAGGATATCCCATCGTACTGAAAATCCAGTCACCCGATGTAACCCACAAAACCGATGTGGATGGTGTCATGCTGAACATCGACAGCGACGACATGGTCCGCCACGCCTACAGGGGGCTGATCAAAAATTTTAAAAAACATGCTCCCGAAGCTCACCTTGAGGGGATCACGGTACAGAAAATGGCCGACACCCGTCATGCGGTGGAACTGATCGTTGGATTCAAAAAAGAAAAAATGTTCGGGACCGTAATGCTGGTGGGAACCGGAGGGGTAAACGCCGAACTTTTCAACGACCAACGGCTGGAATTCCCGCCACTGAACGAGCGACTGGCCAGGCAAATGATCCAGTCACTGAAAATTTATCCTTTATTGGAAGGCTATAGGGGAAGTCCTCCCAAAAACATTGACAAGCTGGTGGAAGTTCTTATCCGGCTTTCTTACCTCGCTGCTGATTATCCGGAAATCGAAGAACTGGACATCAATCCGCTCATTGTTACACCGGATCAGGTGCTGGCGCTGGATGCCCGCATTGTTATTGACCCGGATGAACTGGGCAAAGAAGACATCGACTACCGACACCTGCTCTTAAGGCCTTATCCCGAAAGGCTGATTTGGAAGACCAAGATGAACGATGGAACGGAAGTAACCCTGCGCCCCATCAAACCCGAAGACGAACCGTTGTGGCTCGAAATGCTTGAAAACTGTTCCAAGGAAACCATTTATTCCCGATTTCGTCACGATTTTCAATTTCATTCCCATCCGGTGGCTACCCAGTTCTGTGTGATCGATTACGACCGTGAAATGGGCATTGTGGCGGAAATCGAACAGGACGGAAAAAAGCAATTAATTGGTGAAGGACGATTACTAGCCGATCCCGACCTGGAAATGGCAGAATTTGCTGTACTGGTTACAGATCAATGGCAGAAAAAAGGAGTAGGATTTCTGTTAACGGATTATTCCCTGCGCATTGCGCAGATTGCTCATGTGAAAAAAGTGGCCGCTGAAACCACCAACAACAACCGGGCGATGATGAATTTATTTAAAAAACTTGATTTTGAAATTCAATACCACGACGACGGCACAGTCAGTATTTTCAAAATCCTTGCCGGAAGCTGATGAAAAAGGACGGGAAAACAGAACAAGCCGCCCAGTGGCTTCGGGAGGCGCAGCATGCGATCGCTTTTACTGGAGCAGGAATTTCAGCCAATAGTGGCATTCCCACTTTCAGAGGTGAAGGTGGCATCTGGAAAGAAGTGGATCCCAATTATTTCAACATCGATTTTTTCAATAAGAAACCCCTGGTTACCTGGAAGATCATCAAAAAAGTATTTTACGATCAGATGACTCACGCCCAGCCCAACCTGGCGCACTTCATCCTTTCCATCATGGAACAGCAGGGAATGATCAAAACGGTGATCACCCAAAACATTGACCACCTGCACCAGGATGCAGGAAGTAAAAATGTACTCGAATTACACGGAACCTACAAACGTCTGATCTGCACCCGTTGTAATACTGAGTATGATTATCGTTTTGCCGATTTGAACTTTCTCCCCCCCACATGCTTTGTTTGTCGTGGAGTTTTAAAACCCGACTTTGTATTCTTCAATGAGAAACTACCAGCGACTACCAAACAACAAGCTTTTGACGAAATTGATAAAACGGATTTGGTATTGATCGTCGGAACCCGTGCTGAAGTTTTCCCCGCCAATTCTCTTTTGGAAAAAGCCAGGGAAAATAATGCCCGCATTATTGAAATTAATCTCGACGCAACGGAAGTAACCCGTCAGTTGACCGACCTTTTTATCCAGGGTGATGCAACCAACGTCATGAAGCAATTGTGCTTGCAACTGACCTGTTCCAATCAATGTAAATGTGACGAAAGGGAAAAAGGGATTACCGGATCTGATATTCCTTAATTTTCCGATACAGGGTACGTTCTGAAATCCCCAGTTCTTCAGCAGCATCCTTACGTTTGCCGCGATGCTTTTCCAGTGCCTTGCGAATCATTTCCTTTTCCTTGTCCTGCAAGGAAAGGGATTCTTCAATAATTTCGGAAGGATGAAAATCCTCTTCTTTTTCATCGTGATGATGAACAATCTGAACTTCACTATCATCGGTGTCCCTGGCTGAATGACGAATCATATTCCGGTACTCCTCTTCATCAGCACTCTTCACCAGCATGGCTCTTGATTTTTCCATCGATGCTTGATCGTTATCCAGAATTTGCACCACCGTCTTTTTCAGATCGTTGATATCTCTTTGCATATCAAAAAGCACCTTATACAGAATATCGCGTTCCGAAATATGCTCTTCCTTATTTTTCTGATACAGAACCGGCAATACCCGCTGGTTGGTCTCGGGTAAATATTTTGCCAGCGCATCGGAACCTATTTCCTTTTCCTGTTCAATAATGGAGATTTGCTCCGTAATATTTTTCAGCTGACGGATATTTCCCGGCCAACGGTAATTTTCCAGCAAAAGAACCGCATTGTCGGTCAAACGCAAAGGAGGCATGCGGTACTTCTCTGCGAAATCGGCAGAAAACTTTCGAAACAACAAATGAATGTCTTCTTTTCGCTCGCGTAGCGGCGGAATATAAATAGGCACGGAATTCAAACGATAATACAAATCCTGACGAAACTTGCCCTTTTCAATGGCTTCGGGAACATTCACATTGGTAGCAGCCACCACCCGCACATCGGTTTTAATCACTTTGGATGAACCCACTTTCATAAACTCCCCTGACTCCAGCACACGCAACAAACGCACCTGTGTAGACAAGGGCAATTCAGCCACCTCATCCAGAAAGATGGTACCGCCGTTGGCCACCTCAAAATAGCCTTTCCGGGCCTCGTGGGCTCCGGTAAACGAACCTTTTTCATGACCAAATAATTCGGAGTCAATGGTTCCTTCAGGAATAGCACCGCAGTTGACGGCAATATAATTCCCGTGTTTCCGGGGGCTCAAATGGTGGATAATCTGAGGAAAAACTTCTTTTCCCGATCCCGATTCCCCGGTGATCAAAACGGTCAGATCAGTGGAAGCCACCTGCATGGCCACATCAATGGCGCGGTTCAGCAAAGACGAATTCCCAATGATCCCAAATCGTTGTTTTACACTCTGTACATCCATCATCTCAGGTTTTTATATCAAAAAAATATTAACGCAACCGGGCATCCAGTTCCCGTTCAAAAGCCTGTTGCAACCGCTGCATGGTTTTGTCAATGGCTTTATCCGTCAATGTCTTGTTTTCATCCAGTAAAATAAAGGAAAGTGCATAGGATTTCTTTCCTTCCGGGATTTTGTCTCCTTCGTACACATCGAAAATTCCTACCGACTGCAGCAGTTTTCGTTCGGTCTGGAAGGCCAGTTTTTTCAAATCGCTGAAGCGGACTTCTTTGTTCAGCACCAGTGCCAGGTCACGGCGTACAGCAGGAAATTTGGGAATGGGGGCAAACATAACATCGTGTTTCGGAACCTGCTTCAATACCACATCCCAAAGGATGTCAGCAACCAGCACTTCAGATTTAATGCCCATTTCCTTCAGTAAAGCCGGCGCTACGGAACCCACCTGAACAGCGACTTGTCCACCGGAAACCATCTGAAGTCCGTAACGGAAATTGCCGTTGGTAAATTCATCCGTTTCCCATTTGTCCGTTTGAATTCCCAGCATATCGAAAATGCTTTCCACCTGTCCTTTCACAAAATAAAAATCAACAGGTTTCTGCTGTGCATTCCAGTTTTCCGCCTGTAAGGCACCGGTAGCAAACAACATCAGGTGTTTCTCTTCCTTATAGTTTTTCACCCCCCGCGACTGATCATAGCCGTCTTTTTTCATGTAGGTTTTGCCGAATTCAAACAGCTTCAAATCCTGAACTTTCCGGTTCTGATTGTAGGCAATCACCTCTAGTCCGCCAAACAACAGTGTCTGACGCAAAATATCCAGGTCCTTACTCAACGGGTTCAGCAACGAGACATTATGTTTGCTGTTGAACTCCTTGTTCTTCTCCACATAGTCCGATTTGGTCAGTGAATTGTTCATCATTTCTGCAAAACCATGGCTGACCAGGTAATCGGAAACCAGGTTTTGTATTTTTTCCGGATCCGGTTTCAACCGCAGACTCACCGATGAGTGGATTTTGTCTTCAAACTGTACATTGTTGTATCCGTAAATACGCAGAATTTCTTCGATCACATCCACTTCACGCAACACATCCACTTTAAAAGGAGGAACTTTCAACGTAAAACCTTCGGCACTTTCTTCCACCAGCTCCATTTGCAGATCCTGCACAATGGTCTTCATTACTTCCCGGTCCAGTTTGTTGCCAATCAAGCGATCCACATTGGCATAGTTCACTTCCACCTTCCAGGCTTCAACAGGCTTCGGATAAACGTCTTTAATTTCCGAGGAAATAGTTCCGCCCGCCAGTTCTTTAATCAACAAGGCGGCCCGTTTCAAGGCATACAAAGTGATGTTGGGATCGGCACCGCGTTCGAAGCGGAAACTGGCATCGGTTTGCAACGCATGCCGTTTGGATGTCTTGCGCACATGTTTGGGATCGAAATAGGCGCTTTCAAGAAATACGGAAGTTGTTTCTTCAGTAACGCCTGATTCAGCACCGCCAAACACTCCGGCAATACACATGCCTGCTTCCGTATTGCAAATCATCAGATCGTCGGCATGTAACTTCCGTTCCACTTCATCCAGGGTTACAAACGGGGTGTCGCTGGGTTGTTTTTGAACCACAACTTTATTTCCGGTAATCTTATCCGCATCAAAAGCATGCAACGGATGACCGGTTTCGTGCAACACAAAATTGGTACTGTCCACCACATTGTTGATGGGGCGCAGGCCAATGCTTTCCAGTTTGGTTTTGAGCCATTGCGGCGATTCCTGCACTTTAATATCTTTTAAAGTAATGCCCGAATACCGGGGACAAGCCTCTGTATCCTTGACAACAACATCAATATCCAGATCGTGGTTATCAATTTTAAAATGATCAACTGAAGGCAGCTTCAGCGAATATTTTCTTGTATCAAAATGACGGTTCAAAGCAGCCACCAGGTCGCGGGCTGTTCCGATGTGCGATGTAGCATCCGAACGATTGGGCGTTAATCCGATTTCAAAAATTACATCATTGGTAATATCGAAATAGTTGGCAGCCGGCGTTCCAGGCACAACCTCATCAGGCAATACCATGATGCCGTCGTGTGAAGTGCCCAGATTCAGTTCATCTTCGGCACAAATCATCCCTTCAGAGACCTCACCGCGAATCTTGGCTTTTTTGATCTGGAACGACTCTTCCCCACTGTACAAAAGGGTTCCCACCGTAGCCACCAAAACCTTTTGTCCTTTGGCCACATTGGGCGCCCCGCAAACAATCGGCAACACCCGACTGTTACCCACGTTCACCGTGGTCACACTCAGCTTATCGGCATTGGGATGTTTTTCACAGGTGAGCACCTCACCGGTCACCACTCCTTCCAAACCGCCCTTTACCGACTGGAATTCTTCGGTTCCTTCCACCTCCAGACCGCTGTCTGTCAATATTTTGGACAAATCATCGGGGGTTACATCCAAATCAATATATTCCTTCAGCCAACTATAGGAAATCTTCATTTTTAATTTTTCTTTTGGTATAAAACTTCAACTTTCGTTTTGAGGCATTTCCTGCGCCTTAAAACACAGTGCAAAGTTAGGAAAAAAACAGAAAAACTGACATTTTGTCGGTACTCCCGGTCTTAAAAAATCGAAAAACTCCTATTCTTATTCCCGGTCTTTCCAAACCACAGTAAAAGGTCTCATTCCCCTGATCAATGCCCCCACCCTTAACCAAATATGAAAAACTGCTGAAATTATTTGCATTTCTGGTGTGCACTTTAAGACCCTCACGCCGGTTTCACCGGCTCAGGGTTGAACTTTCTTATTTTTTCCTGACTTCCGACTTCAGACTTCCTATTTCCCACCTTATCTCAAATTCCGTATTTTTGTACTCCAAATCACTAATTTATGCTCATCGATCAGAAAATGAAAATGGCGGATGTGGTGCTCCACGATCCCACGCTGGTTCCCGTCATCAACCGCTTTGGAATCCATCTTGGCTTCGGAGATCAGACCATCGAAGAGATCTGTAAAACCCACGGATTGCATGTACAGTTCTTCGTCATTACACTGAATGCTTTTCACGACAAGCTCTATTTTCCTACCGAACAACTGCAAAGTTTCAAGGCCAGTCTGCTCATCGATTACCTGCAAAAAGCCCATCGCTATTTTCTGGAAGACAAAACCCCTGAAATTGCCGACCTGATCGAAAGAACACTCCGCGAAGACGACGTCAACAAAACCACTTATGGTTTGATTAAAAAGTTTTTCAACGAATACCGCGAAGAATTTGCCAAACATATTGAACGCGAAGATCAAATCATTTTTCCTTACGTGCTGAAACTGGAAAAGGCGTTGGAAGCAGGCACTGCGGAAGAACAACTATTGCATAAAATACAAACCCACCCCATTGTGGAGTATGAAGCCGAGCACGAAGATGTGGAAGCCAAAATCTTTGATCTGAAAAACATCATCATCCGATACCTGCCCACACCCAACAACGACGCACTCTGGTATCAGATTCTCCGGGAAATCTTCACGCTGGAAAAAGAACTGGCCGAACACGCCCGCATCGAAGACCTGATTCTGATTCCCAAAGTAGAAGCTATGGAAAAAGCCATCAAAGGAGGAAACTAATGGGGCAGTTCAGAAACGTTGTTGTCATCGAAAAGAATTACCTGATCCAGGCGGGACTGGAAGCCATCATCAGTGAGCTGCCGGGTATGGTTTTTCAGAAAGCCTGCATGGGTTCAGAGAAAAACCTGGCCCATCTGCTGATCAAGCAAAATCCGGATGTGGTGATCGTGAATCCCTTTTCGCTGGATCAGCCGGTAGCTGTTTTTCTGAACACGTTGAATGAGCACATCAGTCCGTTGATTTTCGGCCTGATGGACAAATCGGCTCCGGAGAACATGAAAAGCCCGTTTGCCAACCTGTTGTTCTTTTCGGATAACAAACTGGAAATTCAGAAAAAAATCAGGAACGTGTGCGAACCGGTTTCGGATGAGCAAGACAAAAAACAAGTGCTGAGCAAACGCGAAGCCACGATCCTGAAAGAAGTGGTGCTGGGGCTCACCAACCAGGAAATTGCCGACAAACTTTTTCTGAGTGTGCACACGGTGACCACCCACCGGAAAAATATCAACAAAAAACTGGGGATCAAAACCGTTTCGGGGCTTACGGTATACGCCCTCATGAATCAGCTGGTGAGTATGGACGAAATGGAAAACAAAGGTTAAACACAAACTTCACTTAAAAAATTCTAAACGAATTTCTTTGCCACGCAAAAAACCCTTACTTTTGCGGCGTTATTTAAAATGAATACAGATTACGATGAAAACAATCGGATTATTTTACGGTTCAACTTACGGAATGACCGAGAAAATTGCGCACAAAATAAAAAATGCCTTTGGGGATCAGACCGTTGAAATACACAACGTACGTGATGCGGAACTGGAAGACATCGACAAATATGACCGACTGATTTTTGGTACTTCAGCCTGGGGCATCGGCGAAATGCAGGACGACTGGGAACGCGCCATTGTAAAACTGGAACAAATTGATTACTCCAAAAAGAAACTGGCCATGTTCGGACTGGGCGACCAGAAAGAATATCCCGAAAGTTTTGTGGACGGTTTGGGGATTCTGTACTGCCGTCTTCCCGATAAATCCTGTGTGGTAGGAAGCTGGCCGACTGAAGGCTACAACTACTATTTCTCACTGGCCGACAAGGATGGAAAATTTGTGGGTCTGGTGATCGACGAACACAACATGTCGGAAAAAGTAGACGGACAAATTGAAGCCTGGGTAGAACAACTGAAAAAAGAACTCAAATAAGACAACTAAGAAGCAATTGGATTACCAGTTTTCTTTTTATAAAATTATGAATCCCGGCTACTTTGTTGTCGGGATTTTTTATTTTTTGTAAGGAAATAAACCTTCATCCGACTAATTAAATGAACAAAGTGAAAAGACATGAAAGTAAACTGGTTATTTCTTATGATAAGTACAGTCCTTTTGCTGGGCTGTAATCACTTAGACGCACAGAAAAACATGACTGAAAATAATCTCATCAATAACGGAAGTTTTCAAACCGCCACCCTGGCCGGGGGGTGCTACTGGTGTATGGATGCTCCGTTTGAAAAG
>JAFGYB010000065.1 GCA_016936355.1 Bacteroidales bacterium | reverse complement strand
TCAATTGACAATTGTTTTTTTTCAGCCGGTTGTTTGATCACCTCCAGCATTTCGGCTACTGCATCGTAAACCAGGACAGGCTCCATCGACAACGAGATCCTGCCGGCCTCAATACGCGAAATATCCAGTACTTCATTGATCAAATTCAACAAGTGTTTCCCGCTTTTCATGATGTGATGCACCCCTTTGGTTTGTCTTTGATTAAGTTGCCCCATTTCGAGAAGCTGGGCAAAACCAAGGATGGAATTCATTGGAGTTCTCAGTTCATGACTCATCCGGGAAAGGAATTCGCTTTTTGCCTTGTTGGCTTCTTCGGCTTCAAGTCGTGCCTTACGAATCTCATCTTCTGCCTGCTTACGTTCTTCTACTTCAGCTTTCAACGCAACATTTACATTTTCCAGCTGTTGTGTTCTTTCAATGACTTTTTGCTCGAGGCTGGAGTTGAGTTCTTTGATTTTCTCTTCAGCCTCTTTTCGTTCAGTAACATCGCGTGCAATACCGATAATATACTTCTTGTCCAGTCTGACTAATCTGATATTAACCTCTACAGGAAAAGTTGATCCATCTTTTCTTTTATGTACACCATTGAACAAAATCCCTTTATTTAAGAGAAGGTCATCTGAAAGTTCATCTATTAGTTCGGCGTTCACCATAGGGTCAATATCATTGATTTTTAAGTTCGCAAATTCTTCACGGGTATAACCCAACTTTTCATAGCTTTGACGGTTGAAATCAACGAATTTTCTTGTTTTCAAATCAACAATTTCGATGGAATCGTCCACCGAATCGATCAGGTTTCTGAAAAGATTCAGGCTGACTTCAGTTTCTTTCCTTTCTGAAATATCCTGCTTCAAGGCCATAAAATTCGTCATCACACCCTGATGATTGTAAACGGGGGTAATGGTCATATCTTCCCAATACAGCGTACCGTCTTTCTTCCGGTTAATGATTTCACCATGCCAGCTCTTGCCCTGATTAATACGATTCCACAATGTGGTGTAAAAACTTTTGGGCATCTTCCCCGATTTAAACAACCGGGGTGACCTACCGAGAATTTCTTCTTCACTGTATCCGGTACTTGTACTCAAAAATGTATTACAGTATTCAATCGTACCTTCAAGATTGGTAATTACAACAGACATCGGCAACTGATTTACGGCCTGCGAGAGCTTCCGGATCTCCATATCAGCCCACCGGCTTTCCGTAATATCACGGGCAAAAATCAATACATGTTCTTCATCCAGGGCCTTAAAGCGCCCTTCAAAGTAATTCTTCTCACCATCAATATCCAGATCATACTCATAAGTGATGAGTTTACCGGTAGCTATTGCCTCATGTATTGTCTTTAAATGCTGAGCCGCTTTCTCCGCATCATGGCGATAAATATCTTTTAAACTGGAGCCAATGATTGCTTCTTCAGGAATGGCAGTCTTCTTCTCTTTTACACTGTAATACTCTTTACAAACTCCCTCTTTGTCATATACAAAAACCAAATCCGGAATGGCATTCATAATCGCAGACAGGCGGTTATTCGTTTCTATCAGCTCATTCTCACGAATTTTTTTCTCTGTAATATCGATAGCAATACCGTGCAATTTCACCAGCTTCTTGTTTTTATAAAACGGAGCAATCACATTATGCAACCATCGGACAGAACCATCTTTTAAAACGATACGAAAATCGTTTTCTCCTCCTCGCCCTTTCTGAAATATTTCTTGAATATGGTTTCTATGACCTTCTATATCCTCTTCATGGATATACTGATTGATGGAGTCACGGTCAATAGGAATTTCGCCTGGTTTTAACCCGAGCATGCGATACATGTTGTTTGACCAAATGACTTTCTCGTGGGCATAATCATATTCCCAACTCCCCATTGTTGCAATCTCCTGGGCCTGATTCAAGGCTTCCTCGCTGTTTCGCAACAACTTTTCAGCTTTTATTTGATCCGTTACATCAAAATCACTTCCTCTGTAACCGATTACCTCGCCCTTTTCATTAATCATCGGAACTCCGTTGGTCATATTCCAGATTGTGGTTCCATTCTTATGTATCACGGGATTGAGTAAATTCTCAAATTTCATTTTTTTTGCAAAGTAAGCCTGTGTACTCCTAATAAACGCACTCCGACTTTCCATAGGATGTAAATCGTAGTAATGTTTTTTACCGATTAACTCTGCCGGCGAATAACCCCATACTTTTTCAGCAACCGAACTGACATAAGTATACAAACCCTCAGAATCAACTTCCCAAACGACTGTCCGGCTTTGTTCGGCAACCTGACGAAAGCGGTCCTCACTCAATGTCAGAGCTTCCTGAATCATCTTTCTCTTTGAAATATCTTCTTTTACAGCGATATAACTGATAACATCCCCTTCCTGGTCCATGACGGGTGCAATCTGCGCTGATTCCCAGTACAGTTCACCGTTTTTCTTCTTGTTGTGGAAAATCCCCTTCCAAACTTTTCCTTCGGTAATATCTTCCCAAAGTTGTTGATACTGTTCATCGGGAGTGTCGCCCGATTTCAACACACTGGGGTTTTGCCCCATCAGTTCATCCAGCGTATAGCCAGTAGATTCGCTGGCCATCGGATTGGCATATTGTATTTTCCCATCCAGGTCAGTAATCACAATACTAACCGGGCTTTGTTCCACAGCCCGGTACAACTTAAGCAACATGGCTTCGGCCTGCTTTCTTTGTGTGATATCCACTACATATTCGCGCAATGAAACCAACTTTGCGTCATCATCAAATTCTCCAATAATGTTGGCTAAAACAGATATTGGCTTGCCATTTAGGTCTATGAGGTCAATCTCATAATTTTCTACTTTGCCGTTTTGGCTGATCTTTTCGAGCAATATTTCTCTTTCAGAAGGGTTCTTGTATAACTTTCTAATGTTAAATTTCTTTTTCTGTGCTGCTGTTCTGACCCCAAACATAACATCAAAAGTTTTATTACTGCTGATCAGGTCCCCATTAGAAGTAACCAGAAAATCAGCAGAGATATCATGTTCAAAGTAAGCCCGCAACTCCTCTTTTTGCCGTGTGATTTCTTCCTGTTTTTCCTTCTGAGCAGTCATATCATGTCCCGATCCAACCAAAAATGTACACTTGCCTTTTTCATCAAAAACCGGAGCAATACTGACATCCAGCGTCAGCCTTCCTGTAGGATATGAGGTTGTGGATTCCCAGCGTACCCTCTTTTTTTCCTTTATGGCTTTTTTATAATTCTTCTTGGTTAGGGAAAGTGAAGGTTCCTGAGCAATTTCATCCAGTGTTTTGCCAATCACCTGATCCATTGACAATCCCAGTATTTTACAAAACATATCATTTACCGTTACAAACCGGTAGGTCTCATTCTTTTCTACCCGGACATAAAATATCATATCGCCCACCGTATGGTAAATAGTAGACAACTGATGTTGGGTTTCCTGCAACGATTTTTTAAATATTTCGCGTTCTGTAATGTCAAGGGCCACACCAATAGAGCGCACCGGTTTTCCATTTTTATCGCGTTCAGTTCGGCAGCGTTCATTGATGTATTTTATCTGTCCGTTTTGCAGAACCGTCCGGTGAACCACATCATAAGCCGATCCTTTTTGAATGGATTCGAGGAACTTTTTTTCGACCATTTCCCGATCTTCCGGATGTACGGTTTCCAGAAATGATTTAAAGCTTCCATCAAATTCACCCGGCTTGATGTTGAACAAAGTGTAGGTTTCATCAGACCACCGAATACGCTGGGTTGCAAAATCCAGTTCCCAGTGGCCCATTTTGGCGATTTCCTGAGCCATTTTGTAGTTCTTTTCGCTTTCACGAAGCGCCATCTCTGCCTGCTTCTGCTTCGTAACTTCATAGATCACACCAATTCTGCTGACTACCTTCCCCTCTTGATATGTGGCTTTCGAATTGATCCTTACCCAGATAATTTTTTTGTTTTTAGATACAAACCGGTACTCCATGATACGATCCGAATCTTCTTTTCCTTCACCGAAAATCTGATAAACGTGCTTTTTATCTTCTTCAAGAACATAATTTATGAAGTTTTTTCCTATTAATTCTTCCGGTATGTAACCTGAAATTTTAGTAACAGAAGGACTGATGTACAGGATATTACCCATAGCATCAATTTCAAAAATAACATCGTTGATCGTTTCCACAATCGTTCGGTACCTTTCTTCCGTTTCTCTGAGTTCTTGAGCAATTTTAACCCGCTCAGAAATATCACGGGACACAAAAATCAGACTCATCAAATTATTCTGCTCGTCCAGCACAAAATTGCGGTTAGCCTCAATGGGGAAAGTGGTTCCGTCTGCTCTGAGTGCTGTAAATACACCCGATGAGATATGTCCGGAAAAAATATCTTCTATGCTCTTTAGCACCTTCTCCCGATCTTCCTTTACTACAAATTCTATCAATGATTTGCCTTCAAAGACAAACTCGTCGTCGTAACCAAATAATTTACGTGTAATATTTGACGTATAGATTATTCTTCCTTCGAAATCAGTTAAGGTGATCATATCAGGAGATGCCTTCATTGCCGACTGGAATATGGCTTCCTTCTTCGCCAGTTCCGTTTCCAGGGTAAAGCGATCCGATACATCCCGAATGACCAACAACAGATTGACCGGTTTGTTGTTGTCATCACGGATCATCACACTGTTGATTTCCATATTGAACAGCGAACCATCGGCACGAATACCGTTATAGTGGCGGATACCATACTGTTTGCCCTGGATCATCTTGGTAATGGATTCAATAGCACGAGAATGATCCTTTTCATCCAAAAATTCAAAAATGGTATGATCGGTAAAATTGAAATCCGGACCATGTCCAAACATAGAATATGCACGGGATGAAGCAAACAGAATCTTCCAATTCAGGTCGGTTATGACCACCGTATCAGGCGACGCTTTCAAAATAGATTGATACAGAGAATCGCTTTTCTGCATTTTTTGTTGCGCGTGCTTTTTCTCGGTAACGTCGTATAAGATTCCTACCAGCCTGGCTTCGTTGTCTTCGGCAAGGAAATATCGAATATAAAAATGAACCCATCTGGATATTCCTGATTTTGTTGTGACCATAGCTTCATTTTCCACCTGTTCCTTTTCTTTCAAAGTCTCCATACTTTTGACTACCCTTATCTTTTCAATATCAAAAATGGAAGTGATGCTTTTACCAATCAACTCATCAAATGGGGCACCAAAAAGATTTTCTACCTGAGGGCTGATATAAAGAATAGTTCCTGCCAGATCCAGTTCAAAATAAATGTCCCGGGTATGCTTTGAAATTTTTCTGAAAATTTCTTTTTCAGCGTGAACCTGATACTTATTTCGTTTGATTAAATCAGTGATTTCTTTATCGGAAACTTTCTTTAATTCATTCAATTCCTTTCTGAGACTGGTTAGTTCAGAAAGAAGCTCCTTCTTGGTTTTCGAGGTATCTTTCATGGCACTTAATTTTATGCCTTTTGAGAAAAGGTACCACCAAAGTAAAAAATCTTAGGGATAATTCAAAATAAATAATCTAGATAAATAGATTATTCTATTTATTTGGGTTGAAGCAAACAGATCCGAACGAAAACTGATGATCCTATTCTGCTGATGCAAACAGGCTTCTAATCCGTTCATTCAGACGGATGATGGCTACGTAAAACAAGGGAATAAAGAATACAGCCAGCAAAGTTGCAGTCAACATTCCACCAAAAACCGTAAACCCGATATTAATTCGAGCATTGGCACCGGCACCGGTGGCCAGCATCAGGGGAATAACGCCCAGGTTGAACGCCAGGGAAGTCATCAAAATGGGACGGATACGTAATTTGGCTGCTTCTACAGCAGCCTGTACCAACGGCGTCCCGCTCTCGTATTTCAACTTACAGTATTCCACAATCAGAATGGCATTTTTAGCCGCCAGACCAATCAGGGTAATAATCCCTATCTGGGCATAGATACTGACAGACAATCCGCCCAGTTTCAACGACAAATAAGCTCCAAAGATGCCGATGGGAACCGCAAGCAATACCGCAAACGGTACGGAAAAACTTTCGTACAATGCTGAAAGGAAAAGAAACACAAAAAGGATGGCCAGAATGAAAATGATCAAACTGGTTTTGCCTCCTTCAATTTCCTGCAATGAGATGCCTGTAAATTCATAGGAATATCCCGGAGGTAACACTTGTGCAGCCACTTGTTTTAAGGTATTAATGGCATCACCCGAGCTGTATCCCGGGGCTGCAGAGCCACTGATGCTCACGCTCCGGTCCATATTATAGTGTGTAATAATGGGCGCAGAGGTGGACTTTGTCGCTTTCACCAACACATTTAAAGGCACCATCTGACCTTTGTTATTCCTGACATAATACTGTGACAAGGCATTGATGTTGGAACGGTAACTGGAATCCGCCTGGGCAAAAACCCGAAAAGTTTTATTGAATAATGTAAAATCGTTGATATAATAACCACCGAGGAAAGTTCGGATGGTATTGGTTATGTCAGAAATTGAAACGCCCATCATTTTAGCTTTCACCCGATCGATGCTTAATTGAATGTCGGGATAATCGAAAGTTGCTGTAGAATAAGCCATTCCTATGGATTTTTGCTTCCTTAGAGCGTTCAAAAAATTATCCTGAACCTTTTTCAGTTCATCAACGGTTCCACTGCTTTGTTTGATTTCAAATGAAAAACCTGTGGCTATGCCCAGTCCTCTTATAGGCGGAGGAGAAATCACCCTGATTCGGGCTCCTTTGATGTGTGAAGCCTCCATTGTAATCTGACGGGCAATGGCTTCAGAACTGGCATTTTTTCCTTTCCGATCCTTCCATGGCGTCAACCCGATAAAGGATGTACCAAAATTGGAAAGGCGCGTCCGGGTCATAATATTAAAATTGGGAGCCAGAAAATAGTGGCTGATGTATTTATTCTTTTTGAGGATTTCACCAAACTCATTCATCACTTTTTTGGTCCTTTGTGTGGAAGCACCGGGAGGTAACTGAACGACAGCCATCACCATTCCCTGATCTTCATTAGGAATAAAAGACTGAGGTGTGTATTTGGACAACAATCCTGCCCCGATATAGATTACAATCAGCATGACCAGCATCAACGGTGCTTTTCTGATGGTGTATCTCACGTTTTTCCCATAAGATTCCACTCTTTGTTCAAACCATATGTTGAACCGGTAAAACAGACCGTACAACCCTTTGCTGTTTGCATTCACCGGATTGGGTCGCATCATCAGTGAGGTCAGTGCAGGGGTCAGAGTCAGCGCTACAAAAGCTGAAATGAGTACCGATACGGCAATAGTCACAGCAAATTGCTTGTAGAGCATACCCGTAATCCCCGGCATGAAAGTAACCGGAAAGAACACGGCAGACAGGATCAAAGCAATTACAATAACCGGACCTCCTACTTCTTTCATGGCTTTAATAGAAGCTTCTTTCGCCGACATGTTAAATTTATCGATGTTGTGCTGAACAGCTTCCACTACCACAATCGCGTCATCCACCACAATTCCGATGGCCAGCACCATGGCAAACAGTGTCAGCGTATTGATGGTAAAACCAATCAGAGAAAATACCGCAAACGTTCCAATGATGGAAACCGGTATTGCCAGCAGGGTAATTAATGTTGGTCTCCAGGTTTGCAGAAAAAAGAAAACGACTACCAACACCAAAATCAATACTTCAAAAAGAGTTTTTACCACTTCATCAATGGAAGCCTTCACAAATCGTGTATTGTCCACCATGGTGGTCCAGGATACATCCTGCGGAAATGATTTAGCCAGTTGCTGCATTTTTGCCTTTACCAGGTCGGCTGTTTCCAGTGCATTACTTCCAGGCGTCTGATAAATAGCCAGTCCACTCCCAACTTTACCGTTTACCCTGCCCTGACCCGTATAAGACGAAGAACCCAGTTCAACCCGGGCAATGTCTTTCAGCCGGGTGACAGCCCCTGTTTTCGGATTGGTGGCGATTACAATGTTTCCGAATTCTTTTGCCGTAACCAAACGACCTTTTACCCGCACGCTTACCTGAAAAGACTGGCCTTTGGGTGCAGGCGTAGCTCCCACAGAACCCGCTGGAGTCAGCTTGTTCTGGTTGGTTACCGCATTGATAACATCCGTAGTGGTAATGTGCAGATTGGCCATTTTCTGAGGGTTCAGCCATACCCGCATGGCAAAATCGCTGCCAAACGAAGTTACATTACCCACACCGGGCACCCTTGCCAACGCATTCTTGACATACAAACTGGCATAGTTATCCAGAAATTTCCTGTCGTGAGTTCCTTTGGGAGAATAAAGGGCTACAATTTCCAGCATACTTGTGGAAGCTTTCCTCACCGACAAACCGGTACGTTTCAATTCTTCCGGTAAACCGGGCATTGCCAAAGCCACACGGTTCTGAACTTCCATGGCATCCACATTCACATCCGACCCCAGTTTAAAAGTAACATTCAGGGTAAAGCTCCCGTCGTTGGAGCTGGTGGATTGCAAATACATCATGTCTGTAGCGCCATTCACCTGATTTTCCACCGGTGTAGCTATGACATTTTCCACATCAGAGGCGCTGGCTCCCGTATATGAACCGGATACATTCACAACCGGAGGAGTTACTTCCGGTAGTTGTGCCACGGGCAACAGGAAGATGGAAATAACGCCCACAATGATAATAAACAATGAAAGAACAATGGCCGTAATGGGGCGTTCGATAAATATTTTTGAAAACATACTTTCTTTTTTTGAACGGAATGAAAACTAGTTACCTGCCATCTTACCTTCCTGTGAAACAGCTTTCACTTTCTCCTGGGGTCTGACATTTTCAATGCCTTCAACAATCACTTTTTGCCCCGGTTTTAATCCGGATTTGATAATTTGCAACGTCCCGGAAACAGCCCCCAGATTGACTTTGGCCTGTTCCACGATTCCTTTATCATTCACCACATATACAAAGTATTCGTCCAACAGTTGTTGTATGGCATCCTGAGGAATCACCAGGGCCTTTTCGTTCTTTTGAGTCAGTCGTACAACACAATTCATTCCTGATTTTAAAACATGACCCGGGTTGGGAAATCTCAACCGGACCAAAATAGTTCCCGTGGTGGGATCCACCGTATTGTCTACAAAATCCAAACTCCCCTTGTATTTGTATTCGCGGCCATCGGGCAGAAACAGACGAAAATGCGACAGTTTCTCACGAATGCTCCGATCGTTCTCGCCGAGCTTTACATAGTTGGCTTCGTTGATGTAAAAATCAGCATTCATGTTACTGTTGTCAACGACGGTTACTAAAGGAGTCTGAGATGCTACCACCAGATCGCCCAGCCGTACATCCGAAACATTAGTAGTCCCGCTGAAAGGAGCTTTAACTGTGGCCTGATCCAGGTTGGTTTGGGCATAAATCATGTTGGCTTTGGCGGAAGCCACATTGGCTTTAGCTACCTGTACCTGAGCCAGGGCATGATCGAGCTGAATTTTATCGACCGCATTGTGTGCCCACAGATTTTGATAACGACGGGCATCAGTGGTATCGGTAACATAGTTGGTTTCTGCAATCCGCAGTTGTGCCCGTGCCTGATTGTATTTTGCCAGATACAACCTTTTGTCAATGGTATACATCGCCTGACCTTTCGTGACATGGCCTCCTTCTTTAAAGAGGATGGCTTCTACCCGTCCCCCCACATCAGCGCGCAGGTCAATTTTTTTGTTGGCCACCAGGGTGGACGGATATTCAAAATATTCGGGAGCCGAAGCATAGACTGCCGTTGCCACCCCTACACTGGTTATTTGTCTGTTGTGCTTTTGGCTTTGGTTCTTATTTCCGCATGA
Organism: Bacteroidales bacterium; assembly: GCA_016936355.1. Classification (GTDB taxonomy): domain Bacteria; phylum Bacteroidota; class Bacteroidia; order Bacteroidales; family F082; genus Sulfidibacterium. Next base: position 89,388 of record JAFGYB010000065.1, on the reverse strand, counting down.
AGAAAGAAAAAAAACAGCCAGTAACATTGCTGAGAAAATGAACGGAATTTCTGTAGGTATTTTTTTCATTTTATTGTGTGATATTTTCAACTATTTCCAAATCCAAAATTCGATTTTTATCAATTAATACTTGATCTTACCCAAACTTTTGTCCAGATCCACTTTGTTTACCAAAGCCTGGTACAAGGCACTGATGTAATTGTCCTGAGCCTGCAAAAGCGTTGTTTCTGCATTCAGCACTTCAATGAGGGGCTGTACGCCATTGTCATACTGATATTTCAGGTTCTTGTAGTTCAATTCAGCCAGCTTGATGTTTTCACTTTGTGTTTTCAGGTTGGCCAGATCGTTTTCATATTGTCTGAAATACTGATTGTATTCCAGTTCGATACTGTTTTTTAAATCGTTCAGACTGTTCTCTGATTGTTGAACACTAATCTTAGCCTGTTGGTACTGGTAATGACGTTTCAAACCCGAAAATACAGGTACCGATAGCTGCAACCCCACGTACGATGAAGGATACAATTTACGATCAAACATCCCGTTAAAAGTACTGCCGTTAAAAGGAGCCGTTAACGAGTAAAAAGCCGACAATGTAGGCAGAGATGATTTTGCCACATTGTTTTGAAGCAACCGGTTCATCTCCAAATTCAGTTGTGCCTTTTTAAATTCCTCTCTCTGTTCGTAAAAATGCTGATCGGGCAAAGTTACAGGACCGGCCAACAAAGAATCAGAGATAGTCCCCTTTATTTGCAAAGGATCGGACACCTTCATCCCCAAATAATATTTGAGGCTTTGCATCATCGTATTCAGGTTGCGTAATGCATTGGCTTTATTGGTAACAGCATTATTGACCAGGACCTTAATCCGGTCGATGTCTACTTTTTGGGCCAATCCGTTTTTGTATTGATATTCGGTATCTTTTAGTGACTTTTCTGTTCGGGTAATGTTGGCATCCAGTAGTTTCAGCTGTTCCCTAAAAACCAACACACCGTAAAATGCCTTTTTTACCTGGACCACGAGATCAATTTCAGAAAGTCGGGTATTTTCAACCGACAGTTTTTCATTAATTCTGGCCCCCGAACTGTTGCCCATCAATACCGGATCAAAAAGAGTTTGGTTCACATTCACATAGGCTTGTAGTTGCTGCGGGAGTCCAACAAAGATGGTGTTATCGCCTATGATTAAAACCTGACGACGGATGGTATACTGATATTTGGCTCCTCCACTGATCTGCGGAAACCACTGACTGTTTACTTCCTGCCGGTTTTTTTTGCTAAGTTCTTCGGATAATCTTTGGTTTTTCACTGATGCACGATTCTCCAGTGCATAGTGAATACAGTCTTTTAATGTAAATGTTTTTTCTTTTTGTGCCTGCGCAGGGACAAAAGTCATCAGTAATATCAACAACAGAAAACCTGGCATTATATACCTCAGGAGTTGATGTAATTTCATTCAATAAATTTTAATCTTTTATACAATGGTTCCTTATCACACATCCATTCACCCAGCCCGGAGCCAAGCGAACAAATGTAAACAAAATTGACAGCTGAATTAATTATGAAATTATATCCATTTAAGGATTAACAATATTTAAATAAGTACGCTTCAATCAACAGCAAAAAAAAACCCGGAAAATTCCGGGCTTTTAAAACATATTCAGAAAATTACTTTCCCGCCGGAACAGGTTTATATATAGCGCCGGTTGCGAAATCGACAATGGCACCTGGCCAGAATAATAGAATATCAGCTACAAGAGCACCAACTCTAACCTGGCGCTGTGCCTGACCGGGAGCCGGTTTCGTTTTTTGATACTGGGTAATCTTACCGCCAAACACAGTGGCACAACTGGTTACTGAAAAGGCTATTAAAACAACAGCCACCGTTTTAATTAATTTTTTAATCATAGCGTTTAAAGAATTTGGTTTTTAATAAATACAAATATAGAAAAAAAAGACCTTCCCTTTGGGAGGTAATTAAACATTCGTAGTTTTTAGCCAAAATCCTGAACAGAGCAGTTCCACTGCCTACAAAAATATATAACATTTCTTAACATTCGCTCAAATTGCTACCCTGGTAGCAATAGCTCACTATCTAATTAAAAGAAGAAACTGGAGACCGGACAAGACAAATGAAATCCATATCAATATTTATATATTTGCATGTAAATTCCAATATCATGAAAAAGATATTTGTTCTGTCAGCTGTATTATTGTTTTCAGTATCCCTATATGCTCAAAAAAATATTTACGGGTTCACAGTTAAAGACATCAATGGCAAACCTTTTGCCTTGTCTCAACTGAAGGGCAAAAAAGTATTGATTGTTAATGTGGCTTCCAAATGCGGATTTACACCCCAATATAAAGCGTTGGAAGCCCTTTATAAAAAATATGAGTCTGACGGTTTTGTGATAATCGGATTTCCGGCTAATAATTTTGCCCATCAGGAACCGGGCAGCAATGCAGAAATCAAGAAATTCTGCACACTAAACTATAATGTTACTTTTCCCATGATGTCGAAAATATCGGTCAAAGGTGACGACATGGCCCCCCTGTATCGATGGCTCACAGAAAAGAAATTGAACGGGAAAGAGAATTCCGAAGTCAAATGGAACTTTCAGAAGTATCTGATCAACCGTGACGGAACATTGTCACGGGTTTATAATCCCTGGGTTAAACCAGATAACAAAAAGATTATTGAATGGATTAAAAGTAAGTAAAATGGAAAATGCAACTATTTATTCATTCACCGTAAAGGATATTGACGGGAATGAATTTCCAATGAGTCAGCTCAAGGGAAAAAAGGTAATGATTGTAAATGTAGCATCAAAATGTGGGTTTACCCCTCAGTATAAAGGACTGGAAAAATTATACAGGGACTATAAAGATAAAGGCTTTGTAATTATTGGATTTCCGGCCAATAACTTTGCCCACCAGGAACCGGGCAGCAATGAGGAGATCAAATCGTTTTGCAGTATGAACTATGATGTCACCTTTCCAATAATGTCCAAGATATCAGTCAAAGGCAGAGACAAAGCGCCTATATATCAGTGGCTAACTACCAAAAAACACAACGGGAAAATGCATTCTACTGTGAAATGGAATTTTCAGAAATACCTCATCAATGAAGAAGGGGAACTGGAACAGATGCTGAACCCATGGGTCAAACCGGAATCCAAAAAAATCAGCCGTTGGATTGAAGGCAATTAAAGCAGTCCCTTGTCCGAACCACCGGTATGAGCAATGGTTTGTCCGGTGACAAACCGGGCATGAGGTGACAGCAACCAAACCGATAAAGAAGCCAGATCATTCGGGTCACCCATGGTTCCCACAGGGATTTCTTTGGTAAAAACTTCTTTGGCCTTGGCCACAGAAATTCCTTCCAACTCGGTTTTCTTTTGGAAAATACGATCCATGGCAGCCGTTTCGTGATAGCCCGGTGCCATTACATTAACAGTAATCCCCATGGAAGCAACTTCCTGGGAAAGGGTTTTAGCATAGCCCACAACAGCCGGCCTCAAAGCATTGCTCAGAATCAGGCTGGGAACAGGTTGTTTGACCGAAACACTCTCCAAAAACAAAATCCGGCCGTATTGATTCTTCTCCAACAACGGAATCAGTCGCTGAACGAGGGAAATCTTCCAGCGCACCACCGTATTCCAGGCAACATCCCATTGATCCATGGTTACTTCAAAAGCCCCGCCTGCCGGTGGACCGCCTGCATTCACAAAAATCCCCGCCAGAGGTTTTGAATGAAAGTAATTTTCAATTTCCTGATGACTGTCTTCGTTTGACAAATCGGCCGCCAGAATATCAATAGTGTCCGGATAAGAATCTTTCAACGATTCCAGTTTTTCGCGGGTCCGGCTCACCGCCAGAACATGAGCGCTTTCAGCAGCTAATGCCAGTGCCACTGAACGGCCGAATCCACTGCCCGCACCTCCTACCAGAAAATACTGACCTTTTATTTTTAAATCCATACTGTACAGTTTTAATCAATTCCCGATGCCAGCACATCCACAAGGTGTGCTACTTTGATGGGAAGGTTGTGTTTCTTAATGTATCCGTACTGATGCATCAGACAGGATGAATCGGTAGAAACGATGTATTCAGCTCCGGTTTCCAATGCATTTTGAACCTTTTGCTGCGCCATGGCTGTCGAAATGGGTTCAAACTTTACGGAAAAAGTACCTCCAAAACCACAGCAGGTATGGGTGTCTTTCATCTCAACCAATTCAAGCCCTTTTACCTTGCTAAGCAAAGTGCGGGGTTCATCTCCCAGCTTATATTCGCGTAAGGCTGCACAGGAATCATGATACGTCACTTTGTGTTCAAAAACAGATCCAAAGTCCGTCTTCCCAAGTACATTCACCAAAAAATCAGTGATTTCATAGATATTCTCTTTCAGATACTTATACTCCAAATGATAGGAAGTATTGTGAAACAATTCCTGATAATTATTTTTTATGTACCCGATGCAGCTGGCCGAAGGTCCGACCACAACCCGCTGATTGGAAAAATCATTCATAAACTTCACGCCCAGCTTTTTGGCTTCATCCCAAAAACCACTATTGAACGCCATTTGTCCGCAACAGGTTTGGTTGGGATTGTAGTGCACTTTCAAACCGGCTTTTTCCAGCAGTTTCACCATATTAAAGGCCGTTTGCGGATATACCTGATCGATGAAACAGGGTATGAATAAATCAACTTCGGTAATCTTCTTCATGTTTTTTAAACTTCTTTGTCAATTTCAAAAATACCGGAATTTTCCAGATCGTCCCAGTAATGGGGATAGGACTTAGTGACTACTTCAGGATTCGTAATGCTAACGGCATCAAAATGCAGTGCCAAAGGAGCCAGACACATGGCCAGGCGATGATCGGCATGACTATTGAATACCAGTTGATCCTGGACTTCTCCCCCGGAGGTCAGATCATAGAAATTACCGTTCTTGGTAATTTCCACACCTATTTTCGCCAGTTCTTCCTGCATGGCTCCGATCCGATCCGACTCCTTGATGCGCAAATGCTCAATGCCCCTGAAACGGGCTTTTACTCCCAACACAGCACAGGCAGTCATCACCGAGGGAACAATATCGGGCGCTGAAGAGAAATCCATATCGATTTCCTTATCGGGATTTCCCACGTGCGTCAATACCGCATCGTTTTCAACAAACTCGGTTCTCACCCCCAGATGATTAAACACTTCCACCAGAAAACGATCACCCTGAACACTCTTTTCTTTCAATCCCGGAAGCCGGACAGACGATTTCTTCTGAGAAGCCACAATCTGATACCAGAAAGCAGCGGAACTCCAGTCAGACTCCACCGTCAGTTTTCGCACCAGATAACGGCCCGGATGAACAATAATCTCATTCTTCTTATCTTCCACTTCCACCAAAAAGTTTTTCATCAGTTCAATGGTCATCTTTAAATAGGAAGACGACACAACTTCACCTTTGAGACGTAGTTTTAATCCGTTCTTAAAATGGGGTGCTATGAGCAGTAACGCGGAAATAAACTGGGAACTGTCTGAAGCATCTACCTCCACTTCTGATCCGGTAAGCTGGGTACCGTGAACCATCAAGGGCGGGTAGCCTTCTTTTTCGGTATACTCAATTTTGGCCCCCAGTTTTCGCAATGCATCCACCAGGTGATTCACCGGACGTTGTTTCATCCGTTCAGACCCCGTCAGCAGCCATTTCCCTTTCCGCTGTGCCAGAAAAGCTGTCAGAAACCGGAATACGGTTCCGGCGTTTTTGGCATCCATCACCATGGGGATTTTTGAATCTGAACAGGTGCCGATGAAACTCAGATACAAACGCATCATATAGGTATCGTCGGCTTCCGACAAATTATCAAACAATACCATGCTCTTTTCCATAGAGCGCATCACCAGTAAACGGTTACTGATACTTTTCGATGAAGGAAGCATTACTTTTCCCTGTAACAGCCCCTCTTTCGTTTTAATTCTGTACTGTTTCATCAATCGTCCAATTAGTTTTTTGTATGTAATACCGAAGGCTTTCTTCGGCCAGTTGGTCGTCTACTTCCACATCAAAAACCGAATTCCCTACCTTTTCCAACAAACTGTAACGAATCTTTCCATCGCGTGCCTTTTTGTCTTGTCTGGTGAGGTTCAGTAAACCACGGATATGTTCTTGCGTAAAATTCAACCGGGCAAAAAACCGGTTAATTACACCTTCAATCTGAGCCAACGATTTAAAATCAAGTCCGGTAAGCTTATGGGATATCCAGGATTCACAAATCATTCCCGCGGCAACAGCCTCACCATGAGTGATAGGATTCGCCGTATTCAGGTAAAAGGTTTCCAATGCGTGTCCGAGTGTATGTCCAAAATTCAGGATCTTACGCATTCCAGTTTCCTGACTATCTTCGGTAACAATTTTTATCTTATTCTCCACAGATCGAACAATCATTTCCTCGAATACAGCCGGCGAGAAATTTTCCAGAGGCTGATCCACAATCAAACGCCACAAATCTTCATCCATGATCAAACCATATTTCATCACTTCGGCTAAGCCCGATCGCCACTGCCGTTCATCCAGTGTCTGAAGGAAAACCGGATCAATTACAACGGCTTCCGGATCCTTAAAAAAACCGATATGATTTTTAAAGCCGCTAAAATCGACACCTGTTTTTCCACCAATGGCCGCATCTACCTGGGCCAATAAAGTGGTCGGAACATGAACAAACTTCATCCCGCGCTTAAAGGCAGCCGCAGCAAAGCCTCCCATATCCGTTATGACACCGCCTCCTAAATTAATGAGCAAACTATGTCGATCGGCCTGAAACCGGGTGAGTTGAAACCATATATTGTCAACCGTTAACAGGGTTTTATTGTCTTCTCCCGAAACAATATCAATCACTGTAGCATCCTTAATCCGGGGCCATTTATCCTGTAAAATAGGAAGGCAGTCTTTTGCAGTATTTTCATCCACCAAAACATAGATATTGGCATACCGATCCAACAGGGAAGCTGCCTCATTCAAAGCACCTACTCCCATCCAATACTCCACCTGATTATGAAAATTTATTTCGGTTCTTTTGTACATCCTGCAAAGGTAGGATTTTGTTTACTAAGTTAAAAAGAAATCCATTATATCCATAACCCCGCCATCGGTGAATTTTCAGCCAATATCGGGCCACAAAAAACAAAACCGCTCCGGAATCCGGAGCGGTTTAGCTCAATTATTTTTAAATGAACCTTAGGCCTTTACAACCTCGCTTACCAACTGTGCAGCCTCATCCAACCGAATAGCTGAATGAACCTTTAAACCTGATTTATCAATCAGTTCTTTACCTTCTTCGGCATTGGTACCTTGCAAACGTACAATGATGGGCACATTGATTTCGCCGATGTTTTTATAGGCATCAACAATTCCCTGAGCCACCCGGTCGCAACGGACAATACCCCCGAATATATTCACCAATATGGCTTTTACACTTTCATCTTTCAAAATAATACGGAAAGCCTGCTCCACCCTTTTGGCATCGGCAGTACCTCCCACATCGAGGAAGTTGGCCGGATCACCACCCGACATTTTGATAATATCCATGGTTGCCATGGCCAGTCCGGCACCGTTGACCATACACCCCACATTACCGTCCAGTTTGACAAAATTCAAATCAAACCGGCTGGCTTCCACTTCGGTGGGATCTTCTTCCAGAATATCCCGCATCTGGGCAATGTCTTTGTGACGGAACAAGGCGTTGTTGTCTACCACCACTTTTGAGTCGGCAGCATAGATCATACCATCGGCAGCCTTGATCACCGGATTGATTTCAAACAAACTGGCATCAGAACCGATATAAGCGCTGTACAAAGCAGATACAAATTTTACCATTTCCTTGAAAGCGGTACCACTTAAGCCCAGATTAAAGGCAATCTGACGGGCCTGAAAGCCCTGCAAACCCACTTTAGGATCAATGGTTTCAGTGAAAATCTGATCGGGTGTTTCGGCAGCTACTTTTTCAATATCCATTCCACCACGGGGTGAATACATCACCATGTTTTTCCCTTCGGCACGGTTCAACAAAATACTCATGTAAAATTCCTTTACCTCTTCCGGCCCCGGATAATAAATATTCTGTTCGATTAGCACTTTGCGCACCAGTTTTCCCTCTTTCTTGGTCTGAGGGGTCACCAGGTGCATCCCAATAATCTGGTCTGCATAATTTCTTACTTCATCCAGAGACTTGGCAATTTTTACTCCGCCCCCCTTACCACGTCCACCGGCGTGAATCTGTGCTTTGACCGCCCAGCGATCCGAGCCGGTTTGTTTTGTAATTGTCTTGGCAGCCTCAACGGCTTCATCGGGAGAATTAGCGATAATACCTACGGGTACAGATACTCCATAGCCTTTCAAAATTGACTTTCCCTGATATTCATGTAAGTTCATACAATAAATCTTTTAATGTTCAAAAACAGAGCTCAAAGGTAGAACTTTTTATCTTTTTATTCTCTTTAAAAATGATAAAAAATAACAACTGAATTCTATTTTGAACCCATTATAAATTGTCGGTAAAATTTCGTTCACCATTCGTCATGAAAAAGGTAAAAGGACGGTACCAACGGGGAAAAGTTGCTTAATTTTTCAACAGGGCATCGCTGTATCGGTTGCCGTTGGCCGGATCTATTTCAGACATGATATCCACCACTTTGTTTTTTTCATCCATCGATGCCGGAGTAAACACCTGAATAATCTCGTTACGCAAAGCATCAACAATGAGCTGAAGGTCATACAGTCCGGGGCGTTTATCATACACCTGTTTCAGATTCGGCAAAGCAGCCAAAATTGCTTTTCGACCGGCTTCGGGATTCTGATACATGACATCCATACCTTTGCGGTAGTAGTCATACAGGAATACCCTCAAAGGTTCATAAGCCTGATTTTGAAGTTGTTGCACAAACTGATAGCGGTTGTTATCCCCTTCCCTCATCTTCCACCCAGGCTGAGGGGCATTTTGAGCCGACTGAACAATGCTCATCGCTTGTTGATAAAAAGCGGAGCCTCCATTTTGTTTAAAAGTATCGAACTCAACACCCAGCATCATGTAGGCGTAATACGCGAGCAGCGAGGTCAGATTGTCCGAAAAAGTTCCCGGACTGAAATTCAGACTTTGGGATGGGATGTACTTGAACTGAATTTGTTTATCGATCATATTCAATACAGCCGAACGATAACTGGATCCGAAAACGGGTCGTTCCAGCACCCAGTGGAAGGTACCCGTAAACTGGTCATTACTAATCGCCGTTACCGTGAAAAGTAACGTAGTTTCTATGCGCTCTTCCGATTGAAAATTCAGGGAAGTCCACTTGCGACTGTTGATGAATTCCGTCATCGCTTGCTGCAGGTTGGTAACAACGCTTTGATCAAAGCCCTGAACCTGTTGCGTGTTGATCTGAACTTTACAATTAAATTCCTGAGCCATCAGGGTCTGAACTGAAAACAACGAAACGATGAATAGAAAGTATACTCGTTTCATGCTTTTTCCTCCATCAACGAGCGTATTTCGGAAAGAATATCTTCGGCGACGGCATCTTTTGATTTCAGATCATAGTTATGCAGGGCTCCGTCTTTTTTCAATACGGAAATCTTATTGGTATTTGTACCAAAACCGGCTCCAACGTCTTTGAGCGAATTTAAGACGATCATATCCAGATTCTTGCGTTCCAGTTTCTTTCGGGCATTTTCCACTTCGTCATCGGTTTCCAGGGCGAAACCGATAAGCAGCTGCCCGGGTTGTTTGGCTTTTCCCAATCCGGCCAGGATGTCTTCGGTGGCTTTCACCTCAATGTTATGAAATCCTGCCTCTTTTTTAATTTTTGAACCGGTGGTTTGAACCGGTGTAAAATCAGCTACGGCAGCAGCCATGATCCCCAGGTCTGCACCCGAAAATAATTTGGTACAAGCAACAGCCATTTCAGCAGCTGTTTCCACCGGATAAACGGTGATCCCCGGAAATTGAGCATCTTCAGAAACCGGACCTAACACGAGATCAACGTGGGCACCTTTCTTTGCCAGCGCTTTCGCGAGCGCAATACCCATTTTGCCGGAACTCCTGTTTCCGATATACCGAACGGCATCGAACGGTTCCTGAGTCGGTCCTGCACTTACCATCACCCGTTTTCCTTTCAGGAACTCGTCTTCCTCAAAATAATCTTTCAAAAACTGAAATAATTCTTCCGGTTCCTTCATCCGGCCGGGGCCTTCCAGACCACTGGCCAGGAACCCCTCTCCGGGAGCAATATAATGATAGCCCAGTTCAATCAGTTTTTGAAGATTTTCCTGAGTAACGCGATGCTGAAACATATCCAGATCCATCGTGGGGGCAACAAACACAGGACAGCGGGATGAAAGGATCACGGTAAGCAAAAAATTATCCGCGATTCCATGAGCCATCTTGGCCATCGTGTTTGCCGTTAAGGGGGCCAAAATCAGCGCATCGGCCCACAAACCCAGCTCCACATGACTGTTCCAGGTTCCGTCATCTTTATTAAAAAATTCAGACAATACCGGCTCACCGGAAACAGTGGCCAGTGTCAGGGGTGTTACAAAGGACTTGGCGAAATCAGTCATCACGACTTTGACTTCAGCCCCTTCTTTTTTCAACAAACGCACCAGCAAAGGAATCTTGTAGGCGGCAATACCGCCGGTAATTCCTACAACTATTTTTTTTCCTTGCAACATGGCAGGTTTATTGGGTATGCGTCATCGCAGCTGACTAAAAGTCGGTGGGTTTTTCTTTGTGGGGATTACGGAACCAAATGTCTTCTTCAATGAATTCGTGTACCGAAAGCAAAGAGGGCTTGGGTAATCTTTCATAGAATTTAGCAATCTCAATCTGTTCACGGTTCTCAAAAACTTCTTCCAGATTATCGTTGGAAGTAGTAAAGTCAGCAATTTTCTGATCCAGTTCCTGTTTCAGTTCTTTTTCGATCTGATTGGCTCTTTTTGACAAAACCACAACCGTTTCATAGATGTTTCCAGTCTGTTCGTAAAACTTGTCTTTCTGGCGGGTAACAGCGGTAGTTTCTGTTTTAATTTTTTTGTAGTCGATCATTTTGTTCTATTTTAAATAACTCATTGCTTTCTCACTCAGCGGTTTCAATTCCTTCAGATATTTACTGTCCGGGTAAAGATACAGCAAATTGTTGTAGGCTTCGACCATTTTTTCAAAGCGTTCCTTTTGTTTTTGGGGAATGCTTTTTTCGGCATAATCGTAATAGGTTTTTCCGATATAGTATAAATACGTTTCTTTATTTTTCGAATCGGGATAATCATCCAGTAAGTTTTGGAAGGAGGTAATCGCTGCTTCATAGCTACCCATTTTATAATACAGCAAGGCAATATTATAATCTTTTTCTTCCTGTTTGTAGTTCAATTGGGCAATCAACTCTTTAGCCTTAGCTACTTTCGAACTGTTGGGGTAATTACTGATAAATCTTTTCAGTTCATCAATGGCCTGGTATGAAATGCTCTGATCCAATTCGTAGCGTGGTGACCTCAGATAGGTACAATATGCCTGGAGGAAAGCCGCTTCTTGAGCCATTTTTCCCCGGGGGTACATTTGCTGATATTGTTTAAAATAGTAGCTGGCCAGTTGATAATCTTTAATTTGAAAATAGGAGTTAGCAGTATAGTACGTTACATTTTCGCCCTTTTTGGTTCCCTGATAAAATGTACGCACCAGGTCAAAAAAGGTAAGGGCCTTCTTAAAATGCCCGCTTTCGTATAAATCCACTGCAGTAGTGTATTTCAGCTCATTGTCCGGACTTTTCAATACTTTTTGGTAACTCTTGCAACCGGGGGCTAGTACCACCAACCCTGCCAGGATCAGCAAATAGAAGTAGGCTTTTTTTAACATGGCGCAAAATTATAACAAAATGTTGAACAACAAAACGAAAATACACAGGCTCTTATTATATTTTAACTTATTAGTGAACCATTATTGCTTTATAAGGTTAAGCAAAGAGTATTCTCAGGCCTGAAAATGGCTATCCTATTCAGTTCTTATTCAATATCTGTCCCGTTCAGCTTATTAAACATCTGCAACTTAGCAACATGAAAGAAACTCATCAAAATCGATCCTCGAACAACAAACTTTGGTTAACTATACCTAAAAACTATCACCTTTATTTTTGTTAATATCCCTAAATTAGTGCAAATAAAACAAGAAATGATATCAGTATCAGAGGTCCATTTAATGAATTGTACCCGTACCAATTGAAAATCAGCAAACTCTTCCTGAGTCTTTGTTTCACTCCAAATAAATTTTTTAGATTCTTTAGCCCACTTATTTGGTTCTAGTATTAAAAGTCAATATTGACAATATTTGTATTGTAAGTACTTGAATACTACTGAAAATATTCATATATTTGAGATTAAAATCAAATTCATAAAAAATGACCTAAGATATAGTTGAACATGATTTTTTAGTGGTAGAATAATTTTTCTGTAAGTTAACATTATTAGGTAAGCCGGGCCACCAAAATATGATCTTATGACAAATAAAACAAAAATCCTGAGTATTGAGCCCTCAGAAAATGACCGATCATTATTACATAAAATTTTGGTTGATGAAAGTACAGGCTTCGCTCTTGAGTTTGCTCAAACTATAACAGAATTCGGCAAGCTGAAACAAAAGAAAAATTATGATGTTTTACTGACTGAAATTCAGCTTCCAGGGTTTAAGGGAGTTGAAGTGCTGCACAAAATAGAACAACTCTCTCCAAACACACCAATCATCGTCATCACCCAAAACGATTCAGAGAAACTTGCTTCCAATGCGATAAAAAATGGTGCCGAGGATTATCTCCTGAAAAACAATCTTCACTTAAAACTTTTACCAAGGATCATCCGCTTTGCGTGTGAGAAAAAGAAATTTAAGGACTCCGAAATCCAATACAAAGAAAAGCTCATCAAAACCAATCGCTTTTACAATTTCATCAGTCATGTCAACCGTTTAATTATCAAAACCAAAAACAAGGAAAAACTTTTACAGGAATCCTGCGATATTGCCATCCGGTTCGGTCATTTCCAAATGGCCTGGGTAGGACTTGCTGATAAGGATTCGGAACTGATCAAACCCTACTGCTGGGCAGGGAATGAAAAAGGGTACCTGACCAATATCAACATCAAAATATCCAACGATTCCCCTGAATAGCTGGGACCGACAGCCAGCGCCTTGAGAAAAGGCACTCCGATCACCTGCAACGACATAGAAAACGACCCCCTGTTCAAACCCTGGAGAAAAGAAGCCTTAAAAAGAGGATTTTATTCTTCCATTGGCTTGCCCATCATGGCAAGAGATACAGTATATGGAATCTTCAATCTTTATTCCGGTGAGCCGTTTTTCTTTGATGAAAATGAAATCAAATCTTTGGAGGACGTTGTCTCAGATATTTCCTATGCGATACAGAACATTGAAACCAATGAAAAACTGAAAAAGGCAGAAGACGAACTCCAATTATGGCGAAAAGAACTACTGGATTATTTCGAACATGATATTTCTGCTGATTTTTTCGTGGACCCCAAGGGGAACCTGATCAGTTGTAACAATACGTTTTACAAGATGTTTGAAATTGAATCTGATCAGGCCAAACCACTCAACGTCAGTGATTTTTATAAAAACAACGACGAACGAAACAAACTCATCTCTCTCATCAAAGAAAATAAAAAATTAGAGAATTATGAAATGGAGATGATCTCAAAAAGCGGCAAAGAACTCCATTTAATCGGGAACATCCTGGGTAACTTTGATGATTCTGGAAATTTGATTTCCATCAAAAAATACCTTGTGGACATTACCCAACGTAAAATGGCAGAAGAATTACTGCTCAAACTTTCCAAAGCCGTCGACCAAAGTCCTGTATCGATCATCATTACCAACAAAGATGCAAAAATTGAATATGTAAATCCGAAATTCACGGAAACCACCGGGTATACCATGAAGGAGGCCACAGGCAAAAATCCTAAAATCATTAGCATTCACAGCAAAACAAGTAACGAGTACAAAGAACTCTGGGATACCATTTTATCAGGTTCCACCTGGGCTGGAGAATTTCTGAACCAAAAGAAGAACGGAGAATTATTTTGGGAGCATGCCATTATTTCGCCCATCATGAACAAGAATGGAGAGATCAGTCATTTTGTGGCCATTACTGAAGATATTACGGAAAAAAAGGCCAAAGATCATGAACTGATAGAAGCACTGGAAAAGGCTCAGGAATCTGACAGGCTGAAATCCGCATTTCTGGCCAACATGAGTCATGAAATCAGGACGCCCATGAACGGCATCCTTGGTTTTGCCGAATTACTGAAGGAGCCTTTACTGGATGGTGATGTGCAACAAGAATATTTAGGGCTGATCGAAAAAAGTGCCAAGCGTATGCTGGAGATTATTACCAACATTGTGGACCTTTCCAAAGTTGAAGCCGGTATGACAAAACTTACCGAATCAGAAGTCAATATCAACCAGGAAATTGATTTTGCCTATCATTCACTCATACAGCAAGCCAAACATAAAGGGTTGGAATTCAAGTACAGTAAATCACTTCCTGATGCACAGGCATTCATCCTGACAGACAAGGAAAAACTGTACAGCATCATTACGAACCTGCTGAAAAACGCCATCAAATTCACCCATTCCGGCTCCATATCCCTCGAATATGAAATCATCAACGATGAAGTCAGGTTCTGTGTCAAAGACACCGGCATAGGCATCAGTTACGATCTCAAAAACATCATATTCGAGCGGTTCAGACAGGGAAACGAAACCTTAAACAGAATTCACGAAGGCGCTGGACTGGGACTTGCCATATCAAAAGCCTTCGTTGAGATGTTGAATGGGAAGATCTGGTTTGAAAGTGAAACCGATTTAAACGATCCGAACCACGGGACCCGGTTTTATTTTACAGTCCCTTACAGACCCGTTAAACAAAACGAAAGCATCGCTGAAGATGAAACCAATACATGGGAAAAGCATCCAAAACTGAACATTCTCATCACCGAAGATGATGAGATCTCCAAGCTACTATTAAACAGGGTGTTGAAACCTGTAGCCAGGAAGATCTACAATGCTTCCAGCGGCGAGGAAGCAGTTCGGATTTGCAGTCAGATACCCGGAATTGACCTGGTGCTTATGGATATCAAGTTGCCCGGCATGAATGGGTATGATGCAACCAGAAAGATCAGAAAATTCAACAAAAACGTATTGATCATAGCCCAAACCGCTTTCGCCATGGAAGGTGACAGAGACAAGGCTCTGGATGCCGGATGTGATGAATACATCGCCAAACCCATACAGATAAGCAAATTGAACAAGTTGTTAAGTAAATTTCAATTACAGTAGTACCCTGTTCTATTTTTGCTCTGTCATTCACCCGAAAAGTTTCATTCAGTTCACGGGCAGTTTATTTCTCTTTGATCAGAAAAGAAGGGAGTGAAACATCCAGAAATTATTAATATTTCATTACTTTTGCCGCGTATTAAACCTAAAAACAATGGACTTATTTGATAAATGTGAAGTAAACATGGGACCTTTGGGCACCTATGCAGATCGAGCCGAAGGTTATTACATGTTTCCGAAACTGGAAGGGGAAATCTCAAATAAAATGATGTTCCAGGGCAAAGAGCGACTGGTATGGAGTTTGAATAACTACCTGGGGCTGGCCAATCATCCCGAAGTACGCAAAGCCGATGCACAGGCTGCCAAAGACTGGGGAATGGCTTATCCCATGGGTGCCCGGATGATGTCGGGTCACACCAAATATCATGAACAACTGGAACAACAACTGGCCGATTTTGTAGGCCGCCCCTCAGCTTATCTTTTAAATTATGGTTATCAGGGGATGGTTTCCATCATCAGTACAATGGTCAACCGAAACGACGTGATTGTATACGATTCTGAAGCCCACGCCTGTATTATCGACGGAATGCGACTCCACTTCGGAAAACGTTTTGTGTATCCGCACAACGACATGGAAAACCTGGAAACCCAATTGAAAAGAGCAACCAGAATGGTGGCAAAAACCGGTGGCGGTATTCTGGTAATCACCGAAGGCGTTTACGGTATGGCCGGTGACCTGGGAAATCTTCCCGCTATTGTGGCCCTGAAAGAAAAATATAATTTCCGCATCCTCATCGATGATGCCCACGGATTTGGAACCATGGGTCCCACGGGAGCCGGAACCGATGAACATTATGGTATTCAGGATAAAATCGATATTTATTTCGGAACCTTTGCCAAATCAATGGCTGGTATCGGAGGCTTTGTAGCCGGTGATGAAAAAGTCATCAAATTTCTGAAATACAATATGCGTTCCCAGATCTTTGCCAAATCACTGCCGATGCCGATGGTGATTGGTGCCTTGAAACGTCTTGAGTTGTTGCGGAACGATCCGTCACACCGTGAAAAACTGTGGACTGTAGTGAATGCATTACAGAAAGGATTAAAAGATGCCGGGATGAATATTGGGGCTACGGAATCACCGGTAACCCCTGTTATTCTTAATGGTGGAGTGAACGAAGCTACCCAGATTACTTATGACCTGAGGGAAAATTATGATATTTTCTGCTCCATTGTAGCTTATCCTGTAGTTCCAAAAGGAACCATCCTTCTTCGTTTGATTCCCACGGCAGTGCATACATTGGAAGATGTTGCCTACACCATCGAATCATTCAGAACGGTCAAAATGAAACTGGACAACAAAGAATACGCTCAGGAAATGAAAGCGATGTAATAATAGCACTTTAAAACAAAAAAGCCGGGAACAAATCCCGGCTTTTTTGTTTTCTGCATATTGAATTCCAACTCAATAAAGAACAACCTTTTGGATGCGCTGCGTCCCCTCATTCTCTATGATCATTATATAAGTTCCGCGGGGTAAACCTGACAGATCCATCGAATGATCCTCCATGATGTTTTTGCTCAGGATTAAAACTCCCGACAAACTATACAGTTTTATTGTTGACATTCCGGTTATTCCTTTCAAAGTGATCTTCCCCCGTGAAGGATTGGGATATATGAATGGTTTATTTTTTTCATGACCAGTGATCCAGTTTACATCTGGTTTAAGTGCCACGTTTTGAACCGTAAGATGTCCGTCCCGGGCTACCAGTCCCGAATAGGTTTTGGTCACATAACCATCAGCGGAATAAGTGACATCATAAGTTCCGCCTTTGACAGGGCGGAAATAGCATCCTGAAACCGAATCAGAATAGACATCTGAGTTATCCACATCATGTGCAAGAATAAAAACCCGGGCATACAATGGTTTGCCTGATAGACTGTCTGTTACTTCTCCCCTGAAGCCATACAACGCCTGACGCATATAGTTGAGCAATGAACGGTAATTAGAATTCCAAAAACCGGGCATTTCCACAGGATCCGGCATTTTTACCGCAGACAATTCCAGCGTAAATTCCCTGTCATGCCGGTAATAATTCATATAATCCTGACGGCCACCGGTAATCCGGTACCAGTCATATCCGTCGCTGATGCCATTGTCTAAGTTCGTCAGATACCCGGAAGAATTATAAGTATGTACGGTATCCGCATACTGTCGACTCACCAACTGCCACCAGTCGTCATCGGCAGTTCTTCGTTGCCAGGTGTCCCACGGATAATTCACTACTTCAGAACCCGTGTGCAAGTTGGCTGATACTACAAACTGATGCTGTTCGGCCAGTTTCATGAAAGCTTTGGTTTCCGGTTGCCAGCTATGGCCGTCGGGATGATCTCCCAACGCCGGATCCGGAAAATTTCTGTTGAGATCCACTCCGTTAGCATTGTATCGGGTAGCTCCGGATACGGAAGCATCGCCCGAGGCATAAGTACCGTCCGGGTTAGCCAGCGGATTAATCCAGATATCCAAACTGTCCACTAGGTCAGT
This sequence comes from Bacteroidales bacterium, assembly GCA_016936355.1. Classification (GTDB taxonomy): domain Bacteria; phylum Bacteroidota; class Bacteroidia; order Bacteroidales; family F082; genus Sulfidibacterium. Next base: position 71,473 of record JAFGYB010000065.1, on the reverse strand, counting down.
GACCGTTGGATCCACACCATAGTTTTTCAACAAATAATCAATCAGACGCAGCATCAGAACATAGCCTACTGTTTCATCCCCATGAATGGTGGAAGTATACATAAAAGACGGGCGTTCTTTGGGCAAACTCTTGGAACTTCGGATGTGTGCAAAAAGCAACAAGCGTCCGTCAGTGGTAGTTCCGATGGTATCCAACGCACAAAGTTGAGGATAGTTTGAAGCAAACTGCTGCATCAATGTCACATACTGTGGATAGGTAGGATAATAATTCCAGTCGTTTGTACTCTTCAGGTTAGAAACTGTCCAGGGTCGGGTATGGAGCAACAGTGAAGGTGGAGTCAACACCTCATGATGGATCCCGTACTCTAAAAAACGACGGAATCCGGTTGCATTGGCATAAGCATATATGAAGCCACCTTTTTTGGCATCGATGGAAATAAACCGGCTAATGAATTCAAATACAACAGGCTGATTCTCTATAATTTGTACCGGGAAACGAAAATAGACCTCTCCCCTTTGACTCAACTGAGTTTGGGCGTTCAGTGAATCTGAAAAACTTTGAGCTTCTGTAGTCTGCCCGGTCAACAGAAAAAAAAACAGGATCCCGATCAGGCAGAAAGATCGCATAAAACTAACTCAGTGGATTTTTATAATCGGCTATCAGCTTATTCAGTGCCAGGTTGACCTGCTTATTCACCTTCACCATGGGCAATCTCAGATTATTTTTTAAAATTCCCATAATGTCCAGCGCAGCTTTGATGCCACCGGGATTTCCATCCGCAAAAAGCTGGTCAGTGATGGGCAACAACGAGTAATGAAGCTGAAGAGCCTGATCATATTCCCCGGCTTTAAGATGGCGTACCATCTGGGAAAACTCATAGGCATAGGCATTGGCGATCACCGAAATCACTCCGTCAGCTCCCAGGGTCATCATAGGGTAGGTCAGCATGTCATCGCCGGAAAATACTTTAAATCCTTCGGGTTTGTTTCTCAGAATTTTCATGATCTGGGACATGTCTCCAGAGGCTTCTTTAATGGCAGAAATATTATCGAATTCGTGGGCCAGCTGGATGGTAGTTTCTGCCGATATATTGGAAGAAGTACGTCCGGGCACATTATACAGGATAATCGGCACCGGACAGGAAGCCGCAATGGCCTTAAAGTGCTGATATAAACCTTTCTGATTTGGTTTGTTATAATAGGGAGCCACCGACAGGATCGCATCCACGCCTTCGAAATTTGTCTTTTTTAATTTGCTCACGATGGATCGTGTACTGTTTCCCCCCAAACCCATCACAACCGGAATTCTTCCGGCAACGGTTTCCTTTACCATTTCCATCACAGCATCCTGTTCATCGGCAGTCAGCGTAGGTGCTTCACTGGTAGTCCCCAGCGACACAATAAAATCTACTCCCCCTTCAATAATATGGATCAGGAGTTTCTCCAAACTTCCGAAATCAATACTTCCATAATTATGAAAAGGAGTGACAATAGCCACACCGGTGCCGTCAATTTTCGGATTCATCTTCATTACACTATTGTTTAATATTCAATTGTAAATAATATTTCCTGATCCACTCAAAAAAATCAGCATATTCCATAGGCCGGTTGTATTCGATGCTCAAATCATAGAGCGTAGGGTCTTCAAGCATACCAGGACCGGCTTTCAGATTTGAATGCACCTCTTTAACGATTTGCAGACTTCGCTTGTTCAACACCGGCGAGAAAGAAATCAGCAAATCAAAAGAATTGTCTTTCAGCCACAGGTTAAGAGGCGGTTTTTTCCAGCCAAAAATACTGAAATCTTTTTTCGAAAAAACGACGGCATCCTCCGGTAGTTGATCGGGATTGGGTCTAAAACGGGAACAGATCAGGATCTTCAATAACCGAAATTTTTTCTTTTCCATCTCAACCCATTCCCTGATTTTCTTGAGCTGTTGTTCGTCCTTTACTTCGAAAAAGAAACATACATTCTCCACTTTCTGATAAAACGCATCGGCATCTTCAGTAGTCTGAGAAAGCGTGTTTTCTGTTTTTTCTGATGAATGGACTGATTCTGTCAATGTATTACCAATAAATGTGTCTACTGATTTTTTTAAACAGGTAAAGTTAGGAAAGTTTTTAAAATGGCCTAAAATAAAATACCTTTGACAAAATTTTGAAACCACAATCCATGCAGGTAACTTTTTTGGGAACAGGAACCTCACAGGGGGTACCGGTCATTGCATGTACTTGTCCTGTATGTAGTCAGGGGACAACCCGGGACCGGAGATTGCGTACCTCGGTATTGATTTCTCATAAAGACACACAGATCACTATTGATGCCGGACCTGATTTCCGTTACCAGATGTTGCGGGAAGGAGTTCAGAAACTGGACGGCATCCTTATCACCCATTCACACAAAGACCATATTGCAGGACTCGACGATGTCAGGTCGTTCAATTACATCTACAGGAAAGCCATGAATATCTATGCCATGGAACGGGATCAGGAGGCCATCCGGAAAGAGTTTTCCTATGCTTTCGGAGAAGACCGCTATCCGGGTGTTCCCGACATGAATTTGATTACGCTCACCGAAGAACCATTCAAACTGGGAGACCTGGATATTATTCCCTTACCGGTACTGCACATGAAAATGCAGGTGATGGGATTCCGAATTGGCGATTTTTCCTATATCACCGATACCAATTACATTCCCGGGGAAACACTGGAAAAAATTGCCGGCAGCAAAATTATTGTTTTAAACGCCCTGCGCAAGAAACCCCATCCCTCCCACTTCAATCTGGAAGAGGCCGTTAAGGTACTGGAATTCCTCCGTCCCGAAAAAGCCTATCTTACCCACATCAGCCACCTCTTGGGCTTTCACGATGATGTACAAAAGGAATTGCCTGATTTTATTGATCTGGCCTATGACGGGTTGAAAATTACAATTTAAGTAGTATTACGAAAGTCTGACCCTGGGATCCAGCACAGCATACAGCAAATCTACCAGAAGGTTTATCATAATCAGAAATACTGAAATAAACAAGACAATACCCATAATCACCGGAAGGTCATATTTTTCCAGTGCATCCACCATAGCCAGTCCGATGCCTTTCCAGTCGAATACATACTCCACAAAGACAGCTCCGGCCATGAGTGAGGCAAACCAACCGGAAACGGCAGTAATGACAGGATTTAGTGCATTTCGTAAGGCATGCTTCAGCAGCACCTGCATCCGGCTCAATCCTTTGGCGTAAGCTGTCCGGATAAAATCCTGAGAAAGCACTTCAAGCAGCGTACTACGAATAAGGCTCACGACAATAGCCAGCGGACGGATTCCCAACGTAATGGCCGGCAGGATCAGATTACTAAGGCTCAAATACTCCTGTCCGGTGTATGGATCAACCGTATACAAACTCCCGGTCATAGACAAGCCTGTGAAATGCTGCCATACAAACCCGAACAGCCAGGCGATGAAAATAGCCGCAAAAAAAGACGGAACCGACATTCCCAACGAGGAGAATACCAAAATAAACCGGTCGTAGGCACTGTCTTTGTACAAAGCAGCCGGAATACCCAGTAAAAAACCCAACACAATTGCCATGAATATTGAGGTCACTGCCAGTAAAAAGGTTTTGGGAAACGCTTCAGCGATGATGGAAGTTACCAGCCGCTTGCTTTGATACGAACGCCTCAGGTAGGGCAGTTTCAAAACCAGCGCATCAGACCCCAAACGCAGCAGTCTGTATGCATCGGTATATTTTTGCGGACTGAGATACCAGTAACTTGTCGAATCAGAAATATTATTGACTGAAACGGGTGATAAGTCATTCAGGAAATTAAAGTATTGAAGATACAGTGGCTGATCCAGTCCCAAATCTTTTTTCACGGCTTCTACTGATGAAATATCAGCCCGCTGTCCCAGCAGCATACGCGACGGATCGCCCGGCAAAATATTGAACAGAAAAAACACCAGGGTTGTGACACCCCAGAGCACCAAAAGTCCGTACAACAACCGCCGGAAGATATAATTTCTCATAGGCCATCCAGTCTGTTTTTCATGTGTTCAGGGGTAGGGAAATCCTGAAAAGCCCATTTTTTTATCAATACTCCGTTGTGCAATAAAATCAGACCGGGATTGGAACGGATCATAGCTTTCAACGTTACTTCATCGGCAAAATAGACGGGCATCTTTAATCCGTATTCACTCAATACCTGCCGTGTATATGTACGATCCGAAGCAGTCAACAAAACTGTTTGTACTGAATCCTGCTTAATCAAAGGAGTCAATTCTTCCATCTTTCGAAAGGCTTCACTATTGGATTCCCGAATATCGTAGGAAACCAATACCAGATGAAACCCTTTCCCCGCAAAAACATCCTGAAAACGATCGGCTCCGGTCGAATCCTGAATTACCAGTACCGGATTGGTGCTTTTATTTTTTTCAACACGTTGTCCCACAAAAACCCATTGCTTCATCCAGGTAGAGTCTCGCCAGGGATAATCGGGAAAGAGAAATTCCTTTACCTGACCCGTTTTCTTATTGCGATAGGAAACAAATACTTTTTGTTTGTCCTGATTTGCACTGTGAAACACCTGGCCCACTTTCCAGGGACGGAAATCAATGATGGGCAAATGCATCAGATTATAGCTCATAAAAGAAACCAATGCTATGGCAGCAAAAAACAACAGCAACACTGCTCTACCACTTTTCAAGGATACCACGCGGTACCTGAATTGTGCCAGTAACAAAATCAGCAGAACAACCAGCAATCCAATATTTTTGTAAAACGTTTGCCAATTGGTGAGTTTGACCGCATCACCAAAACAACCGCAATCGGAAACCAGATTTTGTCGGGCATCAACATAAGTGAGTACCGTAAAGAAAATCAGAACCAACAGAGTTGCCCACAGTGTTTGCTTCAGGAAAGCTTTAAAAACAAGAGCAAATCCCAACAAAAACTCCAACAGTATTACCCCGTATGAAAGAACCAAAGCATAGGGAATCAACACATTCCATCCAAAAACCATCAGGTAATCTTCCACTTTATAGGAGGTCCCCAGCGGATCGACACCTTTGACAAAAGAAGAAAACAGAAAAACCAATCCCAGCAAGAGGCGCAGCAGCAGAAGAATCCCGGGTTCCTTATGTTGGCGTTCAGTCCTGATCACTTTCTTCGTCCAGTTTAATTAAAGCAAAAACGGAATAATTAATAATGTCGAAGTAGTTTGCATCCAGCCCTTCCGAGACCAATGTACGGCCCTGGTTGTTCTCAATTTCTTTTACCCGCAACAATTTCATCAAAATGATATCAGTATAGGAAGAAATGCGCATTTTACGCCAGGCTTCATCGTAATCATGATTTTTATTCAACATCAGATCGCGGGCCTGATAAATGTATTTATTGAACAATTCAATGGCTTTTTGAGCACTCAGATCCGGTTCTTCGGCAAATCCCAGTTCCAGCTGAATCAAAGCCATACAGGCATAATTGACAATCCCAATAAACTCGGGCTTGATGCCTTCGTCCACTTTTTGTTCTCCTTTCCGCTGGATACTGCGGATGCGATTGGCTTTAATGTATATCTGGTCGGTAAGGCTGGGCGTCCTCAGGATGCGCCAGGAAACACCGTAATCTTTCAACTTATTTTCATAAACGGCACGGCATTGATCGATTGCCGCTTCAAACTGCTGGGATGTGTTCGCACTCATGGATTCTCTTCGATTAATATTATCTTTGCTTGTTTCAAGTACCTGAGAAATGAGGCATAAAAATAGGCATTTTCAAACAAACCGTTCGCTACAATCCGGTAAAAATAATTTGGACTTGTCGCGTCCGCGGATTATGGGAATTCTAAACATTACTCCTGATTCATTTTTTGACGGAGGCCGGTATGCTGCGGAGGAAGAGCGGATCATACAAACGCGGAAAATGCTGGATGAAGGAGCCGATATCATTGACCTGGGAGCCGTTTCCACCCGTCCCGGAGCAGCCGAAGTATCACAAGATGAAGAACTAAGACGACTGTTGCCCGTTCTGAAAAAATTGGTGAGTGAGTTCCCCGGTGCATTATTTTCTATTGACACCTACCGTTCTCAAGTGGCAGAACAATGCCTGAAAGCCGGAGCCTCCATCATCAACGACATATCAGGCGGTATGCTGGACCCGGCTATTTATGAAACGGTTGGCCGACATCAGGTCCCCTATATTTTGATGCACATGCTCGGGAATCCGCAAACCATGCAACAGAATCCCCTGTCCGGAAACAGTGTTCAGGAAGTGAAAGTATTTTTTGAAGAAAAAGTTCATCTTCTACAGAAAAAGGGAGTCACCAATATTATCCTGGATCCGGGGTTTGGTTTTGGGAAAACACTGGAAGGAAACTATTTATTATTGAAACAACTGGAAGCCTTACGAATAGACAACCTTCCCATTCTGGCAGGAGTGTCCCGAAAATCGATGATCTATAAAGCATTAGATACAACTCCCGAGGGCGCACTAAACGGCACCTCCGTTGTCCATACAATGGCTTTACTCAACGGAGCGGATATATTACGGGTACACGATGTGAAAGAGGCTCGGGAAGCTATTGAACTCTTGATTCTGTATCAGAATTCGGAAGAGGAGAAGGTTTAAAAGATACAGGCTCAAATCATGAGAATTATTTTTAAATTTGACAAAAATTCAGCACATTGGTTGATTTGTTCATCCATATTCGGATCTTAGATTTAGTAGACATCTTTTTGGTGGCTGTTTTGCTGTTTGCCCTATACAAGTTGCTGAGGGGGACGGCGGCCATTAATATTTTGTTCGGATTAGTAGCCATTTTCCTGCTCTGGAAAATCACTTACCTGCTGAAGATGGAATTGCTTTCAGATATCCTGGGAGCCTTTATCAGCGTAGGTATTATTGCTCTTATTATCATCTTTCAACCCGAGATCCGCCAATTTTTGCTGGCATTGGGAAGCCCTGCTTTTTACAATTCGCGAAGTAAACGGTTTTCGTTCATGAAAAGATGGTTTCCCGAAGAATATGGTATGGATGTGGATCCCATTGTGGTAGCTTGCCAACACATGAGCAATGTTCAACAGGGGGCACTGATTGTTATTACCCGTCAAAACGAGCTTTCCAATGTGGTTCAATCCGGAGAAATTATCGATGGCACCATCACCAGTCCGCTCATCGAAAATTTATTTTTCAAAAACAGTCCGCTGCACGACGGAGCGATGATCATTACTCAGAACCGTGTCAGGGCTGCCGGTTGTGTGCTTCCGGTCAGTAAGAGAAAATTACCCCGTTATGCCGGCCTCCGACACAGAGCTGCCATCGGAATCACTGAGATTTCAGATGCCATCGCCATTGTGGTTTCAGAAGAAACCGGACAGATCTCTTTTTGTGTTCAGGGAAACCTGCGACACGATATTAACCTGGCTACTTTACAGCAGAAATTGCTGATTGAGCTGGGCATGGAAGACCGGACAGAAGTTGAAGTAGTCAATACCGAAGAGAAACCTCCAGCGGAAGACGACGACGATTCAATGAATCTGGAAGCCTGAAGGGACCGGAAGAAATCACATAAAATAATCCACCACCGTTACCTGCGATACATTTTTTTTCATCCAGTCCAGTATTTTTACATGATCGGGATGAACTCTGTATGCATTTAAACCCGCTTCATCATCGAAATCAGCAGTCAAAACCAGATCGAAGGCAGAAGGACTGGTACTGGTGTTCAACCCTACTTCCATTTTCTTTAGAGGTTCTACCGTTTTCAAAAGATCAAGTAACATTCCTTTCACTTTTTCACCAGCACTTACTTTTGAAAGGTGCTCTTCAAATCTCATCATCACAATATGGCGCAACATAATACTCTATTTTTTTACTATTCGTTTAAAGAAACGGGAAATTTTATCAGCCGTAATGCTGTGTTCCTCCGTACCGGACGACCCTAACAGGTAACCAATCGGGGCCATCGCGGGAATATTCTCACCCAGCACCCGCAAAACAGCCGCCATGGGAACCGCAATAAACATGCCCGGTAATCCCCATACAAATCCCCCCAGTGTAATGGCCAGTATAATCATAAACGGGTTCAGCTTCACATGGGCCCCAACAATATTGGGAGTCAATATGTTGTTTTCTGTAAACTGTACTACCGCAAACTGAATCAATACCAGAAAAGCATAAACGGGAGACCCCATGGTAAACAAGGCAATAAAGAGCGGGAAGAAATATCCGATAATCGTTCCGTAATATGGAATAAAATTCATCAGCGCTGCCAAAATTCCAAGAAACAGGGCGTGTTTCAACCCAATGATCAGGAAACCGGTACTGTTGATCACAGCCAGGATGGTAACTACTTTAAACACACCGCTCATGTAATAGATTACCAATTGGTTGATGTCGTCAATGATTTGGGTGGCCAGCTTGTGTCTGTGAGAAGAAACCAGCATCAGGATCACTTCCTTAAATTTATTTCGATAATACAGCAGGAAAAAGACATAAACCGGCATAATACCAATGGTAAATACCGTTTGGAACGTCTGACTGAAGGTATTTTTCAAGTTGGCTCCACTAAAATTCAATAAATTACTGGTCATCTGTTTGACAGAGTTCTTCAGGTCATTAGACTGAATGCCGGTCACTTCGTTGATTCTCTTAAAAATTAAATTAATGTTATGTGAAACATTAGTTTGCATTTGGGGAATGTCCTGTAAAAACAGGGTCACCTGTTTATAAATGACAAAACTCACTCCCGATACAACCACCAAGCCAATCAGAATGCTCAGGATATTGGATAAAATACGAGGAACACCATGTTTTTCAAAGAAATTAGCCATGGGATACAGCAAGTAGGCAAACAGTCCGCCCAAAAACAGCGGATACAAATAGTTTCTGAACTCGGTCAACATGTCGTAGCCCAGCCAGATAAAAAGCATCCACATGGTTCCCCAGACGATCCCGGGTAATTTAAAGTCTTTTTGCATGTTTTTGATTCACTCCTGCAAAAATAAGCTTCTTTTGTATTCGATGTTTTACAGCGCAGAAAATTAAAAAGGACGGGTAATCACCCGAACGGTTTTACAGTCCGGTACCATCCACTTTTTACACATTTCCTTTACGCCGGAGCAACAGGAAGATGAGCCCAATAAAAAGCAGCATCTCCCCTCCTGCTATAGCTACATCACGGAAGGAGATATAATTTTGCATTTCCTGAAGGATGTATTGGGAAAAAGGATTGGGAAGCAAATTTGTAATAGCCTGCCTGGGTAAAAAAGGAACCAGTTTGGCATAAAAGGGAGGTACAAACGGAGCATTGGAAAGGATCAGAGCGACAATGGGCTCGATGATGACCGAATACATCCCCAGAAAAATAATAACTACTCCGGTTCGCTTGATGATTAGGGAAATGAGCAACGTAAACACCAAAAAACTGAATACATTCAGGAAAAAGGCTCCCAGATAGTCCATGTTTCCAAAAACGGCAGCCAAATCCGTATGATCTGAATAAATCAGTCCCGTAACCAGTCCGATCACAAAAACCAGCAACGTGTTGATCAGACTCAAAACAAAAACCATGGATAGTTTGGACAAAATAAATTCTGTTCGCGTCATTCCATCAATGATATTCTGACGCAGTGTTTTGTAGCTTACCTCGTTGGTGATAGACAAAATAATCAGGAATGCCAGTAATATTTTTAACCGGGCTGCCACAAAAACAAGGTGTTGCCACAAATAGGGAAACTGGTAGATGGGCAAAATAGTCGGATCAATACCCTTGAACTCTGCTCCCTTACTTTTCAAATATTCCAGAAAAAACATACCGCTGGAAGTCACCACAACCACAATCAGAAAATACAGGACCGTCAGTATCTGAAACGCCCGGTATTTCCTCAATTTGATCCATTCTATGTAAAATAATCTGATCATGACGACTGGGATAAAATTTCCAAAAACTGTTCTTCCAAATTTTTCTTTTCAGTGACCAGATGAGACAACACCAGATTATGAGACACCAAAAAAGCATTCAAATCGTGTGCTGTTTTGTGTTGCTCCATCCGAACCATTGTTTTTTTGTTATGCATAGTGAAATCGGAAACATAGGGACACTCTTTCAGAAGATCGCTCAAACGTTCTCTATCAGGTGCCGACACTTCCACAATTTCTTTATTCGAAAGAGCTTCATCCACAGAACCGGTATACACATTTTTTCCTTTGTTCAATACAGCAAAATGGGTACAGACCTTTTGTACTTCATCCAGCAAATGACTGGCCAGGATAATGGTCTTTCCCTCACCGGAAATCTTTACAATCAACTCTCTTACGTCGGCAATTCCCTGGGGATCAAGGCCGTTGGTGGGTTCATCCAGTACCAGAACATAAGGATCTGAAAGCAATGCTGCTGCGATGGACAAACGTTGTTTCATTCCCAGTGAATAACTTTGAAATTTGTCGTCTTTACGATCGTGAAGGTTAACCGTTTTCAGTACTTTTTCAATTCTATCGTAGGGGACACACTTTATTCTGGCTGTGACTTTCAGATTTTCTTCAGCCGAAAGATAAGGATAGAAAGCCGGTCCTTCCAGAATGGCTCCGATCTTTTTTCTCGACTCGCTGCCGGGATCCTCCCCGAACCACGAATAGGTCCCTTTTGTTTTTCGGACCACATCCAGAACAATCCCCAGGGTTGTTGTTTTCCCGCTGCCATTAGGCCCCAGCAAACCAAAAACAGTCCCTGCCTCCACTGTAAGTGACAGGTCCTGTACGGCTTTAATTTTGCCGTAGTTCTTATGCAGATTATTTATTTCCAGAATTTTTTCCATTCTTCGATTTGCTTTTTCGGGGCTTGGGTTTATAATTCAATACCGTTTCAATCCCTCCCAGCGGAACATCCCTGGTCAGCAACCCGGGCAGGTACATCAACGGAATCTCACCCACAAGATCCACTACGATCATATTTCCTGGACTATAAGCCACCAGAATGTAATGATCTATCTTTTTCCCCTGTTTCTGAACCAATAAGCTCATGCGATAACCTTCCCGTTGCATCTCCAGTGTTTCCAGAAAGTGCTCATGCTTCACATCGGAAATCAGTGTGTCGGCTATTTCCGGATTGATACTGTCTTTGGAATATTGTAAAACCCTAAGCTCCTGTATCCCTTTGGTAATGGCAGCATAGGTAGAATCATGAGTCAAATTGAGGGTTTGAAGAACAGCGGGATAAAAATACAAAGTTGAAGCCTTACGATACTTCTTATCAAAACGAGTTACTGCCTCACTGAAATGAACACGGGGTTGCATACAGCCCGTGATGCTGACGATCAAAAGAAGTAAAATCAGAAGTGGTTTGGTTTGATTCATTCCCCGTGTTGTTTTCAGGTGCAATATACTAAGGACGATTCAACGAAACAAATATTACAAGGGAAAGTTTTTTTGTCGTGTATTTTGACTTTAACGCGGAAAAATTACTCAACGGGCCAGAGGGAGGTCCACAATCATTCGGGTTCCTGCATTCAGTTCACTTTCGGCATGGATCGTCCCTTTGTTTTTGGTAACAAATTCTTTACACAGAACCAATCCCAGTCCCGACCCTGTTTCACCTTCGGTACCTTTGGATAAACTATTGTTTTCCAGCTCAAAGATGTGCGGCAACCGTTTAGGATCAATCCCGGTTCCCGTATCTTCCACTTTCAAACGTACATACTGATCATTTTTTTGGGTAGAGATAGTGATTTTGCCACCCCTTGGGGTAAATTTTATCGCATTGGAAACCAAATTACGAATAACCGTTTCCAGCATTTTTGAATTTCCATTCACAATCATATTTTCATCCTGATGAAATTCAAGAGTTATGGATTTAAACAGCATCAGACTTTCATAAAATTTGATGTTGGAATCGATCAACAGGTTCAGGTCTACCCTTTCTTCTTCAAACTGGCCTATATTACCGGAAGTATTTGCCCATTCCAGCAAATTTTGCAGCAAATGAAACGTGGACTGACTGAGAACCTCGAGGTTGTTTAAGAACTTCATCTTTTGATCTTCCTCCAGATCCTTTTGATTATTCAGCAAATTCAGAAAATTCATTTGTGTCCCTACCGGTCCCTTAAGGTCATGAGCAATAATCGAGAAGAATTTGTCCTTGGATTTTAACTGTCCTCTCAATTCAATATACAGCTGCAAATTAACAGCCGATAAATACCCGAAGGTCAATGCTGTCATGATTCCTCCGGCAATTCCGAAGGCCACGAGCCATACAAATTCTATATGTAACGGATTCATAGGCCGGAATAGCGTAATAACAATCCCGGCTAAGGACAAGATCAGGAATATTGCAAAATAAAGGGCATTCAGCCTGAAGATCTTGCGCAGGTAATACCGCTCCCTTTCCACATCAAGCATTTCATAAATAGACAACGCACTGAAAATTATGAGCGCAACCAAATGAAGGTCGATGCGAATTCGATTATTGGGAATTATCAGATAAAATACGATGGTTTGAACCAGATCAAGGGCAGGAATTCCAAAGACAATCCACGGATTGATTTTTTTGTTTTTGTAATGCCAGATTCCGGCGAGATAAACAAACAGTCCGGTGGTGACAAATAACATGGATACGGATCTGATAAAAAAGGAAAAAGTAGGGGAAAAAATTCGAATAAAAAGTCCCAAACCGATAATCAAATTCGCCAAAGCCCAGTATCGGGGTCCCTTTATCCCTCTGGCATTGTAATTCAGAAACCACATATACAGGGCCATGATAAAACTAATACCCGAAGCGATAAAGATAATAATCTTAAGTGCTAATTGATCCATACCTGAAAGCTGATTTAACCGGTGCAATTTAGTAAAAAACCTACCTATCTTAACTTCCTCACTTTATTAAATAATGAAATTAGTTACTTCGGTCGTATCACGAGCCACACGCCACAGGTTCCTATTTCCCCAGCAAAAACACAAGGGGAACAGATAACCGACTGCTCCATGATTTTTCGCTGTGATCGTCACCGGGATAAAAGCGGGTTATCCAGTTAACATTCGTATAACCGGCAGACTTCATCACCCGATCCACTTCTTTTTGCGGCTCTGCATAGAGTGCATCCAATGTTTTATTTCCGTAATCAAAATAAAATTTATGCCGTGAAGGGGGTGGTAAATGTGCCTTTAAGTAATTGACAAACGCTTCTGGTATGGGATTGTTTTCCATGCTGAACAAACCCGGCCAGTGGGTACTCATACAGGCTGCTCCGCCAAAAACATCAGGGTATTCACACAGCGCATACCACGAAATCAGTCCCCCCATGCTGCTACCGGCAATAAATGTATGAGCAGCATCTGTGTACACCGAAAAGTTCTGATCCACATAGGGTTTCAGTTCCTTCACAAGAAAACGAAGGTAGTCGTCGGAATTGGGTTGAAAATCACCGTTAACCGCCCCCGACTTTTGCAGTTCATCACTGATACTGTCCCGACGGTCCTTTGGAATCGATTCGTAGGGTTTTTGAGGGAAATAATTGGTAAACCGCAGTTCAGGAATATTCCAGATTCCCACCACAATAAAGTTCATCACCTTCCCTTCCTGCATCAACTTTTCTGCCGTTTGAGCCACTTTCCAGCTTTGGTGGTTCCAGGTCATTGTACTGTCGAACAGCATCTGACCATCGTTCATATACAGCACGGCATATTTCCTAGTGGGTGAATAATTTTCCGGCAGCCAAATGTCCACATTTCTGGGGGTAACATACTGCGAAGGGAAATCAGTGAAGTGACGAATGGTTCCGGTTGGAACCCTGGGTGTTTGAGAAAACCCCGAAAGTACCGGCATCATAAACAACAGAATTGCGATTATTTCTTTCATCGAGTTTCGATTAATTGAAAATCCATTTGCTGGATTTCGAGTTGTAAAATTACATTTTTCATCTTTGATAGCAACGTTTCGTCTTATGGATTGTACAGGATTTGGTACTGCTGCTTTTCAATTTAAGAAACTTTAAACTTCTGCACTGTATTTCAATCTATTTGCCTGAGGATTTCCTTTAACTTTGCCACAAACATTGAACAGTATATGATTAAAATTACCGAAACGCCGCGCGATGGAATGCAGGGACTGGATCGATTCATTCCTACGAACAAGAAGATTGAATACATCAATGCCCTGTTGCAGTGCGGGTTTGACACCCTTGAAACCGGCAGTTTTGTTTCCCCTCGCGCCATACCGCAAATGGCAGATACCGGGGACGTGCTGAACAGTCTGAAGGATATTCCCGAAAACACCAAAATTGCTGTTTTGGTTGCCAACCAGAAAGGTGGAGAACTGGCTAAGGACTATGATATGGTTGACCGGATTTTTTATCCTTTCTCTGTGTCGCCCACTTTCCTGAAAAAGAATTTAAATACAGACATCGAAGAAGCCGAAAGAACCATTGACTTCCTGCAAAATTTGTGTGTTCAATCGGGAAAAGAGCTGGTAGTCTATCTATCGCTGGCCTTTGGAAATCCCTACCATGACGAATGGAATGTATCGCAGGTTTCGGAATGGATCGGAAAATTACGCGACAAAGATATTTTACTGATTCAGCTGGCTGAAACCATTGGAGATGTAAAACCGGAAACGATCCGTACAGTATGCCAGACCGTGGTTCCTGAATTCCCGGACGTTCAATTTGGCTTTCATACCCATGCGGTACCGGGTCAGGGTATCGAAAAAATACAGGCTGCATTTGACGCCGGAATCCGCCATTTCGATACGGTATTAGGAGGATTGGGAGGTTGTCCTATGACCGGAAAGGAAATGGTTCCCAATCTCGACTTATCCGAGCTGCTCCAATTCTGCGACAACAACAAACTGCAATGTACCGTAAACAATGAAAAGTTGAAAATTGCCCGACAAAAACTGGCGGGAATCCTTTTTCAATAAATACTCTTATAGTATTGATTCAGAAACTGAATCCGGAAAGTAAGTTGCAAAAATTCTTTCAATCTCTTTCAGGATTTTACCCATTAAAAACCAGAAATTAAATTTAAAAACGGGGTATTTAAAAATTTAGTGAATATACCTACATTTGCCCATTAACATAGAGCTATGAAGTTTAAAGTTGGAGATCAGGTAAAGTTCCTGGACGAAGCCGGTGGAGGAAGAGTAACAGCCATCGTAGATGATAAAATGGTGAAAATCGAAACCGATGAAGGTTTTGAAATGCCTGTAATGATGAGCGAACTCATCCCTGATTATCGACAAACTGAATCACAGGAAAAACCGGTACGGACAACACAGCCTCAACCTTCGGCCCCGGCCCCCAAAGAAGAATACACCGAAGAAACTGTTGAAATCACACCCATCAGCACCTGGAACAAACCCAGGGAAGAGGCCGGGGTTTATTTGGTATTTGAACCCCATGATCAGCAATGGTTTCTCACAGGTCCGGTGAGTGTATTTCTGGTAAATCACACTTCGTTTGATATTTTATACAGTCTGTTTCTGGAAGTGGAAGGGAGTGTTCAGGGAGTGGATTATGGCTCCATACCTGCTCATTCCAAAAAAATTCTGGATACCGTTTCAAGAGAAGAACTTGAAAACTGGAGTCACGGTATTCTGCAGACTTTGCTGCATGAAGACAAACCGGAGACAATCTATTTGCCGGTGCATTCCCAGATCAACATCAGGGTAAGCCGGTTTTTCAAAGAAGGCAGCTACCTGAGCAATACACTCGTAAACGGTAAAGCCATTATTTCCACACTGATTTCACAGAAAACCCTGCAAAGAGCTGACAATACAGGAAAATATGATGCAGAACCTCAGAAAGTAAAAAATGTCCCGCAAAAGAAACAAGCATTCATTGACAAATACCGGACTACTTATGGAGAAGCCATTGTTGATCTGCACATCGGTGAGATACTGGATAATATCGCCGGGCTCAGCAGCAGCGATATTTTCAGAATACAGGTGGAACACTTTAAAAAAGCTCTGGACAGTGCTTTGGTCAATGATTACAGAAAGATCACCTTCATTCACGGTATTGGCAACGGCGTCCTGAAAAATGCCATCATTGAATACTTCAAACAACAGGGAAATGAACAGGCCGACATTGTAAAATTCGGTGTTGGATCGCTGGACGTATTGATTAAAGACAAAACTGAATAGGTTTACTTTTTAAACATGAAAACAATCAAAAACCTCTTTTTCTCCATGTCAAGCATGGGGATCCTACTGATTATATTTGCCCTTTCCATTGGAACGGCAACATTCATAGAAAATGATTTCGGAACGCCTGCTGCCCAGGCATTGATATACAAAGCCGTGTGGTTCGACGTACTGCTGGGCCTGCTTACGGTCAATCTGATATCCAATATATTCCGGTATAAGATGTATCGCCCCAAAAAACTGAGCCTGCTGGTGATGCACCTGTCCTTTATTGTGATTCTTGTGGGAGCCGGTATTACCCGTTTCATCAGTTACGAGGGGATGCTGCATATTCGCAACGGTGAAACTACCAATCAGATCCTCTCTGACCGTACCTACATCACCACAAAGATTACTGATGGGAAACAACAAGTCACAAAACGCAAGGCCGTTCTGCTTTCAGCCCTCACCCCTACCCGTTATCATCAAAATTTAAAACTGGGAGATAAAACTGTTGAACTTCAGGCAGTGAAATATATTCACAATGCCCGTGAAGTAATAAGTAAAGACCCTGACGGAGTCCCCATCATTGTTATGGAAGTACTCACCCATCACGACAAACAAAACCTCTACCTGAAATACGGAGAAACAAAAACCATTGGGAACCATATTATTACATTCGGAACCAATCCTGTTCCTGACGCCATTAACATTATTGGAAGCGGAGACAGTCTGTACATTAAAGCACCCGTTAGCATTGAGAAAATGCAGATGGGATCCCAAAACATTCAAAGCTTTCAGGCCGATCAAAAGCATCCGTTCAGTCGTTCAAATTTATACACAGTCGGAGATTTGAAAATGGTACTGATTGCCAGTTACGCTCATGCCAAAACAGACTTTATATCTGTAGGAAAGGGAAATAAATATTTAAGTTTTGTAAAGATCCGAGCCCGATCCGGAGCCCAAACCAAAGAAGTGGTCATCAGAGGTACCAAGGGACTGAAAGGAGCCGACACTCAGTTTACTCTAAACGGATTGCACATTTCAATGCAATACGGGTCTCGTATCATCACCCTACCCTTCTTTGTAAAACTCGACAGTTTCAACCTGCAACGGTATCCCGGCTCCATGAGTCCTTCCAGCTATTCGAGCTATGTTACGGTTATCAACAAAAAGAAAAACAAAACGTTCCCCTATCATATATACATGAATCATGTGTTAAAATACAAAGGGTATCGGTTTTTCCAGTCTTCCTACGACCCCGATGAACAGGGTTCTATCCTCTCGATAAACCATGATTACTGGGGCACACTGATCACCTACATCGGGTATCTGATTATGGCTTTAGGAATGATCTGGTCTTTGGTCAACCCTTACACTCATTTTTCCACATCGGGTCGCTACCTGAAAAAACTAATCACCTGCAAAGGCAGTAAAACAGTGATCATACTGGCTCTTCTTGCTGTTTCTTCACTCACGGTGATGGGACAAACCACCGATAATCTGACTGTCAATAAGCACCAGGCAGAAGAGTTCGGAAAACTGCTGGTACAATCCAACGACGGCCGGATCAAACCCATGAATACCCTGGCCAGTCAGGTATTGCGAAAAATAAGCAGAAAGAACAGTTACAAAGGAATGACGCCCGATCAGGTTCTGCTGGGAATGCTCACCAAACCGACCGAATGGCAAAAAGCACCGATCATTGTCATCAACGACAAAAGCCTGGCGCATCTCATGGGCATTCACGGAAAATATGCTTCCTACTTAGATTTTATAAACACTTCAAAAGGAACATATAAACTAAGCAATTACGTGTCCAAAGCGTTTGAAAAGAAACCCATCGACCGGGATATGTTCGATAAGGAAGTAATTAAGGTGGACGAGCGCATGAACATTGCCTACATGATCTTCACCGGAAAGCTGCTGAAAATGTTCCCTGTGGCTGGTCAGCCGAACAAAACCTGGCTCACCCCCTATGTTAAACAATCGCTGCTGAATGCAAAAGATTCGACACTGGTACTACAAATATTCCCGGCTTACATACACGATATTGCCAACGGAGACCTGTCTCAGGCAGGAAAATTGGTGACCATTATGTCATCATTTCAGAAAAAATTCGGCGCTCCTGTTATTCCCTCCGAAAGAAAGATCAAAGCAGAATTATTATACAATAAAATGATGATCTTCTTCCGGCTGGCTATGGTTTACGGAATCCTTGGTTTGGTGTTTTTGCTCCTGGCTTTTGCCGAAATATTAAAAACCACTAAATGGCTCAGGACCTCCATGAAGGTTTTGACCGGATTGATTGTGATTGGATTCCTGCTGCAGACTTTTGGTTTGGGACTTCGCTGGTATATTTCAGGACATGCCCCCTGGAGCGACGGTTATGAATCCATGATCTACATTGGTTGGGTGGTTATGCTTGCCGGACTGATCTTCTCGCGCCAGTCGCGACTTACAGTGGCGGCTACTACACTATTGGTATCTGTTATCCTTTTTGTAGCTCATTTAAGCTGGATGGATCCGGAAATTACCAATCTGGTACCGGTATTAAAATCCTACTGGCTCACCATCCATGTTTCTGTCATTACGGCCAGCTATGGCTTCCTTGCTTTGGGAGCCCTTATGGGATTTTTCAATCTTGTATTGAGTGCAATGAAAAACAAAAAAAATAAAAGTCATTTATCTGAGAAAATACAACAACTTACTATCATCAACCAACGGACGCTCACCATCGGGTTGTATATGCTGACCATCGGTACATTTTTGGGAGGTGTATGGGCTAATGAAAGCTGGGGCCGATACTGGAGCTGGGATCCCAAAGAAACCTGGGCACTGGTAAGTGTGCTGGTGTACAGTTTTGTTGCCCACATGCGTTTCATTCCCGGACTCAAATCCCGCTACAGCTTTAACCTGGCTTCCGTTGTGAGCTATTTTTCCATCTTAATGACTTATTTCGGCGTAAATTATTATCTTGGAGGTATGCATTCGTATGCCAAAGGAACTCCGGCTCCTATCCCACACTTTGTTTATTACGTGGTGGGTGTAATTGCGGTTGTGGCTGTGGCTGCCTATTACAATGAGCAGCGACTGAATGAACCTGAAGAAAAAGAATTATAAAAATTGTATTGAATGGAACTTGTAAAGACCAAAATTCCCGGATTACTGATCATCAAACCCAGTGTATTTGAAGACCACAGAGGTTATTTTTTTGAATCCTATAACAAAGAAGCGTTCAAACAGGAGGGATTGTACCCGCAATTTGTTCAGGATAATGAATCCCGTTCCATGAAAGGGGTCTTAAGAGGACTGCACTTTCAAAAACCTCCGCATGCCCAGGGAAAGCTGGTACGGGTTATCAAAGGGGCTGTGCTGGATGTTGCTGTAGACCTGCGTAAATCTTCTCCTACCTACGGTCAATGGGAAGCGGTTGAACTGAACGAAAAAAACAAATGGATGTACTGGGTCCCTGAAGGGTTTGCCCATGGTTTTGTGACCCTGGAAGACAACACCGTATTCTTTTACAAGTGCACCAACGTATACAATAAAGAGTCCGAGGGCAGTATTTTATGGAATGACCCCGATCTGGATATTGAGTGGAATTTTAACCAGCCTACTTTATCAGAAAAGGACCAACAAGCCCCCTTATTCAGGGATTTTGTCAGTCCTTTTGAATAAAACTATTTAAGCGTATTTATTTCTTGTACACTCCGCCGGAACCCATAGCCGATACACTGACCTTGTCAGCGCCACCGCGGTATAGCACGTCTCCACTCCCATACAAACGTGCCCTGATGGATTGACTCACGTTAACCAGTGCATCACCGGATCCATAGTTGGAAATGTTGACTGTTTCGGTTTTCAATCCATAACCGTTGAAGTCACCACTACCCTTTTGGGAAAGTGACAGGTCTTTGGCGGTGCCGGACAATTCCACATCACCACTTCCCATCGATTCAATGCCACAGGATTCGAGTTGCAAACCGTAACCCTCCACATCACCACTTCCCATCACGGAAAGCTCGAATGTTCCTTTTACACCGTTGAAATTGGCATCGCCTGAACCTTTGACATTCAGTTTCAGGTTCTGGACATCCAGATCTCCGTTAAAATCACCCGAACCATGCAGTGAAACCACCAGATCCTTGGCTTTGAAGCTTCCTTTAACTTTCACATCACCGGAACCGAAATCGGAGATTTTATCCAGCTGTTTTACAGTGACATGGACTTCCAGCACATGAAAATTCAGCGAGCCGAAGTGTTTTTTCATGTCGATAATCAGTTTTCCGTTTTCCACACGGGTCTGGAGCATGTTGATGTTTTTTCCGTCAGCCTTTACCGTCACTTCCTGGCTGTTGCCCTGGGTAATGTACAGGTCGGCTGAACACATCAGAGAAATGGAAGTAAATTCCGCAACCGAACGGTTTTGCGTCTCTACATCCATAAATTTATTGGCGGCCTGCAGCGACACACTAAAGAACAAAGTGAGTATCAGACCCAGTCCTAAATGTTTGATAATTGATTTCATGTTTTTGAATTTAAAATGAGTAATCTATTCTGTTAATTAATTTTTACTGTTCCGTAATTGGATTTTACCACAATTTCAGCAGCCGGATTTTTCTTATTGCCCAGAATACCCTCGATGTGACGGCTGAGCATTTCTTTGACATCACTTTTTATGGAAACACTTGAGTTATTTACTGTGATACTCCCGTTGACAGCTGCAACATTCAGAGTAGCGGTAGCCCCGGGAGCTATTCCGATTCGGGTGGTTCCGAAATCGCTGTTGAGCGACACCATGGCAAATCCCGCTTCCACCTGATCTACCGATATACCCCCGTAGTTCATGTTCCATTTAATGGAATTTGACAATCGGTCCACACTGACATCAGTAAAGCTGGACTCTCCATCCATTTTATCCACGGAACCTACCGAAAGTCGGCCCCCTTCCATATCGGCCTTCAGGGTTTTTAAACTTTGAACCTGCAAATCTGAATATTCTCCATCGAGGATGATAGCAGTACCGTTATTGATTGTCATCTTCCCGTAGCTCAATTCTATATTGGCATTGGATATTGTGTTGATATCCCCCTTCCCAAAACGAACATCAATTTTATTGTCTTGGCCGGTGATCGATCCAACAGAAAGAGATCCATACTTACTTTTTAATGTTGCGTTACCGCTTACATTTCCCACCCAGGCTGCGCCAAAAGAATGTTCCAGGTTCAGGTTTACCCAGTCAGGCATCATGATCTCCATGACCAGTTCCACATGCTGACCGATCATTTTTGTGATGGAGGAAGATAATTTACACAGCGCTGTAACTTCGCTTTTGTCACCCGAGACCTGGGTTACAATACGGCTCAGAATTTTATCCACCTGATCCGCATCGCCGGTAATTCTGGCTGTGATCTTTACAGATATTTCTGGTTTTTCCCAGTTTTTACAATAGACCTTCCCAAATTCCTGGGTAGCATTGAGCACAACTCCTTTTTCAACCTTAAATTGTTTGTCTGCCAACACCTTCACAATAGGTTCTGAGGCGAATGCCGGTTGAAATATTCCGAGTAAAAAAATGAGCGTTACAATGAGTTTGGTCGAAATTCTTTGCTTTTTCATGATCTTAGAGTTTTTATTTTTCCATTTGAACTGTTGTAGCTGCCAACTGTGCTTTTTCTTTCAGGCTGTTCAGTATTTCTGCTTTTTTACGCTGCACATTTACCAATGCTGCCTGAACCGATTTATTTCCCGGATTTTTAGCATATTCTTTCTCAATAAAAAACAACTGGCTTTCCAATTTTTCCAACTGCCGCTGAGCCGTGGCATCAATGTATTCTGTCATGCGATTGGCAGTACTCAACTTTTGAATGGCTGCCGAATCGCTGCTGCTCTGGATATTGTAATAGGAAACGACCTGTTGCATTTCGGGTGAAAGGCTGATCGTATGTACCGTATTGGATGCTTTAATCGACTTGAAAGGTTCCACCGTTAACCACACAACAGAAACCAGTAGAAAAACTGCAGCAGCCACACGAAATACAACATTCAGTTTTTGCCTGATGCCGGGTCGGTTCATCGTTTCAAGCCTGTTCAGGAATCGTTCTTCATGTCCTTCAGGCAGATCGCGGTTATCCCATGAAGCCCTGTTTTCATCGATAATTTTTTTAATGTCCTGCATGATACACCTCCTTTTCGTTCTTTTGTTCCCGCAATTGCATGATTTCTTCCAGTAAGCGCGATTTGGCTCGTGCAATGCGGGTTTTTACATTGTTGTATTTCAAATCCAGAATCTGCATCAATTCTTCGTAATCCATCCCTTCAAAAAAGTGGAGCGACAATATGGTGCGATATTGATCGGGTAACCGACTCATGCCTTCCTGAATTTCCTGCATCCGGCAGTCGGTTTCTTCATCACAAACACTGCTGTCGTCGTCCACCTGATTTCTGTATTGTTCGTGATGCAAGTACCAGGTCTTCCTTTTCTTAACGGCATCCAGCGAACGGTTGACCACAATCCTCCTTAACCAGGCTCCAAAACCGGCATCTTCACTCAGCTGGTGTATTTTCTGGAAGGCATGAATGAATGCTTCCTGCATGATGTCTTCCGCTTCCGCGCTGTTGTTTACTATTCTGTGTGCCGTATTGTACATGGTTCTGCTATAATTTTTATACAACATCATCTGAGCACCCCGGTCATTCTGCCGGCAGGCCTTAACCCAATCGGTTGTCGGTTGTATTTGGCGCTTTTCTTCCATTTTATTTTCTACTCAATAGACGGCAACATTTTCGAATGGTTACACTACGGCTGAAAACAAATACAATTTTTTTGAAAAATAAATTAATATTGAACTGTATAGCCTTACAAATTTAACGAAATTGATCTAATTTTCAAATACTTATAATCTTAAATAACAGAAAAATATTTAAAGGGCTAATAGATCACTATAACGCCCCTCTTCAGCAATTCATTGGCTATATACTGAAGCTTTTTGTAGTTGGGGGTGCTTAAACCCAGTGGATTGTTTCTCACAAAAAGCAACCTGAGGTTGGGTTTTTGTAAAAGCCTCCACGGAAATTGTGTGATTTGATTGTGCTGAAAGTCCAGTTCCACGAGGGCAGGCATAACAGAGAAATCGGGTATGGAAGTTATTTTATTGAAACCAATTCCCAAAACTTTAAGCCGGGGTAACTCAGTAATCCAACCGGGAATTTTTCTGAGTTGATTGTGATGCAGGTACAAATGGGTCAGTTTTTTCAAATTCCTTAATGTATCAGGCAGCGTCTGAATTTGATTGAAAGCCAGAAAAAGATGTTTCAGGTCAGTCAGGCTTCCGAGTGCTTCCGGAATTGAATCCAGTGCATTGTAATAAAAATCCAGCTCGGTCAGCTTATGAAGATGGAAAATTTCAGGAGGAATGTACTTAAATCTGTTTTGATAAAATATAAGCGTTTCCAGGCTATCCAGATTAGCAAAAGTGGTTGGCAACGAGGCTATTTCATTCTTTCCCAGATTCAGATTTTTCAGATGAGTCAGCAAATCAATGTTATCAGGAATCCGGGTCAGGTGGTTCGCTCCCATTTGCAACAGGGTCAGATGTTGCAGTCGTTTAAAAGTACGGTTGTTAATCTTCAGACGATTGTAATTAAGTCCCAGTTCCTTTAAATTTTTCAATCGTCCCATCCAATGAGGAATTCGACGTATCTGATTATGGGTTAAATCGAGTTGCTCGAGTTGGGGTAGCTTGCGTACAGACCGGGGTATGCGATGCAAATTATTCTCTGACAAAATAAGCTTCTTCACCGAATCGTTGCGCTGAAACCGGAGGTGCCTGAGGTTATTGTTTGAAAGGATAATTGTTTTTAACCGGGGAGATACAGAGACTCCTTTTCCAATTCTCTGGTAATTATTTCCGGTACTCCTTAACTCAGAAATTCTCTTGAATACATGAATGTCGGGCCAGTGACTAAAGTTCATCTTGTCAAAACGCAGTTTCTGAACCGAATCAGGATTGTTATACAATTTAAGGAATTGATCTCTTTTCTGCGCCAATATCCTTGGATCCTGCACCCCGTGCCCTCTCCTTATTGAATCACGGTTCGTCATTCTGTTCCCAGCAGGAGTTTGTGCGACGGCCTCCAATCCTATGCCAACAAGCAGGATGAAGACGATATAGGTGGCTTTTACCATAGGTTCTTTGATTTGAATTTTTAAATATAACTAAATTTTTAGTTGTTTTATTATTTCACTCATGAATTGCTTTTTATTCACTTCGGAAAAAAATTCACATCTTCTGGCTATAAAGTAAGGTTACAGCCAATTCAACCAAAACAAATTTACTATTAAATATCTGATTTACATATATTTTCAAGCCTTAAAGTAAAAAGTAAAAAATTTTTATTCTTCTGTATAAATGATTTCAATTTGAAGTAATTTCGCGTAAAATATCAAAACAAAAAACGGTCTTATAAGTAGTAAAAAAACAATTCTTAAAAAGGTAAAAACATCATTGTACCTTAAAGATGAAACCAAAAAAAACCTTGATGTCAATTTCTTCTTTCGTTCAAGAGGATATTGACGAACCTCCGTCCCTGGCGACATTACCAACTGATTCAGCAACCACTGTTCAAAATTCCAACTCCTTCCCTGTCTCGCAGCTTTCCCATCAGTTCCGAAGCATCCACTTCCCCATGGCCACCGATGAACAATGGAACGACTGGAAATGGCAGGTACGAAACAGTTTCACATCTTTTGAATCGTTGGAACAGATTCTTACTTTAACGGATGAAGAAAAAGGATTTAAGGAACAGGCCCTGAATTTGCCTGTACGGATCACGCCCTATTACGCTTCCCTGTTTGCCTACAAAGAATCGTTGTACCCGTTGCGCAAAACAATGGTTCCGGTATTGGACGAATTAGTGATTACTCCAGGTGAGCAATCCGATCCGCTGCATGAAGAAGCTGATGCCCCTGTACCGCTTATTGTGCATCGGTACCCCGACAGAGCACTTTTACTGGTAACTGGCTTTTGTTCGGCATTTTGCCGTTACTGTACCCGATCGCATATGGTGTCTAAAAAAGACAAAATGCATGCCGGTACCGTACAAATCAAACAGGCTCTGGAATACATCCGACAACATACCGAGATCAGGGATGTAATTATTTCCGGCGGTGACCCGCTTACTCTCTCCGACGAACGCATTGAGTTTTTGCTGAGCAGTCTGCGGGCCATCGAACATGTGGAAATCATCCGAATCGGCACGAAAGTTCCAGCTGTACTTCCCATGCGGATTACGGACAAACTGTTGAGTATTCTGAAAAAATACCACCCGTTGTTTATGAGTCTGCATTTCACCCACCCCGATGAAATGACCCCTGAAAGTCATGAAGCCTGCTGCAGACTGGCAGATGCCGGAATCCCACTGGGCAGTCAAACGGTACTACTGAAAGGCATCAACGATGACGTTAGCGTCTACCGGAAGCTCACGCACGAGCTGTTGAAAGCAAGGGTAAAGCCCTATTATCTGTATCAATGTGATCCCATTCCCGGATCGGCTCACTTCCGGACTCCTGTGGAAAAAGGAATTGAAATGATTGAACAATTACGGGGATTTACTTCCGGCTATGCCATTCCGCATTATGTGATCGATGCTCCGGGCGGAGGTGGTAAAATACCTTTACTTCCCGAATACTATCAGGGAAAAGAAAACGGACAGGTCGTACTGAAAAATTACGAAGGCAAATTATTTTATTATCCTGACAAAGAATAGAATATGAACATCGGGATCACTTATGATTTGCGTTCCGATTACCTAAAAATGGGGTATTCGGAAGAAGAAACCGCCGAATTCGATCGGGAGGATACCATTGAAGCCATCGAACAGGCTTTGCATACTCTGGGGCATCAACCGGAACGTATTGGCCATATAAAGCAACTGGTTGATCTGCTTGGAAAGGGAAAACGGTGGGACCTGGTTTTTAACATCAGTGAAGGATTGTACGGTACAGGCCGTGAAGCCCAGGTACCGGCTCTTTTGGATGCCTACCGGATTCCGTATGTATTTTCGGGTCCGTTGGTATTGGCACTCACCCTCGACAAAGGATTAACCAAGCGTGTTATCCGGGATGCGGGATTGGCTACCCCGGAGTTTCATGTTTTGAGAAGCCCGAAAGACCTGGATGAAATAGCTCTATCTTATCCATTGTTTGTTAAACCCATGCTGGAAGGAACGGGTAAAGGTATTGACGGAAAATCTATTGTAAACAATCCTCAGGAGTTGAGTGCACGTTGCCAGGAATTATGGGAGAATTTTAACCAGCCCCTGCTGGTCGAATCCTATCTCAGTGGACGTGAATTTACAACAGGAATTACCGGAACCGGAGCGCAGGCCACCACCACAGGGACCATGGAAATTATTCTGCTGGAAGACGCTGAATCAGGGGTGTACTCCTACAAAAATAAGGAAGATTGTGAACGTTTGATTGAATACAAGGCGCTTACAGAACAACCACTGAAACAGCAGTGTGAGTCGTTGGCACTGGGAGCCTACAAATTGCTGAACTGTGAGGATGGTGGAAGAGTGGATATCCGACTCGATTCAAGAGGGATTCCCAATTTCATTGAGATCAACCCGCTGGCCGGGCTGCACCCTGAACATTCCGACCTTCCCATTTTGAGTCGGCTCAACGGCATGAATTACATGGAGTTAATGACCCGAATTCTGACCTCAGCCTTACAAAAAGTAAAACCATGAAAAAAGCAATTGTCCTGATCAATCAACTTTCGGAACATCCGACCGAAGATGAACTGGATGTATTGGATCAGGCCTGTATTATTGAAGAAAGTCTGGAACACCTCGGCTATCAGAGCGAACGGATGTTTATGACATTGAACATCCATTCTGTTGCCCAACAGTTGAAACAAAAGGAACCGGAATTTGTTGTCAATCTGGTGGAAAGTCTGGAACAGGATGCCCGCTTGATCCACTGGGCCCCTGCTCTGCTGGAACATTTGAATATTCCTTTTACGGGGTGCTCTGCTCAAAGCATGTTTTTGACCAGCAATAAAGTACTGACCAAAGAATGGCTGCGGTCGAACAATCTTCCTACAGCTGACTGGTTTGTGTTCGACGAACAAAACCATCGCGACAGCAACAAAAAATATATTGCCAAACCGCTCTGGGAAGATGCATCAGTTGGCATCACTGATGCCAATGTATTGGTGAACAGGAAAAAGGACATCCGGAATTTCCTTTCGAATAAACCAATCAAAGACTGGTTTCTGGAAGCCTATATCCCCGGCAGAGAATTCAATGTATCAGTATTGGGTGGAAAAAACGGTCCGACGGTACTTCCGCTGGCCGAAATAATTTTTGAAAATTATCCTGAAGACAAACCCAGCATTGTGGGCTATGAAGCCAAATGGAAGGAAGATTCTTTTGAATACAAACATACTGTGCGCAGCTTCGGAGCTGAAACTACAGACCCGGCTTTAAGCGAGAACATAAAAAAAATCTGTACCGATTGCTGGCACCGGATGGAGTTGAAAGGCTATGCCCGTATCGACTTCCGTATTGACAAAAATTTGAAACCTTATGTGCTGGAGATCAATGCCAATCCCTGTTTATCACCCGATGCAGGATTTTATGCTGCTGCTCAACAAGCCGGACTTACATTCGATGAAGTTCTGAATCACATCATTTTTGACGCCCTAAACCAATGAAAACGGAATACAGTATTCGATTTAATATCGATACAAAAGATCCCGGACGCATCCGGCAAATTGTCACCTCTTCCGGTTTTTTTAGTCGAGAGGAAATCGAAATCGCTGTGGAACTGGCCGAGGAAAGGCTGGAAAAAGGACCATCCAGCGGATACGAATTTGTATTTCTGGATCAGGAAGAGCAAACCCTGGGATATACCTGTTACGGATTAATACCCGGAACCAAAAGCAGTTACCATTTGTACTGGATTGCAGTTGACGACAAATTCCGCCATGGCGGGTTTGGGAAGCAGCTGCTTCAGATTACCGAGAAACAAGTAAAAAAATCGGGAGGAAGCGGATTGTATGCCGAAACATCCGGAAGGGACCAGTACGAACCTACCCGTGCTTTTTATCTGCACAACGGATACGAAGCCAAAGCTCGGTTTGAAGATTACTATGACCAGGGAGACGATCTGGTGTATTTTGTGAAGAAAATCTGAAAGGGAAAAACCATTATATTTGGACAACGTTAGTACCTTTAAACAAAAAATTATGAAAAAGATTTTCTTCCTCATCCTGGTTGGCCTTGGATATGTTAACCTGCATGCCCAAACCAAAAATTTCATTGATCAGCCTTATATTGAAACTTCTGCCACGGCAGATACACTGGTAACTCCGGACGAAATTTACCTTTCGATTACCATTGCAGAAAGCGATACCAAAGGAAAAGTCTCCGTTGAAGAGATGGCCGGCAAAATGGAACAGCAGCTTAAACATCTGGGAATTGACATCAAAAAACAATTAACCCTCAACGACCTTTCCAGTAATTTCAAAAAATACTTCCTTCGTTCCAAAGATGTGGAAAAAACAAAATCCTATATGCTCCTGGTCCATACAGCCGTCATGGCCGGAAAAGTAATGATTGCGCTGGAAGACATCAATATCGGCAATGTCAACCTGGAACGAACAGCTTATTCACATCCTGAGAAAATTCAACTCCTGCTGCGTTCCAGAGCCATTGAAAAAGCCTACCAGCAGGCGCTGGCACTGACCCACCCCTTGGGTCAGAAAGTAGGAAATGCACTTTATATCAACGACCAAACTTACAATGTGCGACCGCTCATGAAAAATGCAGGGATAAGAATCCGGGGTGTATCAACCCTCCAGACTGAAAAAAAAGAACCACTGGCAATTGATTTTGAAAAAGTAAAATTCCAGAGTGGTGTCAGCGTTCGATTCAAATTACTGCCCCCGGCACAATAAACTTTATCTTCCGATCCGGTTCTTTAGATTTTTTAACATTTCAAAATTATTTCGTTGGGTCGATTTCCTAAATTAGCGCTCCAAAACCACAGCGGTTGCTGTAAAGAAAATCGACTTTTATGCATCTCTGCACAGACTTTTTAAAACCCGTAGCTGTTTCTTCATCCCGTCACAAAAGTCCCTATCATACAATACCATTGAGAGTCATTCTTCAGAAAAGGAAGCGTGACTCTTTTTTTTACAACTGTTTTTTATAAATAATTAAATATGAAAAAACTTTTCCTCTTTATTATGTTAGCGTGGACAACATCCGCTGCATTCAGTCAGGTAAATTATTTACCGGCCACTCTGGTAAATGCCAAAAATGATACCCTTCACGGCTACATCAACAAATACTGGGAAATCAGTCCTTCCTACATCCGTTTCAAAACCGATCTTCAGGAGAAAAAAGGCCGGTTGTATCGTCCAACGGACAGCAAGAGCTTCCGGGTAGATGGGGTGACTTATGTTTCGGCTATTGTGTCCACACTAACCGACCCCAGAGACTTCCTGAATAACTTGGGGTATAATGCCAGTCCCTCACTTAAAACAGACACCACATTTTTGACAGTTCTGGTGGATGGTCCCAAAAGTTTGTATTATTTCAACAATGATCAAAACATTACGAGTTTTTACATCAAGGTGGACGGTAAATACCAACTGCTTGTCTTCAAAAAATATTTCAAAACGGTAACGGTTAACAACAGTCAAACCAAATCACTGACGGAAAACAAAAGATACATTGGACAGTTGATGACCTATCTTACCAATTGCCCGTCGATCAAATCCAAAATTCAAACCGTAGGGTACAAAAAGAACGAACTTATTTCACTATTTAATAAATACTATACCTGCACCCAAACAAAGCCCGCATATGCTGAGAAAGTAAAAAAAGCCAAGTATGTATTCGGATTCTATGCCGGGGCAAATGCCACTCGAATGAAACTTCGCACCAACCAGGTTAATTCTCTGACGCTAAGTGAATTTAAAATGAAACCGGGAATCGATATTGGTGCCACCATGGACATCATCCTTCCGGTGAATTACGGAAAATTCGTTATCCATAGTGAACTGGGATACACCGCATTTCAAACAACAGGCAGTTATTCAAATTACTCGGATGCAACGGATTATCAATATATAGACACGAAACTGGGGGCCAAAATGATTGCTCTGAACAGCATGATGCGTTTTAATTTCATGACTACCCCCTCCTCACTTTTCATCGATGGTGGTCTGAGTTTCAACTATTTTATCAGCACCATAAACTACCAGAAGATCAGAAAAATGAAATTCAACCAATTGAATGAAACCGTAAGCGAAGGCAAGGCCATTACGGATCTGAAAAATTTCAACCCCGGCGCATTGGTGGGTATCGGTTACAGGTCCTCCCGGTTCAGCGGAGAACTGAGGTATACGTTTTTACCCAACATAACCAATTCCGGGAGCATGCAATTATCCGTTTTCACATTCTCCTTTGTAGCAACCTATTATTTGAAATAAGAATACAAATCCATTTTCTTGAAAACATTTCTTAATTTTGATGGGAACATCAAAATGCAAAAATGATCCTATGAAAAAAATGAAGCTATTGCTCCTGTTCTTTCCGTTACTGGCCGGAGTTTACCTGACTTCCTGCAACCCGGTTCAGGAAGATCCGCTTTCGCTTTGGAATGACACTTCCATCAAAGCTAAAATCATTCAGTTCGTCCAAAAGGATGCCCCCCAAATTCCAAAAAGGGACCGGATTGCCGTTTTTGATATGGATGGGACTATAGCCTGCGAAGCACCGCTTTGGTTTGAAATGTACAGTGCTGTGCAGGGGCTGAACATGCAAGTTCAAAAAGACAGTGCTTTACTAAAAATACCGATGTACCGGTATGCGTCTGAATTGAATAAGAATCCGGATGATTCGGCTGTTTTCAAGGTATGGGGGCCGTCCATACAGCCTATGATTGCCAATGCTTACAAAGGATGGAGCAACGAAGATTATATCCGTTTTACCAGAAATTATATGGATACAGCTATGAACCGTACCTATCATGTTCCGCTGATTAAAACCTTCTACCCTCCCATGTTGCAGTTGATTTCCTATCTGAAAAAGAATGGGTTTGACGTATACATTGTGTCCGGTTCTTTACAGGGATTGATCTGGAGTGTGGCTCCCCAGGCTACCGGTTTCGACCGGTCTCACCTGATCGGCACCCGACAAGCCATGACCCCGGAATACGTTTACGGTAAAGAAACAAAATTCATCCTGAAACCGGAAATCTTTACCCCCTCCAACAACGGCGACGGAAAAGCAATTGATATTTATACCCAGCTGGGTAAAACTCCGGTTTTTGCTTTCGGCAACACCACCGGCGACTGGGGTATGTTCCGAATGACATCCACCAATACTTTACCCAATATCTGCTTCATGCTGAACCACGACGACGGAGCCCGCGAATACGTGTACAAACCCTGGCACGGAAGAGGAATGCCCGGCTGGCAGGATACCATGGCCGTACACCACTGGAACATCGTCAGTATGAAAAAGAATTTCAAAGTGGTATTTGAAAAGAAATAATGGAATCACGGGCCCGGAAATATTATGCCTTTTTCGGCAGTCTGATAGCCTGGGTTGCTGTGATAACCCAGTTTGTTCTATTGATGCAAAACACCAAAGTAGCTGAAGCAGAAACCGTTATTCGGTTCTTCAGCTACTTTACCATTCTGACCAATTTGCTGGTTGCCTCGTATTTCACAGCAGTATTCATAGGCTGTCCTTTTCAAAGAATTTTTCCGTATCGAAGAGCCGGTTTTTTAACCGCAACAACACTTTACATTACCGTTGTGAGCCTGGTTTATCAGATCGTTTTACGCCCGTTGTGGTCGCCTAAGGGCCTGCAATTTGTAGTTGATGAAACACTACACTCAGTGGTACCGATTATGACAATTATTTTCTGGGCATTGTATGAAAAAAAGAAGAAAGTTCGCTGGTCACAAATTCCGGGCTGGCTGATCTATCCCCTGGCTTATTTCTTTTACATCATGATTCGGGGCGGTTTCTCAGGGTTTTACCCCTATCCTTTTGTGAATGTGGATCAGTTGGGAATGGATAAAGTATTGCTCAATGCTGTTTTCCTGCTGATTTTGTTCGCCCTTCTGGGCGCTCTATATATAAGCATCGGGAAAGCAATCGCAAGGAAAAACTAACCAAATGCCACCAGAAAAAGCAACGCTTCTTCAATCCGGTTTTGAATGATCAGCTTTTGAGCATAATGATGGATCGCCTCTACGGAAGCATTCTTCAATTCTGCAGGCAACTTCAATCCTTTCAGTAATTCTTCATCAGGAAGAACTTCCAGATTTCCCAGCTTACCCAAATCGTTACCCGTCAGCACTTTACTAAAACGAACCGATTCGGGAAGTTCATCCACACCAATCCCCATGGTGGTCAATGGTTTTTCGACCTGGAAAACAGCCTCACCGGAAGCCCGTACATAATTGTTTGCCCCCAAACGGCCCACAATATCCAGTTTGTGCGGATCAATCACTCCATTCTCATCCATGATGTTTTCATCAATGTGCAGGGTGACCACTTCGCAAATCACCAGGTTGGCCGAACCAGGTTGTCCGCTGGTTTCAATGATATCCCGAACCCGGCATTCCATCTGAAAAGGCGATTCCTTCACCCGGAACGGACGTACAGAGACGGATTCAATTGGAGTAAAACCGGCTTTCACAAACTCATCCACACCCTTGGGATACACCGTACTGGAAAGGCTGGTTTGTTGCACCATGGAATAGGTAACGGTATTGATCACTACTTCCGGAATTTCCTTCAGGTTATCAAAAGTGTGTTTGGTGGTGTTGTCGGTTCCTCTGCGGGAAGGGGAAAACACCAGTGTGGACGGGTTGACACCGAAGGTATTGAAGCAACTGAACGGCGATAAATTCCTGTTGCCGTCGGCATCAATGGTACTCGCCAACGCAATGGGACGAGGTGTCACTCCTCCCAGCATCAGTTTATCGAGTTTGTAATAGGGATATTCACTGGGATGTATTTTGATCATGAAATCAATTTTATAAGTATACAGAAAATTATACAGCAGGTAAAATCTTTACAACACTTTCTCCGAAACCGATTCTCAGGTTATCTTTCTCACAAAAAGCGCGCATGGTAACGGTATCACCATCTTCCAGAAAAATCCTGGTGCTTTCGTCATTCAGGGTAATCGGATTTTTTCCACCCCAGGAAAGTTCCAGCATGGAACCGAAGGAGTCGCGTTCCGATCCTGAAATGGTACCGGAAGCATATAGATCCCCAACCCGAATGTTGCAACCGTTCACTGTTTGGTGTGCCAGCTGCTGATTCATATTCCAGTACATGTATTTGAAATTGGAACGGCAAATCAATGTCTCTTCACTGTTTTCGGGTTGCAGGGCTACTTCCAGATTGATATCAAAATTCTTCTCGCCGGAAACGCTCAGATAGGGCAACACCTCCGGATCCTGTTTGGGACTGGCTGTCCGGAACGCTTCCAGAGCTTCCAGGGTAACAATCCACGGGGATATAACCGAACCGAAGTTCTTGGAAAGAAACGGCCCCAACGGTACATATTCCCATTTCTGTATATCACGAGCCGACAAGTCGTTGAAAACCACCATTCCGAAAATATATTCCTCCGCCTGATCCACAGGCACACTTTCTCCCAGTTTGGTTTCCTTACCTGTGACAAAGGCCATTTCCAGTTCAAAATCCAGTCGCCTGCTGGGACCGAATACGGGCTGATCCGAATCGGCAGGCTTCAACTGGCCTTTGGGACGATGGATTTCAGCACCCGAAACCACAATGGAAGAACTGCGTCCGTGGTAGCCTACCGGCAAATGCCTCCAGTTAGGAAGCAGCGCATTCTCAGGGTCGCGGAACATTTTACCCACATTGGTAGCGTGTTCGATACTGGAATAAAAATCAGTGTAATCGCCGATGTTCAGCGGCAACAGGAGTTCGACTTCCTCAACGGGAATCAAGGCCATTGCCTTTGTTTTTTCATCGTTTTTCAAATAGTCATTATCCTCGGCAAACAACTTCATCAAATACTCGCGAACGGCATTGGTTGTTTGCTTTCCCAGCGCTATAAAGTCATTCAGAACGGGAGCAGAAAAGGGACTTAAGTTTTTAATGTCCAGCGAATCGAAATAACCATATTCGGCCAGATAGAAAAGATCGATCACGGTATCTCCAATACGGGTGGCCGGATGCGGCGTATCATTTTGATACTGAATAATTCCAAAAGGAATGTTCTGAAGTGGGAAATCACTGTGCTGGGGAACAGCGATCCATGAATTTTTTTGATGATTCATATGATGCGTTTTCCGAAAAAGTTTTTCAAATATACTTATAAAGTACCCCGGCTCTCCTGTTCTCTTTCGATGGCTTCAAACAGCGCCTTGAAATTACCTTTACCGAAAGATCTGGCTCCCTTTCGTTCGATGATCTCAAAGAAAAACGTCGGACGGTCTTCCACCGGTTTGGTGAAAAGCTGAAGCAGATACCCTTCATCATCGCGGTCAATCAGTATATTGTTCTTTTTCAATTCTTTCTTGTCTTCATCAATCACGCCCACACGGTCCCATACATCTTCGTAATAGGTTGCCGGTGTGGAAAGGAAATCAACCCCCCGGCTGCGCATTTCACTCACCGTATGGATAATGTCTTCAGTGGCCATAGCAATGTGCTGCGGTCCGGGTCCCAGATAAAAATCAAGGAATTCTTCCACCTGTGACTTTTTCAAACCCTTGGCAGGTTCATTGATGGGGAACTTAATGCGAAAATTCTGGTTGGCCATCACCTTGCTCATCAGTGCGGTGTATTCGGTGGAAATATCCTTGTCGTCAAAAGATATCAGCTGATCGAATCCCATTACATTTTTGTAAAAATCAACCACCTTGTTCATTTCACCTTCGTTAACGTTTCCCACAATATGGTCCACATACAACAGCCCGGTTTCAGGAGCCTTGTAAATAGGATCCCATGCGACAAAACCCGGCAAAAACACGCCGTTGTAATTTTTTCGTTCCACAAAGGTGTGAATGGTTTCGCCATAGGTTTTGATGGAAGCTGTTACCACTTCACCCGAGTCATCCTTGTGAACAGTGGGTTCTTCTACGGCTTCGGCACCTCTTTTCATTACTTCCTCAAAAGATTTCCGGGCATCGTCTACCCACAAGGCAATCACTTTAACCCCGTCGCCGTGTTGGGCCTGATGACGGGTTACTTCCGAATCAGGATGCATACCGGCAGTCAGCACAAACGTGATCTTGCCCTGTCGCACCACATACGAGGTTCGGTCTTTAACACCCGTTTCCAGTCCCGAATAAGCCAGCGGCTGAAAACCAAAAGCCGATTGATAATAGTGGGCAGCCTGTTTGGCATTGCCTACGTAAAATTCCACGTAATCTGTTCCTGAAATAGGGAGAAACTCCTGTTCTTTCATAATCCATTATTTTTCCGGTTGTCCGGTATATTCAACAATTTATTATCCATTTTAATCATGAAGCCAGCTTTTGAAATAATCCGGGTCTTCAATCTGCAGGGCTTCGCGGGTTAACTTCAACGGCCGGAACGTATCCAGCATCACAGCGTATTCGTCTGTTTTTTCCTTGCCAATGCTGCGTTCCACAGCACCCGGATGCGGACCGTGCGGAATACCCAGCGGATGCAGCGTGATTTGTCCTTTCTGGATGTTGTTTCGACTCATGAAATCGCCGTCCACATAATACAGCACTTCGTCCGAATCCACATTGCTGTGGTTATACGGAGCCGGGATGGAGAGCGGATGATAATCATAGAGCCGGGGCACAAAAGCACACACAACAAAAGCATGGGTTTCAAACGTCTGGTGCACCGGAGGCGGCTGATGCAAACGCCCGGTTATGGGTTCAAAATCATAGATGGAAAAAGTATACGGATACACATGCCCGTCCCAGCCAACGGCATCAAAAGGATGGCTGGTATATTCGTACGGATACATCCAGTCGTGTTTTTTGATCCACACCTGATAACTTCCTTTTTCAGCATAATGTTTCTTCAGTTCAGGAGCCTTCAAATCGCGTTCGTAAAACGGTGAATGCTCGAGCAGCTGCCCTTCCCGGTTCACATAGCGTTTGGGAAAACGTAAAGGATGAAACGACTCCACAATAAACAGCCGGTTGTCTTCATGTTCCAGTTCCAGTTGATAGATAGTACCTTTTGGCACAACCACATGATCGCCTTCCCTGAAAGGCAATTCCCCGTACACCGAATGCAGAATTCCCTTGCCTTTATGAACAAAGATCAGTTCATCAGCCGAAGCATTTTTGTAAAAATAGTCTTTCATGGATTTCCGAGGTGCTGCCAGGATCACTTCCACATCGTCGTTGAAGAGCACCACCTTACGGCTTTGCATATAATCGTCTTCAGGTTTCACATCAAAACCCTTGAAAGAACGGTGCTGCATGTTGTTATCAACCGCAACTTTCTTCTTTAATTCGACAGGTTTTCCAATACGGGATACTCCGGTGGGAGCAAATTCGTGATAAACCAGTGAATAAACATCAGAGAAACCTTCGGTGGAAACCAGTTCTTCGGCATACAGACTGCCATCTTCTTTACGAAACTGGATGTGCCTTTTGGCCGGAACGTTTCCTTTTACCTGGTAATAAGGCATCTTTATTTAGATTAATTAAAAACTCTTCGCAAAGGTAAAAAATATTCCGCTAACGTTTGAAATCTATGAAAACCGAAAAGTTAAAAATGCTGAAGTTACTGGATGCATCCTAAGCATCAACGAACGATGTTGGTATTTATAATCGACAATGAATCATTCAAAACCATCATCAGCATATTTTCTCAGCCTGAACAATTCTTTCGCAATTTTCTTGTTCCATACTTCCTGTTGGCTTTGATACACCCCATGTGCCGTTTCAGCATCGTACAGCGAATCCATTTCATTACACTCCTCTGCCAACCGGTCAAACACCTGCAGATAGTCCTTTGGTGTACCCTCTCTCTTCGATCGCAAGGCTGACAACTCCTTCCTCATTTTCCGCACATACAATTCACCAATGTCGAAATGAAGTTGTTCGTGTTTGAGCAATAAACTGGAAGTACTGTTTCGGGTCCACGAATCGTATCTCTGAAACACAGCATAGACCTCAAAATCCGGTACACCGTGAACCCAACGGGCTTTGGTTTTTAATTCGACAAAGGATGTAGCATCCCACTTAGGAGCGGGATCGGGAACCGCGCCTTTAAAATCACTCCAGCGGAGTTGTACATCCTGAGTCCAAAAAATGGTAGAATCATGCTTGGACTGGCTATAAACGCAACCGCTGACCATGATTGCCAGCATCAGAAGGATCATCTTCACAAAACGCATCAACTACGGATATTTTCTGATGAAACTAATTACAGTTTTTCATAGTAATGAACTCAAATAAATCAAATATATTATAGTCTATTCTTTATTATCTTTGCAGCCCTTTTCGGGAAGAAAAACGATGAAAGCAGGCAACGACATACGGATTAAGAATAAGCGGGTGAGTTTCGAGTACTTCGTTCTGGAGCGCTATGTGGCGGGTATTGTCCTGACAGGAACGGAGATTAAATCCATTCGCAACGGGAAAGCCAGTCTGGCCGATACGTATTGTATTTTTGATGGTGGCGAATTGTTCGTCCGCGGAATGCACATTGCCGAATACAGTTATGGTACTTACAACAACCACGTTGCCAAAAGAGATCGAAAGCTCTTACTCACAAAAAAGGAACTGAAAAAACTGGAAATCAAGATCAAGGAAAAAGGACTTACCCTGGTGCCCACCGTACTCTTTATCAACAACAAAGGACTGGCCAAACTGGAAATCGCCCTGGCCAAAGGGAAACACTATTACGACAAACGGGAAACGCTGAAGCAAAAAGATGCACAACGGGAAATTGACCGTCATCTGAAAAAATAAGCTACCTGATTCCCCGCTCCTTCTTGATGGTTTCGTACGCTTCGTTCACACTCTGGAATTTTTCCTCGGCGGCTTTTTTCACATCTTCACCCAGATGACTCACCTTATCGGGATGGTATTTCTTAGCCATTTCGCGGTACGCTGTTTTGATTTCTTCTTCCGTTGCATCGTGTTTAATACCCAGGATGGTATAGGCACTGTCGGTATTTTTCACGAACATAGCCTTCAGCGACTCGTAATCAGCCACAGGAATGCGCATGGAAGCAGAAATCCGGCTTAGCAACTCTACTTCCGATTTGGAAACACTACCATCGGCCTGGGCAATCCCAAACAAGTAGTGCAACAGCTGCAACCGCGAGGCATAATCCATATACTGCCCGATTTGCTGGGCAACAGCACTGACATCAAAATCCTGTTTCAGGATTTCTCCCAGCATTTTCACGTATTGTTGGGCCACTTCGGTTCCGAAATTATGAACGAAGAATTTCTTCACATAGTCCAGTTCCGATTTAGTTACCTTGCCATCGGCTTTCATCACGGCAGCACTGAGCACCACAAGACTCACATTAAAATTTCCTGTTTGCTGCGGGACGCCCTGACCAAACACACGGTTTACTCCTCCGTTCTGAAACATAGAGCCCATCATAAAGCCTAGGATACCGCCAATGGGACCGCCAAAGGCCCAGCCCAGGCCCCCGCCAATCCAGCGGGCATAACTGCCACCACCAGAACCGGATCGCTGACCCCTGGCAGCTTGTGAGCTATACGGTCCTGTATCACGCGACTGGTTATTAGATGAATAAGGATTACTGTTGGATGTAGTATTTCCTGTTGAAGAAGTCTGCCATTTGGAGATGTAGTAAACAGCGACTCCGATCAGGATGATTAAAATAATAAAACCCATAATGTTCTTGTAAAGTTGGCAGTGTCGTTATGACTGATCCACCAGATATTCGGTTTCCTTGAAACAAATATCATACCTTTTCAATTCTGTCAGTATGGGCTCGTACATATCTTTGTCAATGGGACGGTGAATACCGGTTTTGTTGATCTGCCCCGTAGCCAGCAGTTTCGTGGCAATGGCCAGTGGCAGCCCCACGGTTTTGGCCATGGCCGTCTGTTCCTGATTCTCTCCCTCCAGCGCCATGGCAGAAACAATCATTTTCACTTCATCACCCAGCTTGTATTTGAATTCGTGCTGCATCACCAGCAGATCCTTATCGTCCGGGTCGAGTTTCCATTTTTCCTTGATCAGTTTCTGCAACACTTCCGCCGGGGTGGCGTTCTTTAGTCCGATCTTGCGTTTGTCAAATATGCCCAGCCATTTCAGCTTCTCAAACACCACCGGATCGGAGGCACTCCGACAATAGTTCTGCAACTTGATCTCCACCGGAACGGTGGGTTCATACTGCATGAACGAATTGATAAAGTCGCGGTAGGTCATGTTTTCCGAATCTTCCAGTCTATAGGTATCATCGGTGGCGCCCAGCTGCACAAACACATTCCAGGCTTTCACAAAACCGGGACGCCGCAGGGTTCCGCGGTACATACTGGGTATGTTCTTCAGTCCGTAAATCTCGCGATAGGATAGCGAATCGCGGTTGGCATAGGCTTCAAACTCGCCGTAATTCAGAATCTTCCGGGTCTGGATGCGGTCGAACAATCTGAAATAGGGAATGTATTTGTAATTGCCCTGCTGGATGAATTTGGAAACACCAGTACCGGCCATCACCACATTGCGGGGGTTCCAAGTAAGCTTATAATTCCAGGGGTTGTTGTCGCTTTCGGGGGCCACCAAACCACCGGTAAAGGAATAAAACGACAAAATGTCACCTCCCTTTTCTTTGATTCCGTTGATTACATTCATGGCCGACATGTGATCGATTCCCGGGTCCACGCCCAGCTCCATCAAAATGGGAATACCGGCTTTCCTGGCCAGCTCATCAAACTCTTTGATCTCATCGGTGACATAGGAAGCCGTCAGCATGGGTTTGCGCAGGTCGATGCACTTTTTAGCTACAAAATGATGCATAAATGCCGGCAACATGGAAATTACTATATCTGCTTTGGCGATGGTTCGCCAGCTTTCCAGATCATCGTGGATATCAAACGTAATGGCCTTGCCCCGGGGATTACCGTTCACTTTTCTGCGGGCCAGTTCTTCGTCGATGTCGGCCACTACAATGTGCCAGTCGAATTCTTCGGCGTGTTCCAGCAAATATTCAATCAGACTGGTGGTGGATAAGCCGGCGCCCAAAATCAAAATGTCTTTCATAAGAAACCTTTTTAACGTTGTTCTGTATCGGAAATTTTATGCATCAAGATACTGCTGTAAATATTCATAATCAGGAGTCAGTTGCCCGTGGTGCAGGATCATCGCCCTTTTCAACGGAGCGGGAATGTCCAGCTGTTCAAAAGGCACGTTCAGATCGGCTTCTGCCAGATCGGGCAGAAACGGGATCAAGGCTTCACTAAACGCCAGGGACGATTCCCTTGGCAATTCGCTGGGCAGGATTTCCACGGCCATTACCAGAATTCCTTTGCCTTCAAAACCCATTTGGTGGGTGTCGTTATCGGGATCATAGGTAAACACCGGATCCACAATTTTAGTCCCTTCAAAGGTAATCTCCACCGAGCCTTCCGGATCGCAGGTCACATCCCCTATCACCTTCAGGTTGAAGGACTCGTTCCAGTTGTTTTTCAGGTATTCCCTGGTTACAATGCGCGGATAGCGGTCGTCCCAGTACATGCAGTTCATCAGTACCGTCAGCTGCGGAATGTATTGATCGAAAACAGACCGGTACTTTTCCGGTTCATCATAATATTCCTGCAAATTAAAAGGCTGAGAGGAATCCATGCATTCCACCAGATCGGGTTCTTCAAAAATTACTTTATAAACCGTATGGGCATCATAGTTTCCTTCTGCGCGTAAGCTTGCCAGATCTCCGGGTTCAATTTCTTTTACCGGCAGCAACTGCAAAATTTCCTGCGCTCCTTTGGAAACATTCCCGTTTCCGGTGACTCCAATCACCAGCGGGGTCAGCTCTTCGGGCAAACCGTTTGCGGCGATCTCTTTCCCGATTCCGGAAATAACCGCTTTGGCCTCTTCCAGACTGTCGTAGTGATGGGTTTGCTGCAAACGTTCAAAAGGCGATGACACACCCTTTACTTTCATCCGTTGTCCCAGCGACCACAAACTGTTGATGGTTCCGGCCAGACCGGCAAAGCGACCGAAAAAAATCAGCCTTCTCCCCTGCTCGTCCACAATGCGTTCGTAGTCGATGAGGCTGGCCTTACGGTCGATCATATTCTGCAACAACGGCATGTTGTATTCCTGTCCTTTGATGGTATGACTGAAAAAGATATAGGTCTTTCCGGCTTCAAAATAGTCGATCGGCATTTCCTTCACCCCCAGGATAATGTCGGCACTCAGCGGCGCCTCTTTCAGCACGGCTCCTGCTGCCACATATTCCTGATCCTTAAACACCCGCTTATCGGACGGAACCACCTCAATTTCAAACCCTTTTTCCCGCAGCACCTTTACGTGTGCGGGTACCAGAGCCACCCGGCGTTCCATCAGATATTTGTCTTCATACCGTATCCCTATTTTATGCTTCATAGTCCCTTTTCATTATTCCCTGCAAACTTAGCAAATCGAAATGAGACTTCCGAGGGACAACTCCACATTTCAACTGTTTTACGGGTTACACTTAGACAAAGGCAATTTTTTCACAGGACTCCTGAAACACCCGGGCCGGTGCAGCGCGGATTCCACATTCTTTTTCTTCCGGCAGCGACATCGCAAACGATTGAATCACGAGATTAACTTTAA
Source organism: Bacteroidales bacterium (assembly GCA_016936355.1). Classification (GTDB taxonomy): domain Bacteria; phylum Bacteroidota; class Bacteroidia; order Bacteroidales; family F082; genus Sulfidibacterium. The sequence continues at coordinate 29,548 of JAFGYB010000065.1, read as the reverse complement.
AGTAAAACGGCAGCCGTCGTTTTACTTTACCTTTGCGCAAGAGGCTTAAAAACAAAGAATTTACAACACCGGTTTTTATTATCTTTGTGCTCTCCAAAATAAGAATGGATTTTTAAACAAATAACTCAATCAAAATGTCTAAAGCAAAGTATGTTTACCTCTTCGGTGACCGAAAAGCCGAAGGGAATGCAAAAATGAAAAACACTTTGGGAGGCAAAGGTGCCAACCTGGCCGAAATGAACCTCATCGGGGTTCCGGTTCCTCCCGGTTTCACCATTACCACTGACGTGTGTACCCTGTACAACGAAAAAGGACAGGACTACGTTGTAGAACAGATCAAAAAGGATGTTGAAGCAGGGATTAAAAATGTGGAAAACATTATGGGTACCGGTTTCGGCGATCAGGAAAATCCTTTGCTGGTTTCCGTCCGTTCAGGAGCCCGCGCTTCCATGCCTGGTATGATGGATACCGTGCTGAACCTGGGATTGAACGACAAAGCCGTTCAGGGTATTGCCAAGAAATCGGGCAACGAACGTTTTGCCTGGGATTCATATCGTCGTTTCGTACAGATGTACGGTGACGTGGTTTTGGGTATGAAACCCGAATCCAAGGAAGACGAAGATCCCTTTGAATTGATCATTGAAGAAATGAAAGAAAAACGCGGGGTAAAACTGGATACCCAACTTTCAGCCGACGATCTGAAAGAACTGGTGAGCCAGTTTAAAGCTGCCGTGAAAAAACAAACTGGGAAAGATTTCCCCGATAACCCCTGGGAACAACTCTGGGGCGCTGTGATGGCCGTATTCGACAGCTGGATGAACGACCGTGCCATCCTTTACAGAAAACTGAATAAAATCCCTGATGAATGGGGAACCGCTGTCAACGTACAGGCTATGGTATTCGGTAACATGGGCAGCAACTCCGCTACCGGTGTGGCCTTTACCCGTGACGCCGGTACCGGCGAAAACCTGTTCAACGGTGAATACCTCATCGACGCTCAGGGAGAAGACGTGGTAGCCGGCATCCGTACCCCGCAGCAGATCACCAAAGAAGGTTCCCTGCGCTGGGCCAAACTGGCCAACGTAACCGAAGAAGACCGCGCTGCCAACTACCCTTCACTGGAAGAAGCCATGCCCGTTGTGTACAAAGAACTGTTCGATACACAGAAAGCACTGGAAAACCACTACCGCGACATGCAGGACATGGAATTCACCATCCAGGACGGTAAACTGTGGCTGCTGCAAACCCGTAACGGAAAACGTACCGGTGCGGCCATGGTAAAAATCGCCATGGACATGCTGCGCGAAGACCTTATCTCCAAAGAAGAAGCTTTGATGCGGGTAGAACCCGAAAAGCTCGACGAACTGCTGCACCCTGTATTCGACGGAGAAGCCGTGAAGAACGCCAAGGTAATGGCCAAAGGGTTGCCCGCCTCTCCCGGGGCTGCTGCCGGTCAGGTGGTCTTCCACGCCGACGATGCCGAAAGCTGGGCTGCCGAAGGCAAAAAAGTAGTGCTGGTTCGTATTGAAACCTCACCCGAAGATTTGAAAGGCATGAACACTGCCGAAGGGATTCTTACCGCCCGCGGAGGGATGACCTCCCACGCTGCTGTGGTAGCCCGTGGTATGGGTAAATGCTGTGTATCCGGTGCCGGAAGCATCAAGATCAATTACAAGGCCCGTACCCTCGAAATGGACGGTACCACTTACAAAGAAGGGGACTTCATTTCCTTGAACGGGAGTACCGGTGAAGTGTACGATGGCAAGATTGCCACCGTCAATCCTGAAATGAGCGGCGACTTCGGTAAGCTGATGAAACTGGCCGACAAAAAAGCCTCGCTCACCGTTCGTACCAATGCCGACACGCCCCACGATGCTCAGGTAGCCCGTGACTTCGGTGCTCAGGGTATTGGTTTGTGCCGTACCGAACACATGTTCTTTGGTGACGACAAGATTATTGCCATGCGTGAAATGATCCTCGCCAAAGACGAAGCAGGAAGAAGAGAAGCTTTAGACAGACTGCTCCCCATTCAGCGCAAGGACTTCGAAGGTATTTTCAATGCCATGAAAGGCTTGCCCGTAACCGTTCGTCTGCTCGACCCCCCGTTGCACGAATTCGTGCCTCACGACGATAAAGGACAGCAGGAAATGGCCGACGTCATGGGCGTTTCTGTGGATGTGATCAAAGCCAAAGTGGAAGACCTCAGCGAATTCAACCCCATGCTGGGTCACCGTGGTTGCCGTTTGGGAAATACTTATCCCGAAATCACCGAAATGCAGAGCCGTGCCATCATCGAAGCTGCTTTGGATTTGAAAGCCAAAGGCATCGATGCCCGTCCTGAAATCATGGTTCCGCTGACCGGTACCCTGGCTGAAATGAAAATGCAGGAAAAAATCATCCGCGACACCATTGCCAAGGTATTTGAAGAAAGAGGCGAAAAGATCGACTTCCTGGTAGGTACCATGATTGAGATCCCCCGTGCTGCTTTGACTGCTGATAAAATTGCAGAATCAGCCGAGTTCTTCTCCTTCGGTACCAATGACCTGACGCAGATGACCTTTGGTTATTCCCGCGACGACGCCGGTAAGTTCCTCCCCGTCTACCTTGAAAAGGGTATTTTGAAAAACGATCCTTTCCAGGTACTGGATCAGGAAGGTGTGGGACAGCTGGTGGAAACTGCTGTGAAGAAAGGACGCAAGACCCGCAAGAACATCAAGCTCGGTATCTGTGGCGAACACGGCGGCGAACCAAGCTCCATTGAGTTCTGCCACCGCACCGGTCTGAACTACGTGAGTTGTTCACCCTACCGCGTGCCGATTGCACGTTTGGCTGCTGCACAGGCTGCGATTATCAACAAAAAAAGCAAGAAGAAATAATTCTTCAGGCTTCATCAATACGAAAGGCTGCTTCATTTGAGGCAGCCTTTTTTTGTCTTAGTTTCGAATCCTGCCCCCGCTACACCTTATGCTGTCATACATTATTTGTCATCCTGATCCGCCCAAGGCGGAGAAGGATCTCTCTTGTATAAAAGCCGTTCCCGTAGAGCACATCAAGATTCTCACGGGACTCCATCACACCACCTTCCTGAAGGTCCCTCAGAATTGAACTATAATTTTTAAATAAGAAGCTCCCCCCGCTGTCGCAAGTCTCCTGACTTGTGACTTTGTTCACCTCACAAGTAGCTCTTCCTGTCCTATTCTTTAAAACACATCCCGGCTTACAAGAAAAGCAGCTTACAGGAAGCATCCAGCTAGTTTATAGCTACGCTATAAGAACAAAAGCCTCACTCCTGTATTTCTCCTCTTCTTCTCGTGAAGTTCCCGAGTATCCCTCCGGCTCTTCTGGCCACTTGCTGAGGGTACACCACGAGAAGAGGGCCAGAAGGGTGCCAGCAGAGTGCGACAAGTAGGCGATATATACCGGAGGGACAGACGGGCAGATGGACCAGAAACACTTGCAAAACATCCGTTCGTGCCCTTTTGTTTGCGGTTCGTTTACCAAAGTATGCAATTCGTTTACCGGATATTGCGATCCGTTTACCTGAAAACACGATGCAAAAACCTTTGTTGCTGATTCGTGAACCTTTTTTGAAGAAAAGAGAACAGGTGGCCGGCTCATCCCTCTATTTATACCGGTTCAAAAATAGGTACGCGCTGAAGCAGAAGGCCTTCAAAAGAGTATTTTTGCTATGGACAAAAACAAGCAACCAACCATGACGAAACCAATAAAATATCAGATAGTACACTTCACTTCTGTGAAACGTGTGGGTTATCTGGCCTTAATCCTCATCATTTTTTCTTTTTTCAGTTGCGGGAAAAATCCCCAACCCGCTCCCAAACCCGGTTCGAAGGTACACATCACGGTTTTGTACACCAACGACGAACACGGCTGGATGGAACCCACTACGACGTATGCCGGAGCGCCCGGCCTGACGTATCAGTGGAAAAACACAGAAGGCTACGATGCCTCGGACAACTATTTGATTCTGAGCGGAGGCGATATGTGGTCGGGACCGTCGATTTCCACCTGGTTTCGCGGAAAATCCATGGTGCAGGTAATGAACGCCATGGGCTACGATGCCTCGGCCATCGGCAACCACGAGTTTGATTTTACGGTGGATACGCTGTACCAGCGGTTGTCTGAAATGCACTTCCCCCTGCTGGCCGCCAATATTGTGGAAACTTCCACCTCTAAAATCCCGAATTTCGCCCAACCCTACATCATCAAAAACATCGACGGGGTCAACGTGGGCATCATCGGTCTGGCTTCCCGAAGTACCCCCACCTCTACCTTCCCGGCCAACGTAGCCGGGTATCAGTTCACCGATTACGCCGCTGCCGTGACCAAGTATGCACAGGAAGCCAAAAAAGCCGGAGCCACCGTACTGATTGTGGTCGGACACATCTGCAGCAGCGAAATGAACAGTTTGGTGAGTGTGGCGGCGGCCAACGGCATTTGCATCATTGGTGGCGGACACTGCCACCAGAAATACCTCAGCAGGAACAACGGCGTAGTGCTGATCGAAGCCGGAAGCAACATGATCGCTTACGGTAAAGTGGAATTCGATTATTCACCTGCCGATTCCACTACTTCCAACTTCCAGTACAAAATCGTGGACAATACAGCTACAAAGTACGATGCAGGGATCGGGGAACTGGTGAATTACTGGCAGGAGCAAACCGACAACGAATTGTCGGATCAGATCGGCTACAGCGATCAGACCATCGCCCAAAGTTCCGCAGCCATGCAAAACATGGTGTGTGATTCGTGGCTGCATTCTTTTCCGGATGCTGATGTGGCGCTCACCAACGGCGGAGGCATCCGCCAAAGCATCCCGGCAGGCCCAGTAACCCTGAGCACCGTTGTGGGACTACTGCCGTTTGAAAACACGATTGTGAAACTCAAATTAACCGGGCAACAGCTGAAGGAAATGGCCCTGGCCGGTGATATATGCATGGGCGGCATGACGACCGTCGGCGGTTTTTTCCTGTCGGACGGCACAGAAATTACCGATGCCGGTGTGTACACCGTTCTTACCACCGATTACCTGTATTTACGCAACGATTACAATTTCTCCACGTACGATCCCAGTCCGGAATATACCTATGTTCATTACCGGCAACCGCTCACCGACTGGTTGAAATCCATCCGCACCAGTGTCTCCGACCCGTTGTCGAATTACCTCGATTACGTGAGCAGAAGATAGCGCCCTTTAATTTGGTACATAAACTGCAGAGGCCTAAACTTTCGGGAGGCGTTACCTGTTCTTCGGGATGAATTTTCAAAGTAAAAAATGAAAAAAGTAACTTTGTCCGATACTTCTTGAAATTGCAAAAACATGACAAAACTCAGCAACAAAGTTATCGTCATTACCGGATCAACCCAGGGCATTGGCAAAGCGATTGCCGATGCCTGCGGCAAAGCAGGAGCAAAACTGGTCATCTGTTCCCGGAACAATGAACACGTCAACGAGGCACTCCGGTACTTTAAGGAAAAAAATTATCCGGTGAGTGGAATGGTTGCAGATGTTTCTCAAACCGAAGACCTGAAGAAATTGAAAGACCATGCACTGGAACAATGGGGACACTTTGACGTATGGATCAACAATGCAGGTGTTTCTACAGGTTACCGGTTGTTGGAACACGTTCCCGATGAGGATCTCAGAAAGATTGTGGACATCAACCTGACGGCAACGCTGCTGGCGTGCAAAATGATCATCCCCTATTTCAAACAACAGGGAAGCGGGATCCTCATCAATATGAGCGGGCGGGGAGGCCACGGCGACCATGCAGCCTTTATGGTTCCTTATACGGCAACCAAAGCGGCCATCACAACACTGACCCAAAGTCTGGCAAAGGAAAATGCAGACCATCCCCTTTCCATCCATTCCGTTGTCCCCGGCATGATCGACACGGGCTTTTTTGATTCTGTAGAAACCGACGAAGCAGGACGCCGCGACATGAAAAGCCTGCCCTGGGTCATGCAGGCCTTCGGCTTTTCACCGGAAGAAGTGGGTCATTTCTTTGTCAGGATTGTGGCGCAGCAACCGGGTAAAAAAACAGGCCATAATTATTCCATGCTGAAAGGGTTCAGACTCCTCCGGGGCATCCTGATGATCAGCTGGTTTAAAATCAGGGGAAAAATTTAACACCTCTGCAGTCAATGTAGATTCATTTCACATTGGATGCACCGAACAGCCCGTTCGCCACACTTACTTTTGTCTATCTTTGAGCTCCAGAATTCAAAGCGTATAAAAATGAGAAAACTGAATCCATTTACAGCCATTGGCCGGCTTTCCATCACAACCCTTTTGTTGGTATTGGCTTCCATCACAACACTCCGGGCACAAAACAGTTCCATCATAGCCAAAGGGGCGAAACTCCAACTCATTTCCAATCAGTTTTCCTTTACCGAAGGGCCGTCGGTGGACAAAAAAGGGAATATCTTTTTCACCGACCAGCCCAACAACAAAATATGGGAGTATTCCGTTGACGGGAAGCTGTCGGTTTTCATGGACCGTTGCGGCCGTTCCAACGGAACCTACTTCGACCGCAAGGGAAATCTGATTACCTGTGCCGACCGGCACGACCAATTGTGGTCCATCAGTCCCGATAAGAAAGTGACGGTGTTGGTCAATAATTTCGAAGGGCACCGGCTGAACGGACCGAATGATCTGTGGATCGATCCCAAAGGGGGTATTTATTTCACCGACCCGTATTACCAGCGCCCGTACTGGAAAAGAACTAAAAAAGACATTCAACAGGAACGCGTATATTATTTAACTCCGGACAAAAAACAGGTGATCGTTGTTGCCAACGACCTAGTAAAGCCCAACGGGATCATTGGCACGCCCGACGGTAAAAAGCTGTACGTTGCCGACATTGGCGCTTCCAAGACTTATGTTTATACCATCAATTCCGACGGGACCTTATCCAACAAAACCCTTTTCTCCAGCATGGGTTCCGATGGAATGACGATCGACAACAAAGGAAATATTTACCTCACCGGAAACGGAGTCACAGTCTTTGACAAAAGCGGGAAACAAATCGCACACATTCCCGTGGATCAGAAATGGACTGCCAACATCACCTTTGGCGGACGGAACCGGCATACGCTGTTCATTACGGCTTCGCACGGTTTATACAGTCTGAAAATGAAAGTGAAGGGCGTGAAATAAATTACTTGTTGCAGGGCAGCGGAATTACTCGCCATCCAGCAGATCCTGAAACCGGTCCACAAAAAGTCCTACATGATAGCCGTCTGCCAATCCGTGGTGCACGTGAATAGAAACCGCCATTCTCTTGCGACCGTTTTCCTCCACCATTTTACCGAATGTGATCTTAGGACAACTGTCGGGAAAGGAAAAACGGCGGGCATGCGATACCGAGGTGAAATCCAGCCAGGGAACAGCCGAAAAGTGGATCACATCTTCCCCGGTAACAGACGGGTCCAAACCGGTTGAAGCCCTTACTTCCTCCACTACCTGCAATGCCTTTTCGTAGAATAGTTTTTCATCTTCCTCATATTTTATTAATGCAAATCCGAACGATCCGTCATCACGCCCGATAGTCGGCCCCGCATGGATCACATCATAAAGAAAGATTTTTTTGCCGACAATCCTGTAACGGAAATTTTCAATGGAATTGGCTGCTTTCAGCGCCCGGTACAGGTAATACAGGAAAAACGATTTGTTTTGTGCTTTAGCCTTTTCGTAGGCTTGGGTACAGTCCAACTGTACCGTTACGCCTGTAAACGGTTCTTCAAACTGCGAATAGAAACTGAAATGATCTTTCCTGTTCCAGGTATTAATATTTATGGCTTTTCTGCACATGACATTCGAAAGTTTTCAGACCACAAACCTACCGCATTTTCCGTTCCTTCATCATGGCAAAATAGCCGTTGGTTTCCTTAATAAGCACACCGGAGAGCAGCAGCAGAGCAATCAGGTTGGGGATGGTCATAAAGGTGATGACCATATCCACAAAATGCCATACCAGGTCAATGCCCCACACGGAACCAAAGAAAACGAACAGACCGTACAGGTAATAATAAGGTTTGATGGCTTTTTCGCCCAACAAATAGTTGGCGGCACGCGATCCGTAATACGACCAGCTGATGACAGTGGAGAACGCAAACATCATCAACCCCCAGGTGATGATGTGTTTTCCAATGTCCACCAGTCCCAGTTTCGCCAGTCCCTGATCCATGGCCATGATCGTCATCCCTACGCCTTTGATGCCCGAATGCCAGGCATCGGTGGTGATCAGCATCAAACCGGTCATGGTGCAAATAATCAATGTATCAACCAACGGCTCCAGTGAAGCCACCAGCCCTTCCCGCACGGAGTATTCGGTTTTGGCTGCGGCGTGTGCAATCGGCGCCGACCCCTGCCCTGCTTCGTTGGAGAACAGTCCGCGGCGTACACCCCAGATCATGGTCATCATAATGGTGGATCCCACAAAACCGCCGGTGGCAGCTGTTCCCGTAAAGGCACCCCGAAAGATCATGGCAAAAGCATGGGGAATGTTTTCGTACATATCGAACAACACCAGTAAAGTAGCCAGTACATAGGTAACCGCCATAAAAGGCACCAGTCGCGCGGTTACATCGGCAATGCGTTTCAATCCACCGACAATGATCAGCAATACCAGTCCCGTAATAACCAGTCCGGTAATCCAGTCGGTGAATCCGTATGTGGTGTGCAGGGCATCGGTCATCCCGTTTACCTGGGCCATATTTCCGGTTCCCAGCGAAGCCAGGATCGTGGCCACGGCAAAAATAATGGCCAGTACTTTGGCAAAAACCGGGGCATGGTATATTTTCCCGATCCCGTCGCGGATGTAGTACATGGGACCGCCCGAAACGGAACCGTCGGAATTAAACACGCGGTATTTATGAGAGAGTGTACATTCGGAAAATTTCAGGATCATACCCAGAAATCCCGTCACCCACATCCAGAACAAAGCCCCGGGACCGCCCAGGTAGATGGCCAGAGCCACACCCACAATGTTTCCGGTTCCGACCGTCGCTGACAGTGCCGTGGTCAGTGCTTTAAAATGGTTTACATCGCCTTCGTCTTCTTCATGAGAATATTTACCGGCTACGATCCGGATGGAATGAAAAAGCTTGGTTACATTCAAAAATTTCAACCGGATAATGAAGTATAAACCGGTGGGCACCAGCAAAAACAAAATGGCATAACCACCGATGTAATCGTTATACCACACGATCACTTTATCCATTGCTTGTAAAAATTCACTCATGAGACAAAAAGGTATTGATGAATAAGAAGCAACAAATATGGTAAATTTTTTTGAGTAGGAAAATGATTAAAATTCCTGCTTTAGGACGGCGAAAAAAATAATGTACATTTGGGTCAGTAAAATAACGGGAATGCCCCTGTTATGAAACCTGACTCTTTATGATCATAAAAAATATCGACCTTATCATTATTGCCCTGTATTTCGTTGCGAGCCTTTCCATCGGATTGTACATGTCCAAACGGGCCGGCCAGAATACCGGAAACTTTTTCCTGAGCGGAAGGAACCTGCCCTGGTGGATTGCCGGTACCAGTATGGTGGCTACCACCTTTGCCGCCGACACCCCATTGGCGGTCACGGAACTGGTATCGCAACAGGGCGTAGCCGGTAACTGGCTGTGGTGGAATATGATGTTTGGCGGAATGCTCACGGTCTTCTTCTTTGCCCGGTTGTGGCGCCGGGCCGGAATTGTTACCGACGCTGAATTTGTTGCCATCCGTTATTCGGGCAAAGCGGCTCGTTTCCTTCGCGGGTTTCGGGCCGTCTACATCGGTATTTTCATGAACGTCATCGTGATGGCCTGGGTAAACCTGGCCATGGTGAAGATCGTGCACATCATGTTCCCGTTCCTGACGATTTTCGGTCACAAGGCGTTTCATATTCTGGGGATGGACTTCAGTGCTTCATTGGTGGTCGTCGCCGGACTGATGTTGTTTACCGCTCTGTATTCTTCCTTATCGGGTTTGATGGGTGTGGCGTTAACCGATTCGTTTCAGTTTCTGATGGCTATGGCCGGAAGCATCATTCTGGCTATCGTAGCCGTGCACCACGTGGGCGGAATATCAGGTATGGAAAGCAGTCTCCATCAAATGAAATGGGTTTTCAACTTCTTCCCCACACTGGATCACGGCACGGCGGCCGGTCATGTGGGCGGCATGCTCAAACTGGGTGTCACCGCCATTGTGGCTTATTTTGGTGTTCAATGGTGGGCCAGCTGGTATCCGGGAGCCGAACCCGGTGGCGGCGGTTATGTGGCCCAGCGTATGATGTCGGCTAAAAATGAAAAACATTCACTGCTGGCTACGCTCTGGTTTCAGATCGCACATTTTGCCTTGCGTCCCTGGCCCTGGATTTTAGTAGCTTTAGCCACCCTGATCATGTATCCCACGGCAGCCGACAAAGGGGCCACCTATGTAATGGCCATCCGTGACCTGTTGCCTTCCGGATTGTTGGGGCTCATGCTTGCCGCGTTCCTGGCCGCCTATATGTCTACCATTGCTTCCCAAACCGTATGGGGCACTTCTTACATCATCAACGATTTGTTCAAACCCTTCGTAAAACCGGGGGCATCGGAAAAATACTATGTACGAATTTCCCGCGTCACCACTTTTGTACTGATGTTTTTTTCCGTTCTGGTAACCACCCAGTTCAATCAGATCAGCGATGCCTGGAAATTCATTCTGGCGTGCAGCGGTGGCATCGGGTTGGTATTGCTGTTGCGATGGTTCTGGTGGCGTATTAATGCCTGGTCGGAAATTTCTGCCATGCTGGCTCCCTATGCCGTGTATCCCATCCTGAAATACCACGGGGTAAGTTTTGAGAGTTCACTGATCGTCATCGTAGCCTGGTCTACTCTGGTATGGTTAGTGGTAACGTTCCTTACGAAGCCTACTTCCGATGAAAAGCTCACCTCTTTCTATCAAAGGATTCACCCCGGAGGCAAAGGCTGGAAAAGGATAGCAGCTCAAAACCCGCAGGTGAAAGGCGATACCGGTTATACCCGTTTGTTCGTCAACTGGCTGCTGGGAGTCATCCTGGTTTCTTTCAGTTTGTTTGGATTCGGGAAAATCATTTTCCATGATTATGTGATGGGACTGGAACTGTTTGGAGTGGCACTGATTTCAGGGGTGCTGATGTTCCGGAACATGAATAAAATGGGTTGGGAAAAGATTGTAGAATAAACACCTTTTGTATGGCGGAACTGGAAAAATACATCACCAACTATTTCGGCATCACCGAACAGAATGCGCTAAAGGGCATTTCTTCCCTTTTTAAATACACCAAAATTAACAAAGGAACATTTCTTCAGAAACAGGGTAACCATTGCAATACCATGGGATTTGTTCTGTCGGGATACCAGCGGTTCTTTGCTTTGATGGACGGTAAAGAAGTTACCCAGTGGATTGCTCATCAGGGTGAGTTTACGGTGGATCTGACAGGATTTATCACCGGTAGTCCCTCCCGCTGGTCCATCCAGGCATTAACCGATTCGGAACTGTACATCATTCAGAAGAGTGATTACGACCGACTTGATCAACTGGTTCCCCGTTGGTTTGAATTTGAGAAACTGTTTATGGTTCGGTGTTTCACCACCATGGAGGACCGGATTTTTTCTCATTTATCCATGACAGCAGAAGAACGCTACCACTTCTTTTTTAAACACAACAAAGAGCTGTTCAACCGGGTGCCTCTACAGTACATCGCCTCCATGCTGGGGATGAGTGCCGAAACCTTCAGCCGCATCCGAAAAAAACAACTCGGATGATTTCTTGATCTATATCAAGAAGAAGCTCACCAACCCGTCCGATCTTTGCAGCACAAACATTAATTGCAAGGTCATGAACAAAGAAATCAATACCGAAATCATCATTCGCACTACACCGGAAGAAGTTTGGAATATCCTGACCGATTTTCAGAACTACCCCAAATGGAATCCTTTCATCCATTCCCTCACCGGAGATGTTGCTGTTAGAAATCGCATAAAAGTACTTCTCGTTCCACCCGGAAGCAAGGGGATGACATTTAAACCGGTGGTGCTGGTTTATGAGCCCAACAAAGAATTCCGGTGGCTGGGGCACCTGCTTTTACCCGGATTGTTCGACGGAGCCCACCGTTTCGAGATCATCGACAACGGTGATGACACGGTAACTTTCAGACAATCTGAGCAATTTTCCGGCCTACTGGTGTCGTGGTTTATGAAGACTCAATCCGAAAATACAAAGAAAGGATTTGAAGCCCTTAATCAAAAAATTAAGGAACGGGCAGAAAATATGTAAATCTTTACATATCAACCTTTTCATAACCAACTCCTTATTTAACAAACGTTTCCAATGGTTGCATAGTAAACTATTTAAGATTTTTTAATATTGGATAGTTGCATAGTAAACTATTTTCTCCCTATTTTTGCCGGCTGTTATAAAAAAATAATCGAGTGGAAAATAATGTCAGTATCGGGAGACTTGTTGCCGCGGCGCACAAAAAAGCATACCAGTATGCCGGCACCAAACTAAAGAATTGCGACATCGAAGTTGGGCAATTTTTTTTCTTACGGTACATCCTGAAAAATGAAGGAATCAGCCAGGAAGAAGTGGCGCAAAATATGTACCTGGACAAGGCTACGGTCAGCAAAGGAGTCAACATCCTGGTAAACAAAGGCTATATTCAGAAAAAGGCCAATCCGAAAGACAAACGCGAGTACCGTCTGTTTGTCACAAAAAAGGCGCTTGAAATGGAAGAAATGATCGATGGTTTTCACAGAGAAATTAATGAATACCTGGTCAAAGATTTAAACAAAGAAGAAATACTGCAACTCAGAACAATATTGAATAAAATTATCAATCAACCAATTAAATAAATATCAAAATGGCAAACGAGAACCAAAAAACAGTAACTGAACCCTCCAACAAAAGAAAGGGGAATATTACTAAAATTATTGTGGGGCTGATCATTATAGCTGCCATCGTAGGTGCGGGTATTTGGTGGTTCATCAAACAATCGGAGTTTATTACCACTGATGATGCCTATGTGGATGCCTATGAAGTGACGGTAAGTTCACAAATCCCGGGCAGAATTGTCAAGCTCTACATCCATGAAGGGGATCACGTGAAATCGGGTCAGTTGGTAGCCCAATTGGACTCATCAACCTATATAGCACAAATTCAGCAAGCTAAAGTAGGTCTTGAAGATGCAAAAATCGGGATCGAAATGGCAAAGGTGAAACTTTCACAAGCCGAAATCAATTACAATCGGGCAAAGGAACAATACAAAGCCAAATTAATTCCAAAAGCCAACTATCAGAACATGGAAAAAAATTATGAGTTGGCTCAGGTAGCTGTAAAAATTGCCCAATCAAAAATTCCAACGCTAAAGGCATCGTTGAACACTCTGGAAACAGCTTTGGCCCACACCAATATCTATGCGCCCATGGATGGTATTGCAGCCAAACGCTGGGTATTGCCCGGAGATGTGGTTTCCCCCGGCCAAAGTATGATTACTGTTTTCGGAACAAAAAAAATCTGGGTAACCACCATGTTGCCTGAAAACGAATTGCGATTCATTCATGTGGGGGATACCGCTGAAATCACCGTGGATGCTTTTCCCGATGCCACTTTTAAAGGAGTCTTTTACCAAATGGGAAATACTACGGCTTCCAAATTCTCGCTCATCCCTCCGGACAATGCATCGGGCAACTTTACCAAAGTCACCCAACGTGTACCGCTCAAACTAACCATCTTCAAAACGGGAGGAACACCCAAAGGAACTGTTGATTTACTTCCCGGAATGTCTGTCGAATTAAAAGTACGGATTAAAAAAAGTAACTAATGGCCCAGGAAAAAAAACATTTAAACTGGGAACTACAGGAAGGCTCTCCAAATAAATGGCTGGTGCTGGCCAGTGTCATGATCGGAACGTTCATGGCCGTACTGGATGCCACCATTGTGAATGTGGCCTTTCCGAAACTAATGGCTGTTTTCGGTGTAAGCATCGACCAGATCGAATGGGTCGCCACCGGGTACATGCTGGCTTTTGCCGTTGTGCTGCCTGCCTCCGGATGGATTGCCGACCGCTTCGGGTACAAAAAAACCTACATCTTTGGAATTGCACTCTTTACGCTGGGATCGTTACTCTCCAGCTTGTCGTGGAGTGAAAATATTTTAATCACCTTTCGGGTGATCCAGGGTATGGGGGGCGGATTCATCATGCCGGTAGGGATGGCTATCGTTACCCGTGCGTTTCCTCCAAACCAAAGAGGCGTTGCCATTGGTTTCTGGGGAATTGCAGCCGCAGCATCCGTTTCGTTGGGCCCCTTATTCGGGGGATACCTGGTGGATAATTATTCGTGGCATGCTATTTTCGACATCAATGTTCCTGTGGGGATCTTTGGAATTATTGCTGTTGCCATCATTCAACAGGAATATAAAAGTGAAGTCAAAGCTAAATTTGACCTGGGGGGAATGATTACCATGGTTATTGGGCTTGGGTCATTACTGTTGGCACTTTCCACCGGAAATTCCAGCTGGAATACACAGGGATGGCATTCCAATTTTATCATTGCCAACTTCCTGATTTCCGGTGTCAGTCTGACTTTGTTTGTCGTGATTGAACTGACCAGCAAACATCCGCTCTTGAACCTGAGATTGTTGCGTTTTCACAATTTCTGGATTTCTACCGTTATGCTGTTTATTTTCGGGGTAGCCTTTTTTGGAAATGCTTTTCTGCTTCCCTTATACCTTCAGAATTCATTGGGTTATACAGCCTATCAGGCCGGACTGGTCTTTTTACCGGTAGGAATATTGCAAGCCATTATTTCTCCCATTGCAGGCCAGCTTACAGACCGGTTTAACCCAAAAGTCCCTATCTTACTGGGGTCTTCTATTTTGGGTGTGTCCATGTTTCTATTTACGACACTCTCACTGCAAACCATGCACAGCCAGGTGATGCTGCCTCTTTATTTAAGGGGAATTGGAATAGGTCTTGTATTTATTCCTTTATCAACTGTGGCCTTGTTTGATATTCCGAAATCGCAGCTGGCACAGGCTTCCGGGCTGATGAATACCATCCGGCAGGTGGGCGGCAGCTTTGGGATTGCCGCACTGGGAACCTTGCTTACACAACGAATTACCTATCATGCACAGGTTTACGGGGAACAGGTCAATCAGCACTCCCCCATTTTTGAGCAGACATTTGCTCATCTCAAAACATTTGCCATGCATGCGATGGGGAGCAATAACATTCATGCCATAGGTCAGGCCAAGAGCCTGTTACTGGGCAATCTGACAGGACAAGCTTATGTTCAGGGTATCAACGACGATTTTATGATTGGCGCTGTGCTTACCTTCGGTATGATTATCCCCCTTTTATTTTTAAGAACCAGTAAAAAACATTTGAACCGATGAAAAAAATAATTTCCGTAACCTATAAAGCCCCCATCCTGCTTGGGTTGATGCTGTTGTTTTTTACTCAGCAACCACTCAAAGCACAATCTGCGGATATGGTTACCCTGCAACAGGCTATTCAGCAAACCGTGAACAATCATCCGTTGATTAAGGAAGCTGAAAACAAGGTGAATATTGCTCAGTCACAAACCGAACAGCAAAAGACGAGCCTCTTACCTACCGTTGCAGCAAATTTATCCTATACTCAGGTGGGGCCAATTCCAAAAATTGACTTCAACGGGCTTTCCTTCGCTTTGGGAACCCACTATAATATTGATGAAAATGTAGCTGTAGATTATATTCTCTATGATTTCAACCGCAGAAAAGACGTTATTAAAGTTTTGCAGTCGGCTGAAGCCACGGAAGCCGAAAAAATCAATGTAATCAAAAACAACCTGGCCTTTGAAACGGCAAAAGTGTACTTCTCTCTGATCTATCTTCAAAAAAGTACGGCCGTTATCGATCAGGAGATCAAAGACATGGAAGAACACCTTTCGGTGGCCCAGAAAAGGGTCATGACAGGTTCCGCCACAGGTCTGGACACACTGAATACCAGTGTCAAACTTACTGTATTGCAAAACCAGAAAATGAGTGTGGAAAACCAGTGGAACAAAACAGCCGTTTTGCTTAAATCGCTGATGGGACTTTCCATTCAGAAGCAAATCAAAGTGGACGGCAGTCTGGAACACAACATTCAGAATTATCAAATTGACACCTTGATCAACCGGGCATACAACCAGCGTGAAGAATTACGCATCAACCATCTGGTTCTGAACACCGAAATGCTGCAAAAATCCATTGCCGAGAAAACAGATATGCCCGTAGTTGCCCTGCACGGAAGTACCGGAATAAAAAACGGATATCCGCTGAATATGAACAAACCTAAATTCAATTACATTGTGGGGATTGCGGCAAAAATTCCGATCTTCGACGGACACATGAGGCAACTGAAGGTCAACACTGCTAATCTGAACATTCAGTCGGTGGAAGATCATTCCATGGTATTGAAAAGAAATATTTCTACGGATGTTCAAACTGCCTTACTGGATTATCAGAACAATAAAATCCAGTTGAAAAGCGCCCAGCAGGAAATTGTGAAAGCCCAGGCAGCATTCAAACAGGCCAACGGTCTTTACAATACCGGGGCTATTACCAATACTACCCTGTTGGATACAGAAACCGCTCTGGCACAAGCCCGTTTGAAATATACTTATCAGCTGTTTCAACTAACCTTAAGTCATTACAAACTGTTGCAAGCTACCGGACAGAAGATCTGGTAATTTGAGAACACATCATTTGATAAGGCCGGAGCAAGCTCCGGCCTTTTTTGTTCCCACTTGCCACTCTTTAACTATATCAACTTAAATAACAACCTGTTAGTGTATTTATATCAATTATAAATTAACCGGAAATCCGAATTTAAGTAAATCCCCTAGAAAGCCATAGGCCTATAAATCGTAATTTCGCGTAAAATTAATGCAAACGATATAAATATAGGCTTATGGCTAAGTTGAGAGGTGCCATTGTGGTTGACATAGAAAAATGTAAAGGTTGCGGAGTTTGTATCCCGGCCTGTCCTACCGACGTCATTGCTTTGGCCAAAGAAGTAAACGGCAAAGGTTATAACTATGCTTTCATGGAAGATCCGGAAGCTTGTACAGGCTGTACCAACTGTGCCGTTGTATGCCCTGACGGTGTAATCACTGTCTACAGGGTTAAAGTCAATTCATAAAACAAAAAAGAATCATAGATATGGGTGAACTCAGATTAATGAAGGGTAATGAGGCGCTGGCAGAAGCCATCATCCGTGCAGGAGCCGATGGTTACTTTGGCTACCCTATTACTCCCCAGTCGGAAGTTATCGAATACCTAACCGCAGCCAAACCGCACGAAAGAACCGGTATGGTTGTGTTGCAGGCAGAAAGTGAAGTGGCCTCCATCAATATGTTGTATGGCGGCGGTGCCACCGGTAAAAAAGTGGTTACTTCTTCTTCCAGCCCCGGAATCAGTTTAATGCAGGAAGGGTTGTCCTACATTGCCGGTGCTGAAATTCCTATTGTTATTGCCAATGTGGTTCGTGGCGGCCCGGGTTTGGGTGACATCCAGCCTGCCCAGTCCGACTATTTCCAGTCCACCAAGGGCGGTGGTCACGGTGATTACCGGTTGATCGTCCTGGCTCCTTCCTCTGTTCAGGAAATGTCTGACTTCGTGCCGGAAGCCTTTGACCTCGCGTTCAAATACAGAATGCCCGTCATGATCCTTTCAGACGGAGCCATAGGTCAGATGATGGAAAAAGTGGAACTGTTTGAACCCATTCCAAGGCTAACGGATGAAGAAGTTAAGGCTAAATATCCCTGGGCTACCAACGGGAAACCCAAAGGTGGTGAACGCAGAATCATCACTTCACTGGATCTGGATCCTTACAAACTGGAAGAGCACAATCATCATTTACAGGAAAAATACCGCATCATTGAACAAAACGAAATTCGTTTTGAGGAGATTATGTGCGACGATGCAGATTATATTTTGGTTGCTTACGGTTCCAGCGCCCGCATCTCACAAAAAGCCATTCAGCTGCTGAGAGAAAAAGGAATCAAAGTAGGATTACTCCGATTAATCACCTTGTGGCCTTTCCCCTATGCGAAGATTCAGGATATGGTCAGCAAAGGCAAGAAAGGCTTCCTGGCAGTGGAAATGAGTGCCGGACAAATGGTGGAAGATGTACGGTTGGCCGTAGAAGGAAAAGTAAAAGTAGCTCATTACGGACGCATCGGTGGTGTGATCCACTCCCCCGAAGAAGTAGCAGAAGCCCTGGAACAAAAAATTATAGGAGAATAAGCCATGTCAGAAATTGCCATAAAAGACATTATCAAAACGGAAAACCTGGTGTATAAGAAAACCAGCCTGATGACGGACAAGCCATTGAGTTACTGCCCCGGTTGCGGACATGGAACAGCCCACCGACTGATCATGGAAGTAATTGAAGAATTAGGCATGGAAAACGATACTGTGGGCGTTGCACCTGTTGGGTGTTCCGTTCTGGCCTACGAATTCATGAATGTGGACATGCAGGAAGCCGCTCATGGTCGGGCTCCGGCATTGGCTACAGCTATTAAAAGACTCTGGAACGACAAGTTGGTGTTTACCTATCAGGGTGACGGTGACCTGGCAGCCATTGGTACCGCAGAAACTATTCACGCCTGTAACCGTGGTGAGAAAATCGTGATCGTATTCATCAACAACGGAATTTACGGTATGACCGGAGGTCAGATGGCACCTACTACACTGGTTGGCATGAAAACATCCACTTCTCCGTTTGGACGCGATGTATCTTTGATGGGAAACCCGTTAAAGATCACCGAACTGGTGGCTCAACTTCCTGGTACCTATTTTGTAACACGCCAGGCTGTTCACACACCGGGTGCCGCACGAAAAGCACGCAAAGCCATTAAAAAAGCGTTCCAGAACCAGCTGGACGATGCTCCCGGACTATCTTTTATCGAAATTGTTTCCAACTGTAATTCGGGATGGAAAATGACACCGGTAGATGCCAACAACTGGATGGTAGACAACATGTTCCCTTACTATCCGTTGGGAGACATTAAAGTGGATGGCGAACTCGTGAATAAATAATCATTAAAACTCGAAAAAATGACTGAAGAAATTATCATAGCCGGTTTTGGGGGTCAGGGCGTACTTTCCATGGGGAAGATCCTGGCGTACTCGGGCATCATGCAGGATCAGGAAGTGAGCTGGATGCCATCCTACGGACCAGAAATGCGCGGGGGTACTGCCAATGTAACGGTGATTCTCAGCGATGAACGCATCAGTTCACCCATTCTCCGTGCCTACGACACCGCCATTATCCTGAATCAGCAGTCCATGGATAAATTCGAACAGACTGTAAAACCAGGCGGCACTCTGTTGTACGACCCCAACGGCATCAGCCACCATCCTACCCGAAAAGACATCAACATCTACCGGGTAGAAGCCGCTAAAAAAGCATCTGAAATGGGCAGCGGGAAAATCTTTAATATGATCGTACTTGGAGCCTATTTAGATATTAAACCCCTGGTAAAAATGGAAAATGTGGTGAAAGGGCTTAAAAAATCACTACCCGAAAGGCACCATAAACTCATTCCGCTCAACGAAGATGCCATTCATACCGGAATGAAAAATGTTGAAATTGTTCAAACCCTATAACAGCTTACTCTATTGCGAAAAAAAACCGGCCTCTATATAGAGTGCCGGTTTTTTTATTATCAAACAACAGGTCAAATCTATTTAGAATAAAAGATTTCATTTTGATATTTCTGAGCCCAATCAACCAATTCCTTGCGGTCGGCCTTACTCATCCGGGCTTTGGGGTGCATTATCGGATAAGCCCAAAAAGGCATATCTCCGCTTTTTACTTCACTGGCAATGTCACTCAATGCAGCTATTTGCTGTGCCTTACTCATTTTCGTCCAGTTAGAGAAATTCACATGGGCACGACCCTCGGTAACATCGCTGGCAAGCAACCAAGATGAGGGAGCGATACGAGCATACCAAGGATACTTGGTTTGATTGGAATGACAGTCGTAACAGGATTCCTGAAACATAGATGCCACATGGGCCGGCATTTTTGTATTCAGAAGAAAATCATTTGGATTGTCCTTGATTACTTTGGGCTTATGGACCGGAATAAACTGAATAACCACAAACAAAACAATCAGTGTTCCGAACAAATAGCGCCAGAGTTTACGGTTTCTTTTCTTCATAATTATTTATTTAGTTGGGTCTTACAGGTAAAACCCGAAATTAATTTTCCGAAAAGATTTTATTGTTTTCTGCTTTGATCCATTCCAAAAGCACTTGCTTTTGTTGAGCAGTCAAAGCCATTTCAGGATGATCCTTCAGAAATTTACGGGGAGGCATCCAGTCGTTCTTAATCATTTTAGCCATATTTGCAAGATTAGCTACCAGTTGGGGTCCTTTCATGGAGGACAATTCATCAAAGTTCAGTTTGTCTTTTGCATCTCCTCTTGCGTTGCTGTTGTGACACATAAAACAGGAATGATCCACAATGGCCTTTACCGAATCAGGCATGGAAAAAGATGATCCCGGTTGGGAGTTTTCCTTTTTAGGGGTCTTTGCAGGAGTAAAGGCTGATAAAGCAACTATCAGAGCCAGGGATGCGAAACCAACAAATAGTCTTTTCATAATTTGCAATTATATAAATTTGTAAAGTGCTAAAATAATTCTTTTTTTATTCATTCTAAATAATATCCGGTTTTGAAATTACAAATTTTGTTAAATCAACAGGAAAGAAAATTCAACAGCCCCGACTTTATTCCTTCAGACCCTATTTCAATTCCCAGGAGGTATTCAAAAAAAGAAGACATTGAAATTTCTGGATTTCTCACTGCCCTCATTTCCTGGGGAAGCCGCAAAGCCATTCTCAACAGTGCGCAACTGTTAATGGACCTCATGGGAAATGAACCTCATAATTTCATTCTTTCTGCTTCTGATAAAGAACTAAAACAATTCGCTAATTTTCAATACAGAACGTTCAAGACTTCTGATTTATTATTCATTGTGGAAGTACTGAAAAACATATATACATCCGAAGATGGACTGGAAGGTATTTTTACAGAAAACTTCCGGTCCACAGGATTGGTTCGATCTGCGATAATCGGTCTTCGCGAACGTTTTTTACAGACACCTCATCTCTCCCGTTCAGAAAAACACCTGGCCAACCCTGATAAAGGGTCGGCTGCGAAACGGATCAATATGTACTTGCGATGGATGGTTCGGTCCGACGACAAAGGTGTGGATTTCGGATTGTGGGAGCAAATACCCATGAGCGCCCTTATGATCCCTCTTGATTTGCATACCGGGGCAACAGCCCGCAAACTGGGGCTGCTGCACAGAAAACAAAACGATTGGAAAGCAGTCGAAGAATTGACTCAAAATCTGAGAAAATTTGATCCTGAGGACCCTGTTAAATACGATTTTGCCCTTTTTGGAATGGGAATACACAGGTATTTTCCCAGAGAAAAACAGGAATAGCCTGGATTTCCCTATCTTTAATCAATTGATATCATCACTATGAAGCTCAGAAAAAAAATATACGAAGTAATTTTTGAAGCAGACACTCCTGCCGGAAAAGCATTCGATGTTGTCCTCCTTATCACCATTGTCCTGAGTGTGCTGGTTGTTTCGCTCGACAGTGTTGATTCATTAAGCAAAGAATACCGCTTCTACTTCACTTTGCTGGAATGGATTTTTACCTTTTTATTTTCGGTAGAATACTTATTGCGACTTTACAGTGTAAAAAAACCGCTGAAATACGCCTTTAGTTTTTTTGGTATTATTGATTTTATGGCAGTGATACCGACCTACCTCAGCCTTATTTTTGTAGGCTCCCATTACCTGATTGTCATCCGAACGCTCTGGTTGCTCCGTGTTTTCAGGGTTCTGAAGCTGGTTCGGTATGTGGGGGCAGCCCAAAGCCTGGAAATTGCATTCAATCGCAGTAAAGCAAAAATCATTGTTTTTTTAGAAGTCGTATTGACGCTGGTAGTGATTATTGGAGCAATAATGTACCTGGTTGAAGGTCCGCAAAACGGTTTTACCAGCATTCCCAAATCCATTTACTGGGCCATTGTCACGGTTACCACAGTAGGTTATGGAGATGTGGCTCCCCAAACGGTGCTGGGTCAAAGTCTGGCTTCTTTATTAATGATTGTAGGGTACGCCATTATAGCTGTTCCCACGGGTATCATAACAGCAGAGACCATGCTCAACTCCGAAAAGAAAAAAATACGGTACAATACACAGATTTGTCAGAATTGCCAGTACGATCGACACGATGATGATGCGCAATTCTGCAAAATGTGTGGAGAAAAACTAAATTAATCCAGCGCTTCCAGTTCCTCCTGATCCATTTCAATTTCAAGGCTCTTGTTGTACATTGCCATAGCCTTCAAACTCATCCCCATACTGGAGAATCCGCCATCGTGGTATAGGTTCTGCATGGTAACCTTACGGGTCAGATCCGAGAACAAAGCCACACAGTAATTAGCGCAGTCTTCGGCATCGGCGTTTCCCAACGGAGACATACGTTCTGTAAAATCAATCAGGCCACTGATACCCTTCACACCGGAACCGGCAGTGGTGATGGTGGGAGATTGAGAAACAGTATTGACCCGTACTTTTCTGTCGCGGCCATAAATATAACCGAAACTCCGTGCAATGGATTCCAACAAAGCTTTGGCATCGGCCATATCGTTGTATCCATACAAAACACGTTGTGCAGCAATATAGGACAAAGCAACCACAGAGCCCCATTCATTAATGGCATCCAGTTTGTAAGCCACCTGCAACATTTTGTGAAATGAAATAGCAGAGATATCAAGGGTTTTATTCAGGTAGGAATATTCCAGATCGCTGTACACTCGTTTTTTGCGTACGTTCAGCGACATTCCGATGGAGTGCAATACGAAATCTACTTTACCACCCAGTACTTCCATGGAACGTTCAAAAACGTGCATTAAGTCCTGAACATTGGTAGCATCGGCAGGAATGACTTCTGCATTGCATTTTTTGGACAACTCGTTCAATTCTCCGAAACGAATGGCCGTGGGGGTATTACTGAGTGTGAATTCAGCACCGGCTTCATAAGCCAGTTCAGCCACTTTCCATGCAATGGATTTGCTATCCAAGGCACCAAAAATGATTCCTTTTTTACCTTTTAATAATTGAGAACCCATAAAATGTATTTTGAGATTTTTTGTGTGGCAAATATAAAAGAAATTAAAAACTTGCATACGTTCGAAGGAAAAAGAGCCAGTTTCTTTGAATCAAAAAAGGCACGAAAACCTACGAATCAATTCTTTAGAAGTTCCGATGCCGCCTGCATAGCCGCATCGGTAATTTTTTCGTCACTGAGCATACGGGCGATGGATTCCAGCCTGTTTTCATCATCGAGGTGTTCGATGCGAGAGGTTGTTCGTCCTTTTTCATCGGACTTGTAGACCATCAGATGGTTATCGGCCTTGGCTGCAATCTGAGGCAAGTGGGTAATAGTCAGGACCTGCAAATGTTCCGACATGTTTTTCAGGATATTGCCTACTTTACCGGCAATATCTCCTGAAACACCGGCATCAATTTCATCAAAAATAATGGTGGGAAGAATTTTCACCTGATGAACCAGTGACTTCAGGGCCAGCATCAGTCGGGAAAGCTCACCACCGGATGCCGATTTAGAAATTTCAGAAAGCGCGCCCCCTTTGTTGGCATTGAAAAGAAATACAATCTCATCTCTTCCCCACAGTCCAAATCGTTCCATACGATTGAGTTGCACTCTAAATTCCGCATTCTTCATCCCCAGTTGATGCAGAATTTCTTCCACGGCTCCTTCAAAGCTGTCGACTGATTCACTGCGAAACTGACTCAGTTCATCGGCCCGGGACGATAGCTTCAGGACTAACTGATCCAGAAGCTTTTGCTGAGAATCAATTTCTTCATCCAGTGACAATACGGCATTCAGTCTTTCCCGAAATTCATCGCGAATCCGAATCAGTTCATCCATATCCACGGCGTGATGCTTTTGCTGTAAGCGATACAGGTCATCCAACCGTTGTTCTGCTTGCTGCAAATCCGAGGGATCAAAGTCTGTTTCGCCGGAAAACCGGTCAATCTCTGCCGCCAGATCATCCAGCTCAATGATGGATGAATGCAGTCTATCACTCATTTCTTTTAAGGAAGGGTGCACTTCGGAAATGCGGGAAAACGCATCTCTGATTTCTTTTAACTGATCCAAAACCGAAGCGTCACGCTCCTTTAAAACGGTCCGTGCCATTTCAATACTGCGGTTGATTTCTTCAGCATGGGACAGCATCTGCACTTTGTCTTCCAATTCATGAAATTCAGAACTGTTCAGGTTGGCCGCTTCCAGTTCATCCAACTGAAACCGTACATAATCCTCATCCCTTTTTTCCTGTGTATTTCGTTCAATTAACTGTGAGAGCTTTGCTTCAGCTGCTTTGTATTGCTTGTATGAATCCTGATACTCTTTCAAAAATACAGGCTTATTTACATATCCATCAAACACTTCCCGCTGGAAACCTGCTTCATTGAGTAGCAGGGTCTGATGCTGTGAATGGATGTCCACCAGTTTGTCTCCCAATTCTTTTAATAACGGAAGCGTAACCGGAGTATCGTTGACAAAGGCCCTGGACTTCCCTGAAGGAACAATTTCCCTCCGGATCACCGTCTGATCTTCGTAATCCAGATCATTCTCCTCAAAAAAACCAGACAGTTCCAGTTTTCCCACATCAAAAACAGCTTCCACCACACATTTTTGCGACTTATCCATTAACACGCCCGGGTCCGCCCTTTTTCCCAGCAACAGCGACAAGGCTCCCAACAAAATGGATTTTCCTGCTCCCGTTTCACCGGTAATCACAGTAAATCCTTTACCGAAGCCAATTTCCATGGCATCAATCAGGGTGTAATTTTTTATGGATAAATGGTGTAGCATAACGACGGTATCTTCAGGACAAATTTAAACAAAAGCCAATCATTTCTATAATTGGAATTCTTTAACTTCCATTGCTCCGTTTTCAAATACCCCATATGTAAAATGGGAAATCCAGTCGCCCAACACCACCAAAGTGGCTTTCTCGTTGAGAGATAACGTTAGCGGAATGTGTCGGTGACCAAAGACAAAAAAATCCACTTCGGGATGATCTTTTGTTTTTCCCATAGCATATTGATACAGAATCTCCTTTTCGTTTTCAAATCGTTGTTCCTGTGTCAGGGCATAATTCATTTTAGCCAACCGGCTTCTTCGGGAGAAATAATTCCCCATCCCGGCTCCCAAATCCGGATGAAGCCAACCAAATAAAATCTGATTGGGGCGGAATTCAAAAATCCTTTTCAGAACCTTATAAAATCGGTCACCCGGACCAAGCCCATCTCCATGAGCCAGGAAAAATACCTTCCCAAAAATTTCACGAATCACTGGTTCCCGATACAAATGGACTCCTACTTCTTTTTCCAGATAATCAAAGGCCCATAAGTCATGGTTTCCCCGAAAAACATGGACCGGGATACCTGAATCGGTAATCTCAGCCAGCTTGCCCAGCAAACGGACATAACCTTTGGGAACTACCGACTTGTATTCAAACCAAAAATCGAACAAATCGCCCATCAGGAAAATTTCTGCAGCATCTTCTTTCACCTTGTCCAGCCAGCGTACCAGGAGTTTTTCCCTTTCCAGACTGGTGGCATGATCGGGGATTCCCAGATGAAAATCAGAAACGAAGTATAGTTTGTTCCTTTGCAAAACCGTTTGAAATTAAAGGTCTTGTAACAATTCTTTGATAATGGTGATCAGTTTCGGCGTAACCTGTTCCACAGCTTCCAGTACTTCCTGGTGCGAGATTTCAATAATCTTGCCTTCTACTCCCAGGTCTGAGATCACCGAAACGGCAAACACAGGCAAATCCATGTGACGGGCAACAATTACTTCAGGAACGGTTGACATCCCCACAGCATCTGCGCCCAAGGTACGGATATACTTATATTCAGCGGGTGTTTCATAGGTAGGACCTGACACACCGGCATAAACCCCAGTTTTATAACGAATACCGTGTTTTCGGGCCACTTTGGTTGCTTTGGACAGCAGGTGTTTATCGTAGGCATTGCTCATATCCACAAAACGTGGCCCCAGGTCTTCATAATTTTTACCAATAAGCGGATTCGGAAGCAGATTGATGTGATCAGTAATAAACATAATATCACCCACTTCAAAATCGGCATTGACCCCGCCACTGGCATTGGAAACAAACAGATACTCAATTCCCAATTTTTTGAATACACGTACAGGAAAGGTAACTTCCTCCATTGCATACCCTTCATAAAAATGGAAACGCCCTTTCATGGCCACTACCGGTACGTCACCGATAGTCCCAAAAATCAACTGTCCGCTGTGTCCTTTGATGGTAGAAACGGGGAAATTTGGAATGTTATGATAATCAATAATTTCAGAAACCTGAATATCATTGGCCAGGTCCCCCAGACCTGAGCCTAAAATAATAGCCACTTTCGGCTGAATGCTGATGTTTTTCCGGATAAAATCAACTGTTTGGTTTATTCTCTCTAACATATTGAATGATTTGGTTGTTAAACGCTCTGCCATCCTGTCCATGAAACTTCACCTCAATGGGTAAATAAAACAAAGGCAAATCTTCTAGCATGCGAAGATACGGAGAATTTATCAACCTCATGGCATCCTTTTCAGTAGTGATAACAAGCTTTTTTCGGGTAAATTGTTCCTCGTATTTACGTCTGATCAGCTCAACGTCTTTTTTACTGAAAACATGATGATCCGGAAAGGAAATCGTGATCAATTCATTGCAATAGTCACGGAGGTAATCTTTGATCGGATAGGGATTTGCAATGCCTGTAAACAATACAATAACCGAATATTTTTTATCCCATTCCTTTTTTTTGAACCCGGGTACGGAAACCAGCTTCCCGTATCGGAAAAACGAAAAATAAACTCGTTGATGACCTCTGGGTTTTAATTTATTAAGGATGTAACGCCGGATGATGGGTGACAACACGGTGTCGGTCTTGGTTACCACAATTATATCTGCTGTTTTGGAGGCTGATTTAACATCCCGCAATTTACCGTAAGGCACCATATGGTCATCGACGTATAAGTTACGGTAATCGGTTAGCAGGATAGAAATTCCCGGTTTAACATACCGGTGTTGCATGGCATCATCGAGCAAAATGGCATCAGGTTTTGGTGGAGAACTCATTATTTTTTCGATTCCGCGACGCCGATTCCCATCCACGGCTATTTGAATATGCTTAGCAAACTCATGATAAAACTGAGCAGGCTCATCACCGATGGCACTGGCATCAGAATGACTTTCATCCGCATTCAGGTATCCCTTTGTCTTTCGGCCATAGCCTCTCGATAAAATGGCAATCTTCATTTTCTGCTCCAGCAGAAGCTGCACCAAATATTCAGTATGCGGTGTTTTACCGGTTCCCCCAAGTGCAAGATTACCTATACTGATCACCGGAAAGCTGTACGACTTCGAACGCAGGATTCCCCAATCAAAGAATACATGTCTGATTTGGATAATCAACGCGTACAACCAGGAAAAAGGTGCCAGTAAAAATTTTATCATTTATTTTATATCAGAACTCTATTTCAAATAATGGCCATAAAATTAATGCAATGTTGATAATTTCAAGCCATCACAGGCGAACCAAGAGCAATTTTTAACGATTATTTATTAAACAGATCGCTTTGACTTCCCTTTTTCTGATCAAGGTAAGAATTTATTACCTATCGGGACACAAGCTGATGTAAAACTTAATGGCTGACTACCAGACAAAAATTTATCCACAAGCAACTGACCAAATCGAACGTTCGCTTTAGCTTGCCCTAAAATCCGATTTTATCTTTTCAGAAAAAAATACCGAAATTTCTGACTTTTTGAAGTTCAATCAGCCACTTGTCAGAGTATAATTTTCAGTACTTTTGAAGAAACTTTATGATTAATCCACTTTCAAAATGATAAAAATAGTGCCCGAAAGCAAAAAAAATGTGCTCATTGCAAAAGCCGAGGGAAAATTAACCAACCGCGATTATACTGAGATATTGATTCCCCGATTGGAATTCATCATCAACAATTACGGAAAAGCAAGACTCTTACTGGACATGGGCGATCAGTTCCAGGGCTGGCAAGCTTCTGCCCTTTGGGATGATACCCGTTTTGGCCTCACCCACAAAAACAGTTTTGAAAAAATGGGAGTCATTGGCGGTCCCATATGGATTGACTGGGGAATGAAAATTATTTCACTCATGATCAGTGGAGAAATCAAAAGCTTTCCCATCAAAGACCGCCAAAAAGCTATGGACTGGATTGTTACATAAAGCAATAAATAGGCAAATGAAGTTAAAAGAGATCACACAATACCTGGAATCCATTGCCCCCCTGTCGCTCCAGGAATCATATGATAATGCGGGTTTGATTATTGGATCGCAGGAAAAAGAAATACATAAAGCGCTGATCACACTGGATGTAACTCCCGAAGTAATGAATGAAGCGCTGTCGTTGAGTTGCGATCTGATCATTGCCCATCATCCGCTGATTTTTAAAGGAATCAAGAAACTGAACGGAGGAAACATGGTGGAAGATCTGGTGATCAAAGCCATTCAAAATAATATTGCTCTTTATGCAATCCATACCAATCTCGACAATGTCTTTGACGGAGTCAACGCCATGCTGGCCAAAAAACTGGGATTGAAGAACACCCGCATACTGTCACCCATGAGCAACCAGCTGAATAAACTGGTTGTATTTTGTCCCGAAACTCATGCCGAAATTGTTCGCAATGCTTTATTTGAAGCCGGTGCCGGTAGCATTGGCGAATACAGTCATTGTAGTTTCAATGCCCCCGGCGACGGAAGCTTTAAAGCTTCAGAAGGCACTCACCCTTTTGTTGGAACAATCGGTGCGATTCATTTTGAGAAAGAAATCCGGGTGGAAACCGTTGTTCCTAAAGTCAAATTATCAGCCGTATTGAAGGCCATGCATCAGGTTCACCCTTATGAAGAAATTGCCTACGACCTGTATCCATTAAACAACAGTTGGGACAAGATTGGTGCCGGAATGATCGGCGAACTGGACGAAGAAACTCCGGTTGAAGAGTTTTTGAAAAACGTAAAGAAATCACTAAAAGCAGACAGAATAAGGCACAGCCTGCCGATCAAACAAAAGATTAAAAAGGTTGCTATTTGTGGAGGCAGCGGCAGTTTTTTAATGCACGATGCATACCGGCAGGGGGCTCAGATTTTTGTTACAGGTGATATAAAATACCACGATTTTTTTCAGTATGAAAATGAAATGACCCTGGTGGATGCGGGGCATTATGAAACAGAACAATTTACGAAGTCACTTTTGTTTGAACTACTAACAAAAAAATTTCCTACTTTTGCACTCCAAATTTCAAAGATTAATACAAATCCGATTTCATTTTTGTAGCATTTTGAAACAACAT
>JAFGYB010000064.1 GCA_016936355.1 Bacteroidales bacterium | reverse complement strand
GGCCTTCAGATTAAACTTGCAAAGGTTCTACTTTGCTGCGCAGTCCATGCACACTTTTTTGTCGCCTTTCACGCGACCGTATTCCATCACCGTCATTTCGCCGCACTCTTCACACACAAAGCTGTTGAACGTATGTGCCGGCTCAACCCAGATGTATTCGAACACTTCGGAAACGATCATCATTTTTTCATCGGGAGCCTGCATCACCATTTGAACCAACGGTTCCACTACTGCGTCGGGGACCTGGGTAGGAGGGACGCCCTTTTCACGGTATTCTGTGAAAAACTCTGTCTTTTTGTTGGCCAGCATGGCTTCGGCTTTGGGCGTCACCCGGACGGCGCGGTTGGTTTTTTTGTCGATCAGGGTGAGGGCCCATTTTCCTTTGTGTGATTTACTGATGTTGCCTTTCCCCAGCGTACATCCGGTGATGACCTGAACGCCGTCGGCAAAACAGGTGGCACAGTGATTTTCTCCCAGATCGAGGATGGCGTGCAAAGCGCTGTCGCCGGTTCTTTCAACACCCAGTTTGTTCATTGCTGCAGCGGCTACTCTTAAGCCGTTGGGCATGGCCGGACATTTGTGTCCGTGAAATTTTTGCCCGAATTCGAGCCATTCATTTGGATTAACCATTTCTTTAATTTTTTAAATGTTCATAAATGAGTTTATATTGTCATAACTGAAGTCTATTTGAAAAAGAGCTGAAATTGCAGGGTAGCCCTGTAGTTTTTCAATTTCCCATTATCGATTTGAACGCCGTTATCGAACATGAGTTTGAGTTTGTTGCCCTTCATCAGGTAATTGTAGCCCAGATGTACATAGGGAGCATTACTGGTGGAGGCTATTAAGTCGTTGTACTGATTCCAGGAAACGGCAATTTGGTTTTTCGCCAGCGTGACCGTACTCAAAATATAATATCCGCTGGCTACTTTTCCGCCCAGATTGGCGTAGAGGTATTCGGCCTGGATTTCAAATTTGGGGACACTGTATTTTGCGAACAGATTGTAGCGGATGTCATTCCCGGAAAAGACCACCGTGTCGGGAAGAATATTTTTCATCGGAAGCTGGTCGGCTTTTCTGTACATAAATGAATAACCAATGGCTACACGGCGCTTCACCAAATGTACCTGACTTTTGTTGGTCACCATAAAACCGCCGTTGTTGAAACGATAGGTTAGAACTCCGTTGCCGTTGAACAAGCCGAGCCATGTTTCAAATTTTTTGTTTTGACTGGTTACGTTCAGCTCAAGTCCGATATCCCGAACTCCCAGTTTGCCATTGGGAATAAGCGCATTAATCACAGGTGCCCTGTCGGTGAGGGGAATGATGTAATCGGGTTGACACCGTTGTAAACTGTATTCAGGCGTAAACTGTCCGATGTTAATCCTCAAATTCTTATGGACGTAATACGCTTCCACATCCTGGAGGAAAAACTTCTGATCTTGCAGGCTGGTAATCGTTGTTTGTACTTTAAATCCCCAGGAGCTTTTCAGGTCGGGTTTCTTGAAGAGCCACAGCTTGAGTCTCCTCATGGCAAAGGAATGCACGTCATTAAAATTGGTGTTGAAACTTGCCTGGGTATAGCCGTTCCATTGGACAGGTGTTTCCCTGGAATTGTTCTGGGCTGTGGCTGATAAACTTGCCAGGAGCAGTATAGCAAAAATCGTTTTTTTCATCTTTTGTTTGTTAATGCAATAATGAACTCAGGATGGGCCAGCTCAATTTTACAGCCATCAGCAATAAGATAACAGCCAGAATCTTTTTCACGGTTTTTGGATTCAGTCTTTTGTGCATGAAAATGGTTCCTAAGGTGGCTCCGGCCAGTCCGCTCGTTGCGGCAATGACCGATAATTTCCAGTCCACCGTTCCTAAACTCCAATACGTTAGAAATCCTGAAAAAGAGGAAAAGGGGACCACAAAGGCTGTGATGGTGGTAATCTTTTTGGGATTAAAACCTAACATCAGAAGGAGTGGGGAAATGATACCGCCGCCACCAATACCCAACATTCCCGAAAGGAGCCCGGCCAGTGTTCCAATGAGGGATAAGGCCAGGATGGGGTTGTCTTTGCGATAGGTGTCCTGTTCCTTTTTTTTGTGAAAAAGAAACATGAGGCCCGAGAAAAGCAAAAAGCCAACAAAAAGACCCAGGATGATTTTTTTGGGAATGTATTGCGAGAACCAGGCGCCCACAATCGCAAACAGAAACGAGGAAATAATGATCGGGATAGCGCCTCTGAAGTCGAGCAACTTGTTTTTAATGTTCGAAATGCTTGCCCCCGATAAACTGATGGTGTTGTAAAACAACCCGACTGGTTTTGCCACATTGATGGGGATTCCCAGGGAAACCAAGATGGGAATTAATATGATGGCAGCCCCGATTCCCCCCAGCGAAAAAACAAAGGCTGCAATAAACGATATTCCCCCGATTAGATAGTCCATAATTAATTTTTCAGATTATGAAGTTATTTTTGTAAGTAGTTACTTACATTAGCTATAAAAAAATTACCTTATTAAGGTTCTTAATAACAATTCCATCATTTTCTGACAGAAATTATCCATGTGAAAACTCCCCCCGTTTAATATTAACTCAATATTCAGTGATACCGGAATTCCCATATACAGCATGGCAATATATTCAACAGAAACGGATTCATCCCAAATGCCCAATTCGATCCCGTCCATAATGATTTTGCTGACCAGGTTTCGCTGGCTGTTGAAAATTTGCAGCAGAGTATTCTTTAGCTCTGTATCGTTGTTGTGCGATGCTTCTGAAAAGAGGAGCATGGTAATACCCTTGTTCTTCAGGAGGTACTGAGTCGTGTGGCAGAGGAATGATTTCAGTCTTTTTTCAGGATCAAACCCTGAATGGGCAATAATGCTGAGCCGACCTATAAAGTCTTTTTGTACGTCTTTGATAATGGAAAAGATGATGTCCTGTTTTGACGCAAAGTGCCTGAATATGGCTCCTTCGCTCATGCCTACCTGCCGTGCAAGGTTGCGCGTGGACAAATTTTTCAGGCCATCCGTGTAAATAATGTCCAGTACTGCCTGCTTGATTTGTTCCTGCCTTATTTCTGTACTTTGTTTTTTCATTTTATGTAAGTAAGTAATCGCTTACAAAAATAGTTGCTTTCTGTTTCCGAATATATTTTGGGTGGAAATATTTTGAATATTTATTTCTTTTATCTTGTAAAACAGGTTTTTAAGTGTTAAATTTGTATTGGTTATAAATAAGGTTTGATGCAACTGAAAAAAAGATACGCCAGGGAGGTCAGCGAAGGGTTGTCCAGATTGGGAAGTCATTCTTTGGGGATTGTGACCGAGGCGGATGTGGAACATCTGCCGGAAAAGGTACAACAGTATCTTCGCTACACCGGAGTGATGGGCTGTGAAAAAGTGACCCGTTTTTTTGTGCGGGCACTGGGAACGATCCGGATGCAGGAAGGGGAGAAGGAGTGGATGACATTTGAAAGCCAACAGTATAATTTTCTGGATGTCCCCACCCGGCTGTTTTATATCAAAGCCCGAAAAAGGGGCGTTCCTGCTACCGGTTTGCACCATTTTAAGAACGGTGTTGCCTCCATGGTGATTAAACTGGCCGGGTTGTTTACAATTGCCGACGCCCGGGGAGATGAAATGAATCAGAGCGAAGCGGTGACGTTTTTTAACGATATGTGTCTGATGGCACCAGCTACTTTGGTCAGTCCCACTATTCGATGGAAGGAAATGAGTGTAAATCATCTGAAGGCGGATTTTAGGATAGGCCACGTTACGATCAGTGCTTATTTATATTTTGATAACGAAGGAAGACTGGTTAATTTCGTTAGTTACGATCGCTATGAATCGGTTGACGGAAAATCGTATCACAATTATCCCTGGAAAACCCCGGTACTGGAATATGGCGAATTCAACGGATTTCGGTTGCCTTCTAAAGCAGATGCCATCTGGGAAAAACCTGAGGGTGATTTTTGTTACGGAAAATTTAATCTGGAGGAAATACGGTTTAATATTTCAGATGCCCGCTAAAGAATCTGTATCAGATTCTCAATGAAAATGGAAATTCCGATGAGGATAATAAAAACTGAGAAGATCCGGCGCAATGCAACCTGGTTGATCCGTCTGGCATAATAGGCCCCCACGACACCCCCCACGGAACCACCTGCAACAAAAATGGCGCTGATCAGTAAACTGATTTGCCGTCCCTGAATGAGGTAACTGCCCAAACCAAACATCCCGAAAAGGAAAATAATAAACAACGAAGTGGCGATGGCTTCTTTCATTTTGAGTCGGGCACCCAGAAATAGTGCCGGAACCAGCAGAAAACCGCCCCCGATGCCAAAGAAGCCACTGGCGAGTCCGGTTATGAATCCCAATCCTAAAATTTTAGGATAATTAATTTTTGATGAGTCGGGCTGGCTTTGCTCCTGTGTTTTCTTTTTTGCAAACATCAGATAACCGATGTAGATCATCAGTACGGCGAAAATCAGTAACAACACAGGCCCTTTGATTTGTTTGTTGATGAGGGCGCCCAGGTAAGTGCTGATCAGCCCCGGTGCTGCCATATAGAATGCAATCTTGAATTTTACCAGCGACTGGCGCATGTAACCAACAGAGGATATTAGTGAGGTAATACCTACTGCGACCAGAGAAGTTCCGATGGCCAGATGAATGTTTTCACCCACCACATATACCAGCAAAGGAACAGCCAGTATGGAGCCGCCACCGCCCGTTAGTCCAAGGGCTCCCCCCGATAGCGCTCCGCTGAGTAGGGCATAAAAATAGGTTAATAACATTTTTGAGTTTTAAGTTAAGCACTTTTTTTCTTTTCGTCAGGAATCTGATTGTCCCATGTTACAGGCAGGTTTAAATTCAACCATTCCTGGATGCCTCCATACAGGTTGACTGCGTTGAGGTAGTGTTGCTCCCTCAAATACTGAACCAGTTGGTGACTTCTTGACCCGCTGTTACAGGCAATGATAACTTCCTGATCCCTGGGGATTTCATGAAAACGTGTACTCAGTTCGCTCAACGGCAGAACCAGTTGTGGTTCCACATCGTATGCAAAGATTTCAATTTCTTCCCATTCACGGATATCAATCAGCAGCGCATCCCCTTTGGTTATTTTATCGAAGGCATCCTGAGGCTGTATATGTTTGACAGCGGTATTGATCATATTGCCGAAGTTTTATTATTCTACATTATTTTGAAACAGGAAGCGTTGAATTTTGCTCTCTGTTTTGTTTGGCAAAGATACCCTGTCCCCTTGGTTTGGGTTTATCTTAATTAGTTATGAGTTATAACTATTGGTTATGGATAAATAAAACCCCCGACAGAATATGCCGGGGGGCGATGGCTCATTGTTTGAGCATTAGTTCTCAAAAATAAAGTTGTCACCTTCGACATCGATTCGGATCGGTTTTTCAATATTCACGTTTCCGGCCAGAATCATTTTAGAAAGTTCATTCAGTATCTCACGTTGCAGAACCCGTTTCAGTGGCCGTGCCCCGAACTGGGGATCATAGCCCAGCCGAGCAATATGCTGAACTGCTGCATCGGTGATTTGCAACTCAATGTTGTTTTTCAGCAACATCGATTTAACGATTTCAAACTGGAGTTTGACAATTCCGCTGATTTCACTTCTTGAAAGCGGTTTGAACATGATAATTTCATCAATACGGTTCAGAAATTCGGGACGTATCGTCTTTTTCAATAATTCCAGTACATCCTTACGTGTTTGTTCCACAACCGAGGCTTCTGTTTCTTCAGTCATCCGGCTGAAGTTTTCCTGGATAAGGTGCGATCCGATGTTGGAAGTCATAATGATGATCGTATTCTTGAAATCCACCAGCCGGCCTTTGTTGTCGGTGAGCCGACCGTCATCCAATACCTGGAGCAGGATGTTGAATACATCCGGATGGGCTTTTTCAATTTCGTCCAGAAGAACCACCGAATACGGTTTTCTTCTGACGGCTTCTGTCAGTTGACCGCTTTCTTCATAGCCCACATATCCGGGAGGTGCGCCCACCAGACGTGAAACCGAATGACGTTCCTGGTATTCTGACATGTCGATCCGAACCATGGCGTTTTCGTTGTTGAACAGAAATTCAGCCAGTGCTTTGGCCAGTTCCGTTTTCCCGACACCGGTAGTTCCCAGAAAAATAAACGAACCAATGGGGCGTCGCTCGTCCTGCAGTCCGGCCCGGCTGCGGCGTATGGCATCAGCGATGGCAGTGATGGCATCTTCCTGACCAACCACCCGCTTGTGCAGTTCTTCTTCCAGGTGAAGCAATTTTTCCCGTTCGCTCTGCAACATCCGGGTTACCGGGATGCCGGTCCATTTAGAAACAACTTCAGCTACTTCTTCAGCTGTAACTTCTTCGTTGATCATGGGACTGTCGCCCTGACGTTTTTTTAATTCTTGTTTTAAATCTTCAACGATTTGCTCGGATTTCTGAATTTTTCCGTAGCGCAGTTCGGCAACTTTTCCGAAATTTCCATCGCGTTCGGCATGGTCGGCATCCAGTTTGTATTGTTCGATCTCCTGCTTGGTTTGCTGGATTTTGTCCACCAATTCCTTTTCGGCCCTCCATTTGGCCTGCAGATCGTTTCTTTTTTCACTCAGATTGGCCAATTCTTCATTAATCAGGCCTAACTTAATTTTATCCTTTTCGCGCTTGATGGCTTCTTTTTCAATCTCCAGTTGACGGATGCGTCTTTCAGTCGTTTCCAGTTCTTCCGGCAGCGAGTTGATTTCCAGTCGCAATTTGGCAGCTGATTCATCAATCAGGTCAATGGCCTTATCGGGAAGAAACCGGTCGGTAATATAGCGTTGCGAAAGTTCCACGGCTGCTACAATAGCTTCATCCAGAATTCTGACTTTGTGGTGTGATTCGTACCGCTCTTTTAAACCCCTGAGGATGGAGATGGCCGACTGGGTGTCAGGTTCGTCCACCATCACCAGTTGGAAACGGCGCTCCAGCGCTTTGTCTTTTTCAAAATACTGCTGGTATTCCTTCAGTGTAGTGGCCCCGATTGCCCGAAGTTCACCCCGGGCCAAAGCCGGTTTCAGGATGTTGGCAGCATCCATGGCGCCGTCCGATTTTCCTGCTCCCACCAATGTGTGAATCTCGTCAATGAAGAGGATGATTTCACCGTCGGAGTTCACCACCTCTTTCACCACACTCTTCAGTCGTTCTTCAAATTCTCCTTTATATTTGGCTCCGGCAATCAGTGCTCCCATGTCCAGTGAGAAAATCCGTTTGGTTTTCAGGTTCTCCGGAACATCACCGTTTACGATCCGGTGAGCAATGCCTTCAGCGATGGCTGTTTTACCCACGCCCGGTTCCCCCACAAAAATGGGATTGTTTTTCGTGCGTCGTGAAATAATCTGAAGTGCCCGCCTGATTTCATCATCCCGCCCGATTACGGGGTCGAGTTTGCCGTTGGCAGCCATTTCATTCAGGTTACGGGCATATCGGTTTAAGGCGTTATACTGATCTTCGGCACTCTGAGTTTGTGCCGATGCTCCCTGCCGCAGATCCTTGATGGCAGTGATGAGCGCTTTTTTAGTGATGCCGTTGTCTTTCATTAACTCGGCAGCTGTGCTTTTTCCTTCAAGTAAAGCCAGTAGGAGATGTTCTACTGAAACAAAATCATCTTTGAATTCGGCCAGATAAGTGGATGCTTTTTGCAAAACCTGTTGGGCATCATTGGTCAAATAGGCTTCGCCTCCTGAAACTTTGGGCAGCGATTCAATGATTCGGTCTACAGCTTTGGAAAACGTCGGAAAGTCCACATTCAGTTTCCTGAGCAAAAACGGGGTGGCGTTTTCATCGGCCAGCAAAATACCTTTCAGCAGGTGAATGGATTCCACCGCCTGCTGACTTTTCTGTGCAGCGACCTCTTGTGCTTTCTGGAGGGCCTCCTGCGATTTTATGGTGAATTGATTTAAGTTCATTTCTTATTTCTTTATAGTTCCTGGAATATCAAAGGATCGACCAATCTGAAAAATTTGTAAAAACCTGAAAATATGACATTTAAAATGATTCTAAGGTGTCATTTTGACGGATTTCATAAGCGGAAACTGATATTTTTTCAGAAATGGAGAAGCAAGACCCGGAGCAGAGCGATATATTCATAATTTTGAATCAAAAAAACCATGGGAGAGCATAAAACAACGCTGGTCATCGGTGCGAGTGAAAAGCCGGAACGCTTTTCGAATAAAGCCATTCGTAAACTGGTTTCATACGGTCATCCGGTGGAAGCCATAGGTCTGAGAAATGGGGATGTATCCGGTATCTCCATTCAAACGGGTTTCCCTCATCTGGAGAACATACATACAGTTACTATGTATGTGGGACCGGCACGACAACTCCAGTACTATTCTTATCTCCTGGGACTGAATCCCAAAAGAATTATTTTTAACCCGGGGACTGAAAACTCAGAATTTATGCAGAAAGCCGAAAAACAGGGAATTGAAGTGGTTCCTGATTGTACCCTGGTGATGCTGGACTCCGGATCTTTTTAAATACAGATGATGTTGGGCTCTTGTCGTTTTATTTCTATTTTTGCTTTTAACACAACAGAAATCTGAGTGCAACGTTATGGAATAGTTGCAGATTATAATGGTACATAGTTCCCGCACATGAAAAACTACACGTTTCGTAATCTTTTGTTTTTTTCGTTCCTGATGTTGCTTCTGTTCACTGTCAAAAAGGGTGCTGCCCAGTCTTGTACTGTCTCGATGGACCAGCCGCAACCGGTATGTCCGGGAGTTTTGTTTCATTTGAGTGTACCGTCACAGGCGGGTGCCAGGTATTTATGGAGTCCTACGGGAGACACTACGGCGACGATTGCAGTCAGTATCCGGCAGGCTACAAATTTTCAGGTAACGGTTACTGTTCCTGGCATGGGAACCTGTACAAGTGCTCCGTATCAGGTAACCGTGCATTCACCCATTAAGGTAGATTTTCAACAAACACAATTAACCTGTAGCAATGCGGATCTGGATAATGGGAATACAGCGCAGGTCAAAGCTACAGCCTCTGGTGCATATACAGCCAATCAGTATCAGTATTTATGGCAGGTGAATCCGGATCAGGTTTCGCCAACAGATCCGTCTCTGGCGGTCGGTTTAAGAGCCTACCAGAACTATTCGATCAGAGTAACGGACCCCAACGGATGTGCTGTGACCGATACTTTTTACACCCGGGCGTATTCTAATCCTCTGATCTCAGTAGAGTCGAGTCCCGATACGGTATATCTGCAAAATCCGAAAGTCAAGTTTTCCTATATAAACCATTCAATCGATACGGTACCTGTAGTAGATAATGTATGGGAAGTGAGTGGTGACGGCAATACCTACGAAACACCGGTACTGAATTATGACTTTAAAAAAGTGGGAAATTACGATGTTTATCTGACGGTTTTGAATAATCAGGGATGTGATACGGTGTATACTAAATCGGTAGAAGTGTTGCCTGTGAATCTGTTTATTCCCAATGTGATCACCCCCAACGGAGACGGTATCAATGATTATTTTGTAATTTCTGAAAAGGGTTCTGATAAACCCATCAACACCTATTTTCAAAGTTCGGAACTGGTAATTTTCAACCGCTGGGGCAGGAAAGTCCTGGACAGTAAGAATTATCAAAACGACTGGAATGGAGGGAATCTGCCGGACGGAACGTATTTTTATGTGTTAAAATGTAAAGGTCTTGACGATAAAAATGTAGTCTATAAAGGTTCTGTAACTATCTTTGCAGGACATTAATTGAAAATGTATTAAGATGAGAAAATTCATTACTTTGATGATTGTGGCTGTGTTTTTGTCATTCACAGCCTGTAACCAATCTTCCGGTAAAAAGAGTCATACCGCGGATCAAAAGGCAGCTGTTCAGGATACAACGGCGAAATATCCGGTGATGGCTTTTACCCAAACGGTTCATGACTTTGGAAATATTGTTCAGGGTGAAATTGTGAAAACCAAGTTTCACTTTAAGAATGTGGGGAATGCACCTTTGAAAATTTCAGATGTCAAAACTACCTGTGGTTGTACCGTCGGAGATTACCCTCAGAAACTGATTCCTCCCGGTGGGGAAGGAGATCTGGCCGTGACATTTAACAGCACGTACAAAAGAGGTTATCAGGGCAAGATTATTTTGATCATTGCGAATACCAAACCCAGAGAAACGGCATTGAGAATCACGACCTTTGTTAAGGTTCCGGATAATAAATAAAAAAGCATAAATTAATATCAACCAAATTAAACGTATAGAAAATGAACACATTATTTGTTTTATTGCAGGCAGCAACCGGAGATGGAAAAAGCTCCTGGCTTCAATTACTTCCTTTGCTCCTGATCTTTGCAGTCTTTTATTTCTTCTTCATTTTGCCACAAACCAGAAAAAGCAAGGCTCAGAAAAAATTCAGAGAAGCCCTGAAAAAAGGTGATAAAGTGGTGACCATTGGAGGAATCCACGGTAAAATTGCTGAAGTGAAAGAAAAAACAGTCATCCTCGATGTAGGAAACACCTTAAAAATGACAGTGGAAAAAAGTGCTATTTCTGTAGATAACGAAAGTATTCCGCAAAAATAGTTCCTGCTTGAAAATTGATAAGAACCTCTGTGTATTCACTTTGATGAATTTACAGAGGTTTTTTTGTGTCTGGATTTTTCCGGGCGGTGAGAGAAAGTGGTTGCAAAAACAAAAAAGCCCGGTCGTTTGACCAGGCTTCTTCGTGATTCGTCGGAGGCTCGAACTCCGGACCCTCTGCTTAAAAGGCAGATGCTCTACCTGCTGAGCTAACGAATCAAATTTCCCATTGTTTTGGAGGCGCAAAAATACTACTTTTTTTAAAAAGACAAAGTTTTTTGCGCAAAAAATTTACTCTTTTAACAGGCCCAGTCCTTCTCTGATAATTTCGGGATGGCCTCCGGTGCAATCAATCACCGTGGAAGGAATATTGTGGCTGAAGCCGCCATCAACAACCCCATCGACAATGTGTTCGTATTGTTCATGGATCAGTTCCGGGTCGGTGGTATAATCTATAATCTTGTCTTCGTTGTGTATAGAGGTCGTCACCAGCGGATGACCCAGTGCTTGTACAACATGGAGCATAAAAGGATTGTCGGGTATTCGGACTCCGATGGTCCTTTTTTTACTCTGGAACAGCTTGGGAACCGAACTGTTGGCCTCCAATATAAAAGTAAACGGCCCGGGGATGTTGCGCTTCAGCATACGGAAGATCGAATTGTCGATGGGTTTCGTAAATTCCGAAAGCATACTGATGTCGCTTACGATGATGCTGAAGGTTTTTTTCGTTTTTTTTCCTCCTTTGATCTGTTCCAGCCGGTCAAATGCTTTAGTATTATACAGATCACACCCGAGTCCGTACACCGTATCGGTCGGAAAAACAAAAACATGTCCCTGCTTTAGCCCTTCCAGCACCATTTCTATGTGGCGGGGCGCAGGATTTTCAGGATATATTTTAAGCAGCATCTTTGTAATGATTATCAGTTGCTAAGGTAGTAAAAAGGGAAATAAAGGGCACAAAAAAAGGGTAAGCTACTTATATCGCACCGCTACAACCGCCTACCCTTGCTCCCTTCCGGGCCTGGGGGAATTCAGCAGGA
This sequence comes from Bacteroidales bacterium, assembly GCA_016936355.1. Classification (GTDB taxonomy): domain Bacteria; phylum Bacteroidota; class Bacteroidia; order Bacteroidales; family F082; genus Sulfidibacterium. The sequence continues at coordinate 5 of JAFGYB010000064.1, read as the reverse complement.
GCTGG
>JAFGYB010000014.1 GCA_016936355.1 Bacteroidales bacterium | reverse complement strand
GCCCGAATTAAAAAACTAATTTCAAATACATTAAAAAGTTAGAATCATGACAAAAGCAGAGATTGTAGCCGACATTGCCAATAAAACTGGAATCGAAAAAGTGGCTGTACAGGCTGTAGTAGAATCCTTCATGGAAAGCGTAAAAGATACCATGATCAACGGTGAAAATGTTTACCTGAGAGGATTTGGAAGTTTTATCATTAAGAGAAGAGCTGAAAAAACAGGTCGTAACATTTCAAAAAACACCACCATTGTGATCCCTGAACACAAAATCCCAGCCTTTAAACCTGCCAAGTCTTTTGTAAGCGAAGTGAAAGATAGCGTAAAATAGTTTGAATATTTAAAAGAAGAAAAAATGCCAAACGGAAAAAAGAGGAAGAGACACAAGATGGCAACCCACAAACGCAAAAAACGTTTGAGGAAGAACAGGCATAAGAAGAAATAAAGATTTCTGAGTTATGTAAAGCCGGCGTTATGCAGGGCATAGCGCCGGCTTTGTATTTATTCCAACCCTCAGTTGGGATACGTATGTGTATACCACCCAAAAAATTCTCAACCTTACAAAGAGATTAATCATCAAAAACAAGTAGAGTGAACAAAGAACTAGTAATCGATTCGAATGGTTCGGAGGTTAACATTGCGCTACTTGAGGATAAAACACTGGTTGAGCTTCACAAGGAACAAAACAACAACGATTTCACGGTAGGTGATGTATTCCTGGGCAAAGTGCGCAAGATCATGCCCGGACTGAATGCCGCCTTCGTGGACGTGGGTTACAAAAAGGATGCTTTTCTGCATTATCTGGACCTGGGTCCCCAGGTTCGTACCCTGAACAATTACACCCGCCTGGTGCAACAGGGGAAAGGCGATAAGTTTTCCTATGAGAAGTTCAAAAGGGAACCGGATATTGAGAAAACGGGAAAAATCACCCGAGTATTAAACCCCGGACAGGAAATCCTGGTCCAGGTAGCCAAAGAGCCCATTTCAACCAAAGGGCCGCGCATCTCCACGGAAATATCCTTTCCGGGAAGATTTTTGGTGTTGCTGCCGTTTTCGGATAAAATATCCATTTCACAAAAAATAAGGAGCAAGGAAGAACGCGGAAGGCTCAAACGACTACTGATGAGCATCAAGCCCCAAAACTTCGGTGTAATCGTCCGTACGGTGGCTGAAAACAAAAAAGTAGCCGAGCTGGATGCCGACTTACGCAACCTTGTTTCCAAGTGGGATAAGATTTCCGCCAAATTACCACACCTCAAGGCACCGCAGAAAGTGTTGAGCGAACTGGATCGTACCTCTGCCATTTTAAGGGACCTCCTTAACGAATCATTTAACAACATCCACATCAACGATCCGGCTTTGTACGACGAAGTCAAGGAGTTTATCGAGAGAATCGCACCGGAAAAAATGGACATTGTCAAAGCCTATAAAGGCCGGGAGCCGATTTTCGAGCATTTCAATATTGAAAGGCAAATAAGAAATTCTTTTGGTAAAAACGTTACCATCAAAAGCGGGGTGTATCTCATCATCGAGCATACCGAAGCCCTGCACGTTATTGACGTAAACTCAGGACACCGGGTCAACAAAGACAATTCGCAGGAACAAAATGCACTGGTGACCAATACGGAAGCGGCCACCGAAATCGCCCGTCAGCTCCGGCTGCGCGATATGGGCGGTATCATCGTAGTGGATTTCATCGACATGCACGATGCGAAAAACCGTAGGGCCCTGTTTGAACACCTGAAAAATGAAATGGAAAAAGACCGCGCCAAACATTCTGTTTTGCCGCCGTCGAAATTCGGACTCATTCAAATTACAAGGCAACGCGTTCGCCCCGAAATGAGCGTGGAAGTCATGGAAAAATGTCCCGTGTGCAACGGCACCGGACAAATCAAATCCAGTATCACCATTGTGGATGATATTGAAAACAACCTGGAATACCTGCTCCGCGACCAAAACCTGAACCGCCTTACCCTTGGGGTTCATCCGTTTATTTATGCTTACCTTACCAAAGGCAAGCTCCCCAAGCAATGGAAATGGTTTTGGGAGTACAAAAAGTGGGTAAAAATTAAGGAGATGAAAAACCAGCACATGCTGGAATACCATTTCTTCGATCAGAATCAGGAAGAGATTAAGCAATAGAAAAAAGCCGGCTTTAGCCGGCTTTTTGTTTTTTATTCCCCTTCATAGAACCCCAAATCTTAGGATAATTTTTTCACGGATCAACCTCTTTCACGTGCAAACGGTCTGTTTATTCTTTCTTTTATTTATCTTCTATAAAATTGCTATTTAACCGAAGAAGGTACATAGAAAGCACAGAGTTTATACGGAGGAAGCAGGTTTTTTATTCTTTGTACCTCTCACACGTTTTTTTCCTTTGGAATAGGCTTTTTTAACCTGTTGAACAGGGTTAGAGATCGATAATTTCACCCGCCTTATTTTGGTAATTGAGGCAATCAGTACCATCCGAAAAAACCGGAAGGCATATGCACGGACGACTGCCCTGTTGACTTTCCTTTCCTCCTGTTGTACATTTGTTGACTTATCATAAATTAAACAGTTATTTATCATGTTTAAAAAATATTGTCTGTTTACCGTATTGATCCTTGGGTTTGTCTTATCAGGCGTTGCCCAATCGACGATCTTACCCAAAGGAAGCCAGGCTCCTTTGTTTACCGCCCCGGCTACACAAGCCGGTCATGAATTTACGTTTTCCTTAAAAAAAGCCCTGGCCAAAGGCCCCGTGGTGGTTTATTTTTACCCCGCTGCCTACACCGGCGGGTGTGATTTGGAGGCTCATACCTTTGCTTCAAACAAGAGTAAGTTTACCGCAGCGGGGGCCACCATCATCGGCGTGTCGGCCGATGATCTGCAGCGGCTGAATTCCTTCTCTTCCGACCCCGATTACTGTGCAGGAAAATTCCCGGTGGCCTCCGATCCGGAAGGAAAAATTGCCGCCACCTACGGACTGAAGCTCATACCGCCCCAGCCCGGCGTGAAAGACGTACGGGGGAAACTGGTGACCCACGGGTTTATTCCGAGAACCACCTTTGTGATCAATAAAAAAGGCGTGATTGTCGCCGTATTTTCCTCCAGCATCGATCATATCAACCCGGCACAGCATGTGTACAATGCCCTGGCAATTGTGAAGGGACTGTAAGGAGAGACAGGTCTATTACGACGGATCAGTTGGCACATCCAGTTGCTCCAGTTCCTTTTCAAAGGCTTCCAAAGAAGCGGGCTCAATGATCCGGGTATTGATGTTCATTTTGCGCTGTTCGGTCTTCAGGATGTAATAGAAACCGGTTTTGCTGATGCTTTGGATTTCATCCAAACGAATGGAATCTTTAATAAGCAGATTTCGGGTCAGTATTCCGTTCTCCAGGGTCATATATTGATGGGTTGACTCGAAGAGAAAGATGCCAAAATAGAATATGGCTACGGCCACAAATAAATAACTCGTTAAGCCTTTAAAGTTGTTTTCAATGAGAAAATAAAGACCGAAAGCCAGCCAAAGGAGCCCCATGATGAGGCTCGACAGTAGTTTTCTTCGTGTGTAGCGTAGTTTCATTTATTTGTTTTTTTATTTCTGCTCACCGTTTAAATCCCGATGGATCGGGAAATACTGTTATTCTTATTGGGTTTTCATAGAACGCTGCAAGGTAGAAAAGAATTTGAAAGGAAATCATCAGCATGAATTTTCCAGCCCCAAAAATGGCTTTTCAGGTTCTGCTAACGGTTCTGTTCCCGGTACAACACTCTTCCAATTCTTCCCTTGTCGCCCAGTACGCGTCCTTTGATCAGCCAGGAGGTACCGAAAGCGATCAGCGCCAGGGTTTCCAGTATCAGCGTTGAGGAACGAAAAAGATGCAGGTGGTCACAGATGGGGATCAGGATGATGAACAGGATGATTCCGTATCCGCAGATCCGGTAAATGTTGTTTTCGTTGAGCCATTGCACTTTTATATCGGGATCCTGATTCTGCCCGATGGTGAAAATCGCAAGGGAGATGATGGCCAGGATCAGGAAAAATCCGGCGGCAAAGAAATAGTGAATGTACCCGATAAAGTTTTCGCAATACGGAATCAAAGTATAAATCTTATCCGAACAAGTGTAGGGGTTGGTGGGAATGAGGGCGATGCCCAGCGCCATGATGCCGGCCAGGTTGGTCATCTTGTTGTCGTTTTTCCAGAACACCGGATTGTTGACTCCTTTGTAGCGCATCAGAAAAAGGCTCACCGCACAGAGGGTTCCTGTAAAAATCTCCCGGAGGTTGGTGTAGTAGTAATGGCTGATGGATTGCTGGATCGCCGTGTGGAAGAACGGGATCAGGGACAGAATTACCAGCGTAAACGGCAGCCCAATGCCCAGCCATCCGATGGTTTTACGGATTCTGCGGAAAGTGGCGATTTCGTTTCGGAATGTGCCGGGTTCGATTTCTTTTTTCATGACAGTTTATTGGTTTATCCGGTCCACTCCTCAGGCGTAAACCCTGTAATGTTGTAAACCGAAGGGCTGACATAAGTAAACGGCAGCCGCAGGTCCATTTTCCAGATAATATCAATCGACTTGTCTAAAAGTTCCTGAATGACCTGGAGTTTCTCTTCCAGTTCAACAACTTTATTTTCTAGTTCCCGGTATGATTGTCTTTCATTCATCCACTGGAGTGTAACAATTTTCTCATCATGAACCTTTTCAGAAGTGTTTCATAATCGTTGGCCTCCGGGTTTATTATTTGAACCTCTTAAAGTTAGAAAAATATTTAATGGTGCAAAAAAATAAAATGCCTGATGAGTCCCCACTGATTTGATGAAAGTGCTTGCTTTAATCAGTACCGTTGTTGCTAAGCATTATACCAGTGCTTTAACAACAGGCTGATCAGATTCGTTCCGGATGGATGCTGAGTACCGGAATGGCCGAATGGTTGACCATCTGCGGCGCATAGGGACCGAGCCACAGGTTGGCCGTGGTGGTTTCCTGTTCCGTCATAATGGAAATCAGTTGCGCATCCACCTTGTTGGCATAGTCAATCACTGCATCCGAAATGTTGTGGGTGTCGACAAATACGGATTTGAACCGTACGTTGTTTTCTTTCAGATAAGTCTGGGTTTGTGAAACGTAGTTCTGAATCCGGTAACGGATGTCGTCGAGCGAAGAAGTATGGACGCCCAACACATGAATTTCAGCATCGAAATATTTGGCCAGTAAGGCGGTAAACGGTACCTTCTGGCGGGTGATTACCGTGCTGTCGAGTGGCATTACGATGGTCTTCAGTTTGATGTCGGATTTGAAACCGGCCCGGATGGTAATGATGGGCAGTTTGCTGGCACTGACGATGCGGTTGGCGTTGCTGCCGATCCAGAATTCTTCAAAACCGGACGACCCGTGGGTTCCCACAATAATCAGAAAAGCATCGGTCTTGTGGGCCACGTCACAAATTACTTTGTACACCTTCCCTTTCCCGATTTCGTAATCAAGGTTATCGCCCAGTTCGGGACGGTATTGTTTTATGATTTTTTCGAAACGTTTGGCTACCTCCTTTTGAAGGTTTTCAGGTTCCATGGAGAAAATCTCCTTGGAATAATCCAGGTGATTGGCCCAGGCCATGGTAATGCCTGCATTGGCTTTTTTTGCAATGCTGACAGCGTGCTCCAGTGCGTTGAGTGAACAAGCTGAAAAATCGATACCCACCACTATTCTTTTCATGGTTTTAAGTTTTATGTGTGTGCCTTCGTTTTTTCTTTGTCACCAGTGCCGGCCAGACTACTCTGAGAACCGGATCTTATCCTTGATTTCCCAGGCCAGCGGATAACGGCCTTTGATCTGATTGAGAAAACGGATGGCATCCAGCCGGGTACGAAAGTCGCCTACCCGAACCCGGTAATAGGGTTCGTTAAAGGTAACATAAGCCTTAGCGTCGTACCGTCGTTCAAAGCTTTTCTGCACATCCAGTGCCCGGTTCAGCGCATTGTTTCCCGAACCTTTGTAGATTTGAATCCGGTAACCCGGAATGGTCGGATACCGGGTGTTTTGCATGTAATCCAGCCGCAATACCGAGTCAATGCGCGCATCTCCATGATACATCGAACGGTAATCGGGAATACTGTCTGTATCCTGAGCAACCAGCCCGATGCTCCACAACATCAATCCTGCCAACACGATGATGACTTTTTTATCCATAATTCTTCGATCCTTAAAATTCATTTTCTTCCTGACTGTAATAAGTGGCCCGCAAACTCATGACCGGCATCAGGGCACTGTTGATAAGCTGCTGGGCATAGGGGCCTAAAAACCTGCTGGCGGTGGTGGTTTCCTGTTCCGTCATAATGGTGATCAGGTCAATTTTGTTTTCTTCCGCATAATTCAAGATGGTGGTAGCTACGTTGGTCGCCTCCAATGCCGACAACGTGTAATGTACGCCGGATTCTTTCAGATATTTTTCGGCTTCTTCGCCAAACTGGTCAATCCGTTTCCGGATCACACTCAGGGGCGAATTATAGATCTTCAATAAATGGATCTCAGCGCCGAACAACTCAGCCAGTTCAACAGCAAACGGAAGCTTTTTCCTGGTTTCCATTGAACTGTCCAGGGGGAGCAAAATCCGGTTCAGTTTTTCCGGTATTTCATAATGACACCGTACGGTAACCACCGGGCAAGGAGCGGAGGTGGTGATCCGATAGGCATTGCTGCCAATCCAGTACTGCTCATACCCGCTGATGCCGTGGGTGCCGGCAAACAATACATCGGCTTTCAGCCGGGTAGCGGTTTTGGATACTTCCTGATACACCTTTCCCTTTCCCAGATGGTATTTCATACGGATGCCGGGAATCTGTTCTTCCCACTCTTTGATCAGCCCTTTCAGGAAATTCTTTTTTTCAATGCGAAGTTCTTCTTCGATGGTGTCCAGCATTTCGTTGGAACAGGAGTTGTCTATCCAAACCAGATGTACGGTAGCGGATAAACGCTGGGCAAAAAACATGGCGTATTTCAGGGCATGTTCAGCATTTTTAGAGAAATCATAAGCAACAACGAGTGTTTTCATGGCAGTACTGTTATTGTCCATACGACAAAATTAAGCAATCTCAGTTCACCCGATTCGATCTGTAGGCTAATTTAAGAAAAATAAATAATTCCCCCAACAATTATCGCTGAAATCGGCCGTATGCGAAAAGAATCAATAAAAAGTAAGCGGACTTAACTTAAATTAATAGTCGGTGTGGTGGCGGGTTAATATAATTTTCTTTTTTTTGTGAGGCAGTAACTGATAATAATTCACAATTAATAAATAACAAATCATGGCCTATTATTTTTCAAAAACAATTCCTTCCGATTCGTTGGATGAAGCGGTAAACAAAGTGGCGGATGTGTTGAAAACACAGGGTTTTGGTATTTTAGCCGAAATCGATTTTCAGAAAGTATTAAAAGCCAAGCTGGATGTGGATTACCGACCCTACAAAGTCCTGTTTGCCTGCAACCCGCCTGCCGCACTCAAAGCCCTGAATGCCGATCAGTACATGGGCACCCTGTTGCCTTGTAATGTCATTGTTCAACAAGCAAAAAGCGGTTTTGATGTAGGCATTATTGATCCGGTTGCTGCGGTGAAGGAAGTCCCCAGCGAAGTGGTTCAGGAGCTTTCCACAGAAATCAAAGCCAAACTTCAACAGGCCTTGACAGACTTATGATCTGAAGGTCGTTCCCGAAACCAATTCTAAAAGTCACTACTGAATCCCGGGCTAACAGCCCGGGATTTTTCATATGTAGCTCTTCCAACCGGAAGAATATATAAATCTTATCCATAATTATGTAATGCCCGAGAGAAGTTGTGAAACTACTTTTGTAAAAGAAAACAACAGTCGTACTGCGACTGAAACAATCATTTTTAAAACAGAAAGTCATGATGTATTTAGGACATGGATTTGGATGGGGCATGGGATATGCCTGGCCAATCGGAATTATTGTACTGGCGGTTTTGATTTACATTTTAGTTAAACTGTTAGCGCCGGCAAACGGGCACTACACTCACCGTCATTCATCCTCCGCGTTGGATATTCTGAAACGAAGATATGCCAACGGAGAAATCAGTAGAGAAGAATTTGATCGTGTGGCTAAAGAGCTGAGTCACTACGGAGAATTCTAAAAATCAATCCATGAAAACCATTTAAAACATAAGGACAGACAATGAGAGAAAATAAATATTACTGCCCGATGTATTGCGAGGGCAATAAAATCTATGAGGAGCCGGGTGATTGTCCGGTATGTGGCATGCATCTGGTGCCGGAGGGAAAGGAAGAGAAAGCAATGCATCATCACGCATCGCATTCGATGGTAAAAGATGTCGCCGGTGAATCGGAAAAATATTACTGTCCGATGTTCTGTGAAGGAGATAAAACCTATGATGAATTTCAGGATTGCCCTGTATGCGGGATGCATCTGGTGCCTGTGGGTGAAAATTATCAAAAACAGAAAGAACATCACCATCAGAAGTCGCACAAAACGGAACCCCATGCAATGGTGGATGCGACAAAATACTATTGCCCGATGTACTGCGAAGGAGAACAAATCCACGATGAACCGGGTCGCTGTTCGGTGTGCGGAATGCATCTGGTTCCGGTGGATGATACTTATGATCCGGAGAAGGCGAAGCATCCTTTGAGCGGAATGAAACACATAGAAAAAACCATGTCTTCGGATCATCAAAACCATGCTTCGACCCAGTATTACTGCCCGATGTACTGCGAAGGGGAGCAAATCCATGATGAACCGGGCAGATGTTCAGTTTGTGGTATGCACCTGGTTCCGGTGGATGACAGCTATGATCCGGAAAAGGCCAAACACCCCATGAAAGGGATGAATCCTGCCCAAAAGCCCCAGATAAAAGCCATGCATCCGGACCAAAAAGCGGGTAAGGGGACCCGATATTACTGCCCCATGCGTTGTGAAGGCGACAAAACTTATGACCATCCCGGCGACTGTCCGGTGTGCGGAATGCATTTGATACAGGAAACTTCCGGGTTCACTCCCGGCAAGAGTGAAAGTGAAGAGCCTACTGCGGAGGTCAAAGCGTATAAAGACATGGTAAAAAAATTCTGGCTGGCACTGGCACTTTCCGTTCCGGTACTGATCATCAGCATGTCTTCGATGATTCCGTGGCTGAATTGGAACAAAATAGCCCCTGAAATTTTCTGGCGCTGGACGGAATTTGCGCTCACCCTTCCCGTCGTATTTTATGCCGGATGGGAGTTTTTTGTCCGGGGTTGGAATTCCGTACGGCGCAGGTCTCCCAATATGTGGACGCTGATTTCGCTGGGTGTGGGCGCCGCTTTTGTTTTCAGTGTGCTGGCAATGCTCGTACCGGGCCTCTTTCCGGCACAGTTTAAAGATGCGCAGGGTTATGTGCACTTGTATTTTGAAGCTTCGGCCTTTATTTTGACGCTGGTATTGATGGGTCAGGTACTCGAATTACGCGCCCACAGCAAAACCAGTTCGGCCATCAAAGAGTTGTTAAACCTGGTTCCTGCTGTAGCGCATGTGATCAGGGACGGAGAAGAAAAAGACATCCCGCTGGAAGAAGTTATGACAGACGACATCTTACAGGTGAAACCAGGAGAAAAAATTCCCGTGGATGGGCTTTTGCATCATGGAAATGCAATTATTGATGAGAGCATGATTACCGGAGAATCCATTCCCGTGGAAAAAGCAAAAGGCGAAAAACTGATCGGTGGCACCGTAAACGGAAAAACGGCTTTCCGGATGAAAGCGGAAAAAGTAGGTTCGGATACTTTGCTGGCGCAGATTGTGGACATGGTCAACAAAGCCGGTTCCACCCGGGCTCCCATCCAGGGTATTGCCGACAAAGTAGCCAAATATTTCGTACAGATTGTGGTTTCTATCTCCCTACTGACATTCTTCATTTGGTATTTATGGGGACCGCAACCGGCGCTGGTGTATGCTTTTGTCAATGCCGTCGCTGTGCTGGTGATCGCTTGTCCCTGTGCTTTGGGGCTGGCAACGCCTATCTCTGTAATGGTGGGAACCGGCCGGGCGGCACAATCGGGAGTGCTGGTGAAAGAGGCACGGGCTATTGAAGAAATGAGCAAGGTAGACACGTTGATTGTCGATAAAACCGGAACACTGACCGAAGGCAAACCCAGCCTGAACTCCTTTGTCTCTTTTGACGAAAAATATACCGATAAAGACATACTGAAACTGGCAGCTTCGCTGGATAAAAACAGTGAACATCCCGTAGCGGAAGCCATTGTGCGCGGGGCTAAAGAACACCAGTTGACACTGGATGAGGTGACCGGTTTTGAAGCCCTTTCCGGAAAAGGAGTTGTGGCTACAATTCAGGGTAAGAAAGCAGGTCTGGGAAATACACGACTGCTGGAAGACGTAAAGGCAACGTTAACGGAAGAGCAGTCGCGGCAAGTCGTGCAATGGCAGGAAAAAGGACAAACGGTGATGTTGCTGGTAGTGGATCACAAGATCGCGGGGATGGTCAGTGTGGCTGATCAAATCAAAGCCACTTCGGCGAAAGCCATCCGGGCATTACACAAATCGGGATTGAAGGTGATCATGCTGACCGGAGACAACGAACACACGGCCAAAACCATTGCCCATGAATTGGGCATTGATGAGTACCAGGCCGACTGCCTCCCCGAAGACAAATACAACAAAGTAAAAGAACTGCAGGACAAAGGACATATTGTGGCGGTGGCCGGTGACGGCATCAACGATGCCCCGGCGCTGACGCTGGCCAACATTGGTATTGCCATGGGAACCGGCACGGATATCGCCATGCAGAGTGCGGAAATCACTTTGGTGAAAGGCGACCTGAATGGCATTGTCAGAGCGCGCGAGCTGAGTCAAAAGGTGATGCGAAACATCAAACAGAACCTGTTTTTTGCATTTGTATACAACTCCGTTGGCGTGCCGATTGCCGCCGGTGTATTGTACCCGGTATTTGGCCTGCTGCTGAGTCCGATTATCGCGGCTGCCGCCATGAGCTTCAGCTCGGTATCGGTGATCAGCAACGCCCTGCGATTGAGAAGAAGTTAGAGCGCGTATTATTAATTTTTTAAATCACAAATTCATGAAAAAGCAAATTATATTTTTTCTGCTTATGGGCTTCTTCCTTACGGGAGAAACCTTTGCCGGCAACGCCCTGATGAATCAGGCCCAGCACAAGCAAACCAAAGAAAAGATGGCCGGAATGAAGAAAATGAAAATGCATTCTGCCGACACAACCCAAATGGCAAACAAAAATTCCATCGTCAGAAAAGGGATGATCAATGTGGAAGCGCTGGACAAAAATCACGATGGAAAATTGTACGAAGACGTGATGGACTGGAATGTGATTTCCGACCAACCGGGCACTTGTCCGCTCTGTGGTATGAAGCTGCGTGAAATGACCGTGCAGCAGGTGAAGAATAATTTAAAAGAACACGGTTTCAAATACAAGTAATTGCCTCCCAAAAGCCTTTTAACAGGCAACCAAACACGGAAAAAGGAAGTTCATTTGAACTTCCTTTTTTGCTTAGATCACTTCCGTTTTTCTGAATTACATCAGAAAAGCACAGAGATTTTTGTCATCATAAGAATTTCTGCCTAAATTTGTTAAGGACGTAACATACATCGAAACCTGAAAATTAACCCAAAAACGCCGATCATTCCGGCAAGGCAATGAATGCACTACACATACCCAACAAAGTTGAAATGCTGCCGGTGTTGCAGTCTTTTGTTGTGGAAAGTGCCCGGGTGTTTCGTCTTCCTGAACGATTGCTGGAAAAGCTGAAGCTGGTTTCGGAAGAGGCCTTTTTGCAGGTGATTAAAAATTCTTTTACTCCTGATGAGGAATCCACGGTCAGGATTACGGTGGCGACGGACAGTTTGTATTTCAAACTTTCCTTTTTCGATAGAGGCCTTCCCTTTGATGATAGTTTGGCCCGGGAATATCATCCGGCAGCCGATTTGGATGTGCTGGATACCGAAGGCATGGAATTGTTTCTGATCCGGCAGTATGCCGATAATGTGGAATGGATCAATCACGGGCACGAGGGAAAAGAATTTCGACTGTCCTTTGAGATTCCGCACCGGGACATCATCACACTTTTGGAAAATGATGCACCCCGTGAAACGGGAAAAGCAACCGGTCCTGAGGATGTGGAGGTTCGCGATTTCCGGGAAGGCGATGCCATCAGGATTTCCAGAACGATCTATCGTGCCTATGGTTATACCTATCCCAACGAGGATTTATATTATCCTGAAAAAATTGCCAAACTGAACGCCTCGGGTAAATTGATTTCTGTGGTGTGCTGCGATAAAACAACAGAGGAAGTGGTGGGCCATTACGCCCTCGAACGACCGGGTTTGGGATCCATCGCCGAAAGCGGACAAGCCGTCGTTTCGCCCGGATACAGAGGGTTCAATCTGATGGGTAAGATGAGAGACCTCCTGGAAAAGAAAGCGGTAAACCTGCAGTTGGAAGGCATCATGTCGCAACCGGTCACCTCTCACAGCTACAGCCAGAAAGTCAATTTAAAATTCGGTTCCCAGCCCTGCGGGTTTACGTTTGCTCTGGTGCCGGAGAAACTGAGCTTCCGGCAGATCAACCAGTCGTTGTCGCAACGCGAAAGCTGTATGTTGTATTTCAAACCGTTCAAACAAAGAGAACGGACGCTGTTCCTGCCGGAGCGCCACCGGGAAGTGATTCAAAAGATCTACGCGGAACTTGCCATCCCTTTTCAGGAAGGAACGAAGGAAATGATGGATCAAGAAGAACCGGGACAGGTGTTGTCGGCCTATTCTTCCGACTGGGGATTTGGAGAAATTACTGTAAAGCGATTCGGAAAGTTGAACCTGCCAGAAATCAAGCGTTCGCTGTACGACCTGCTGTATACGATGAAGGCATATGTGATCTTTTTATACCTGCCGCTGGAGGAAAGTGACCTTTCGGAACTCATCGAATCCCTGGAAAAGGAGAAGTTCTTTTTCAGCGGGATTATTCCGTCCTATATGGACGGGAAAGACGTAATCAAATTTCAATACCTGAACGGCACCATTGATATTTCGAAAATTGAGATACTGGGCGATCACGCCAGTGAACTGTTTGCATACGTGTTACAAGAAAAAGAACGGGTTTTATCCTGATGAGTCTCTTTAAAAACAATACGGTTTTTCTGCGGTTCTGGATCGCCACCATTGCCTCCCAGCTGGCGTCCCGGATGCATTCACTGATCCTGATCTGGATTATTTACAAGTGGACGAATTCCACACTGATTGTAGGTCTGGCCATGATTGCTGCTTCCCTGCCGTCCGTATTGATTTCTCCTTTTTCGGGCAGTATGGTGGACCGGCACAACAAAGTGGCGACCATGATGCTGGCCGATTTTACACGAATGTTAGTAGTATCTGTTTTTGCTTATTTGTATGCGATCAACCGGCTGGACACTACCTTGTTGATCGTGGGAACGGCGGGCATCTCCATAGCTTCTGCGTTTTTTAACCCGGCCTCACTGGCCATCATTCCCTCTCTGGTGAAGGAAGAACAAATCACGCAGGCCAATGCCATAGAACAGATCAGCGGAAGCGCCAGTTCCATCATTGGTCCGTTGTTTGGATCGGCACTGATTGCTGTGTTGGGCGTAACCCATGCTTTTATGGGGGCCGGTGTCTTATTTTTGATTTCCGTGTTGTTTTTGCTCAACATCAAAGACATTAAATTTGCTGTCAAAGAGGCATCAACTCCGTTGTTGGAAGACATTAAAACCGGATTCCGTCTGGTTAAGCAGTACGCCATCGTGCACAAAATGATTGTGCGGATCGCCGTAGTGAATTTCTTTTTCTCGTCCCTGACCATCATCATTCCTGTCATCGCCAAAGCCAATGTGAAAGAAATCGCTTATCTGATGGCGGCCATTGGTGCCGGCATGCTGACGGGTTCCCTGTTCCTGTCGGCCGTTAAGCTGAAGGCAAAGCCCAGCCTGGTTTTATCGTCTTCGTTTGTGGCCATGGGCGCAGCGTTCATTGTTGCCGGATTTACGCCGTCACTGATTCCGCAGTTGGTCGTGATGTTTATCATCGGATTTACCCTCAACCTGTTTAACATCACCCTGTTGTCGTTGTACCAGATCCGCTTGCCGGGGGCGTCACTGGGGAAGATTATGTCGCTGATCATTGCCGTTTCCCTTTCCCTGCAGCCGATCAGTTACGGGGTGATGGGTGCCGTGATGAATTACATCGGGGCCTTTCATGTCTACATCCTCAGCGGAGTCATTATTCTGCTCAGTGCCATCGGAGTGTTCCGGTTGAAAGAACTGAACAGTGAAACAAAATTGGAAGCAACCTAAAAAACTGAATTATGGATCGATTTGCTTTGTTTGAAAACGTGCGAAAAACAGTTCCGGGTTATGAACGATTTCTTTCTGAACACCAGCTGACAGAAGTAAAAGACTGGGAGGATATTCCGTTTTGCGACAAGCAGAATTATTTGCTGACCTATCCCATTCGGGAACTGATCAGGGAAAACTCTTTTGATAAATGTTTTCTGATCGGGGCTTCCAGCGGGTTTTCCAAAAGCGGCAGTGTGTTGTGGCTGAAACAGTCGGAGGACGAAGCAGCGTATATAGAAGCCGTGAAACAACTGTTGATCGACGACTATTCCATCGATAAAAAATCCACACTGATCCTGGTTTCACTGGCACTGGGCACCTGGATCGGCGGGATGCAGCTGGCCTGTGCATTCCGGAGTCTGGCGGGAAAAATGGACGGAATTGTGACCGCTACGCCCGGTATTGACCTGAAAGAGTCGGTACACATTGCCCAAGATTTCGGACCTCTGTTCGAACAGATTGTCTGGGTGACCAACCCGTCCAGCATCAGCATCATTTATTCGCTGCTAAGAGAGGAAAAAGAATTGCTGAACGGGAAGATCTACTTCCCGGTGGTGGGCGAATATTTTACCGAAAATTTCCGGATCAGTGTGGCGAAAAAATTCGGCCACGATCCGGACAATGTGTATGTAGCGAAAACAGGGTACGGTTCCGCCGATACCGGCGATCTGGGCATCGAAAGCCGGGGAACCATCCTGTTGCGGAAATATCTCAACAACAACCCCATGATGTCAGCCCGACTGTTTCAGGATGAGAATCCGCCCATGCTCTTTGAGAAAAATGAACACGCCTATCTGGAAACGGTGGACAACCACCTGATTGTTACCAAGGATCAGTTTGTTCCCCTCATCCGCTACAACACAAAAGACACCGGTGGGATCATTCAAAAAGAAACACTGAAACAGGCAGGTGTGCCGAAAACTGTTTTAAAGGAATTGCCCGAAGAACTGTTGTATGTATTTGGCCGAACCAGTGATGCAGTAGTGTTTTACGGCACCAATCTGAACATTTATTCCAGCGGTGATTTTCTGAATTCGCTGGACGAAACCTATCTGTACGGTGGATTGTATGAGGTTCAGAAAACAGAAAAGAATGCAGTGGAATTTCTGGAATTCACCGTGTTTGTGATTGAAGAAAAAGAAGGACTGGCTAAGAAATATCAGAAAGCCCTGATTGGTTTCCTGAAAACCTCTTCCAACGAGTTCAACGCCAAATACGACCGGCTTTCAGCCGCAGTCAGTGAGGATCTGGTGCAGGTGAAGACCGAATCCATATCCAGTAAAAATTTAGCTACAAAACACCACACCATAAAGAGTTAACTATGTTTGGTCAAATAACAAAAGAAGCATCCTTGCACAAGGCCATTGAGGTATTCAATGTTGCCAGGAAAAATTCGCCCTTTTATGCGGAAAAGTATCAGGCGCTGAATTCCATTTCATCGTATGAGGACTGGCTCCAAGTGCCCATCCTTTCCAAAGATGAGCTGTTCAACAACAGCTATCCCAAATCCACCCGAATGCTGACCCTGGAATTGCCGCTGAAGGAAGCCATCATTACTTCCACGGGCGGTTCTGCCGGTCTGGCACGGTATACCATGCTCACGTATGGAGAATGGGGCAAATTCCTGGAACGACAGGCAGATGCCCTGCGGCTGATCGGTATCAATGAAGAAGATGTAGTCGCAAATCTCTTCGTTGCCGGCAGTTTGTGGCCGTCTTTTGTGGCGCTCCACGACAACATCCGGCTGATCGGGGCGACCCATTTACCGATTTCAGCCAACATTGAGTTTGATAAGATGCTGCACTACATCATGGAGTTCAAACCCACGGTATTGCTGAGCCTTCCTACGGTATTCGTGATCCTGGCGGACATGATACTGCAACAGAACCTGAAGGTGGACTTTGTGAAACTGATCGGCTATGCCGGGGAACACATGAGTGAAATGATCCGCAACCACCTGAAAAAAGCCTTTCCCGGTGTGCGCATTGAGTCGCTGGCTTATACCAGTGCCGACTGTGGTCTGATCGGTTACCAGTGCGACGAATGTGCTTCCAGCGAATACCATCTGCCTACGGATTTCCAGTTCGTTGAAATTTACAACTTCGAGGAAGACAGAGTCTGTAAACCGGGGGAAACAGGCGAAGTGCTCATCACCAATCTGGAACGAATATCGCAACCCATCATCCGCTATCGCATCGGGGATGTGGCCCAATGGACGGACAAAACCTGTTCCTGCGGCGATCACAATCCGGTGTTTATCATCGAAGGCCGGGCCGGTGATGATTTCAAAATCGGCGGAGCCTATATCTCCATGGATGTGGTGGAAAAATCCTTTTCCGAATTTGTTTCCACCCATGGCATCAGCGCTAATTATCAGTTTGAGCTGGAAGACATCAGTGATGCCAAACTGAATATTGTGCTGAAAATAGAATCTTCCGACATCGAAAAATCCCGTCAGGTAACGGAAAAAATCAAGAAAAATATTGAAACAAACATCAACGATATCAAGGTGGGTGAAGAAATGGGACTGGTGATTCTGAATGTGGAATTTGAGAAACTGGGCGCGCTGCCACGCAGTCCCATCACCGGGAAAGTAAAACGTTTAAACGATAAAAGAGTAAAGGGGGACAAATGAACTACTTAGACAAACTTTTCGAATTGAAAGACGCGCTGAACCACACCAAAGAAGCAGACGAACTGTTTCTGGCGGCAGTGAAAGAAGCCTTCGCTTTCCATTATCAGCACAACACGGTATACAAAAAGCTGTGCGATGATGAGGGTTTTACCATCGAAAGTGTGCAAACCGTGGATGAGGTGTACCGTATTCCGCATTTTCTGGTGGATGCTTTCAAGTGGTACGATTTCCTTTCTGTGGATCAAAAGGAAATTGTTTCCACTTTTACGTCCAGCGGAACCAGCGGCCAGAAAAGTCACATCTCGTGGGATAAAGGCTCCAAAGACCGGCAAACGAAGATGCGCGAAAAGATCATGGACAGCTACGGACTGGAAACCGATCAGAAGGTAAACTACCTCATTTTTGCCTATTCACCAAGGGTTTCCGAAGGAAAAGGAGCAGCCTATGCGCATCAGATGTATTCCACATTTGCCCCGGAAAACAAAAAAGTATTTGCCATTGATGCCGATGAAAACGGAAAAGCATACTTCAACGAAAAACTGTGTGTGGCTGCGTTTACCGATTTTCAGAAGGACAACATCCCGTTAAGGGTCATCGGCTTTCCGGCGTTTATTTACGATACGCTTTTGTATATGAAAGCCAACGATATCCGGCTCAATTTCTCCCCCGAAAGTTTGGTGATCATTGCCGGTGGCTGGAAATCGGCCGAAAACAAGTCCATTCCCTTTGATGAATTTGCCGAATTGATCGACCGGCATCTGGGTATTCACGAAAGTCGCATCCGCGATGTATATGGTTTTGTGGAACATGGCGTGCCTTATATTACCTGCGAACACCATCATTTTCATGTGCCCGTTTATTCCAAAGCTTTTGCAAGGAAACCCGGCACCATGGAAGTACTGCCGGAAGGCGAAAAAGGGCTGTTACAGGTGATATCGCCGTACAATTATGCGCAACCTGCGCTTTCGATCCTTTCCACAGACTATGCCATCATCCACTCCCGTTGTGCCTGCGGCAGAACCGGACAGTACATTGAACTGATGGGCCGGGCAGGTCTGAAAAAACACGAAGGCTGTGCCATCACGGCTACGGAATTGTTAAAAGCAACGCATCAGAATGCAGTTTCTGAATAAAATACAGGGAGGTAAAGATGAATATTGAATTTTATGTTTTTGGGGAACTTCTAGAGACAGATAAAGTTACAACAGAACAAGTCAGAACTATTGTTCAGCAGGCGAAGAAATTGAAAAAAGAAACAGCACGGTTGAGAGTGGACCGTATTCTGGATGTTTTTGAAAAAGTGTCGAATGCCTGGCAAAACCCGGACTACAGTTACCGGAAGACAGCCCTGGAATTCCTTCCCGACCGCATTGGTTTCAGTAAAGCCATGATTGAGGAAGGCATCAAAACCATGTGTTCGCTGTTGAGCCGCGAAGGAATGATTACCCGGTTGAATTCCGATCTGGGAAACAAAGATTATTTGAATTCCTGGGCCTACAGCCGCGATTTCCGGGGCTACATCAAAACAGAACCGCTGGGCGTTGTGACCCATGTTTCTGCCGGCAATGTGTTTGTGGGCGGTGTGGACAGCCTGATTCAGGGACTGGTAAGCAAGAACGTCAACATCATGAAAATGTCCACTGTCGATCCGGTTTTTCCGGTGTTGTTTGCCAAGAGCCTCCGCGATTTTGATGATACAGGTGTGTTGCACAAGGCCATGGCGCTCATCAACTGGAAAGGCGGTACCGATGAAATTGAGAACATCCTGAAACAGGAATGTGATGCCATTGTGGCCTACGGTGGCGCCGATACCATCCGCTCTTACCGGAAAAATCTGGGACTGCATTGCAAGCTGATCGAATACGGTCCGAAGTATAGTTTCGTGATGGTGGACAAGAACGAACTGCAGAAAAAAGGGATGAAAGAAACCGCCAAACTGATAGCGCGCGATGCCATTATGTGGGAGCAATCGGCTTGCTCGTCGCCGCATACGGTGTATGTGGAAGGAGAAAAACAGGCCCGGGAACTGATGCAGGAAATCGGAAAAGCGCTGGACGTGTGGGCCGATGAAATTCCGCAGGGCGCGGTTTATGAAGACGAAGCCGTTGAGATTACCAAGGTGCGTGAAATGGCGAAGATCAACAAAGCTACCGGCGACGACGATTATTATTTTGGGAAAAGCGGTTTAAGTACCGTGGTGTACCAAAGTCATACGGAATTTCAAATCTCCTGTCACAACCGGACCCTGTTTGTGAAACCGGTGAAATCGCTGGATGAAGTCATCAACATTGTGGAACCCATGGGACAGTTCATCCAAACGGTTTCCATTCTGGCCCCTGACGAACGGGCGAAGGAATTGTCTGCACAACTGGCGCTGGTCGGCGCTGACCGGTTTGTGGAACTCGGGCGGATGGCGACCCGCAAACACGGTACGCCCCACGACGGTTCCAAAGGCATCAGCGAACTGGTGCGCTGGGTATCACTGGGCAGGAATAACCTGGAAATGGACTGGCCGATTGAGTCGCTGTGGAAACAGTATGATCCGGAAATGGACGCGTTCGACTATCTGCCGGATGAGGTTCGGGATGCCGTTACCCTGGCCCGTGTAAAAAACATAGTAGATGTGGTAAGAGAGAAATCTCCATTACTTTCTAAACGATACAAAGGAATTGTTTTTGAGGATTTTGAGTCTTTCAGAAACTTGCCGTTGTTGACAGGAGCTGATTATAAAAAATACCTGCCTCCGGCGGGTGAAGGTTTGTTGTGCGGCGAAATGAAAGGCGGCTATGTGTTCTCCAGCGGCGGAACCACCGGTACTCCAAAAAGCGTTTACCGGACTGTGGAAGAACAGCATTTCAACACAGTTCGTCTGGGGAAAGGGTTGAAACTTTCCATTTTCGATGAAAACGACCGCGTGGCCAACCTGTTGTTTGCCGGCAATATGTGGGCTTCGTTCGTGTCGTTCAATCAGGCCCTGGAACATGCAGGAGCTACCATATTGCCCATCGGTGGGAATCATCCCATGGAGTCCATCGTGCAAAACCTGATCAATTTCAGGGCCAATGCCATCATCACCATTCCTTCGGTATTGTTGTCGCTGGCCGAATATGTTCAGGTGCAAAACATCGACCTGAAGATCGAAAAAGTATCGGTGGGCGGCGAACACCTGTTTAAGGAATCAAGGGAATATCTGAAAAAAGTGTTAGGTGTGCAAAAGATCGCTTCCACCGGATACACCACCAACGATACGGGCGCCATCGGGTATCAGTGCGAGCATCTGGTGGGCACGGCGTTGCATCATGTCCACGAAGATCTGCACTATGTGGAGATTTTGGATGTGGATACGGACATACCGGTAACGGCCGGTGAAATCGGAAAAATTGTAGTGACCAACCTGCAAAGAACACTCATGCCTACGGTTCGGTATGAAGTGGGGGATCTTTGTCGCTGGGTGGAAATGGAATGTGCCTGCGGCCGGAAAACCAGGGTTCTGGAATTATTAGGGAGAAGTGATGACATTGTGATCATCGGCGGCGGCAACATTACTCCCGAAGTGATCTCCGCAGCCATTTATCCTTTTGATAATCTGAGTGCACATTTCCAAATGATTGTAACTTTGGAAAACAACAAGGACAACCTGCTGGTGGTGGTGGAAGCCAAAGAAGACCGGTTTGAAGACAATTCACCAGCGGTGAGAACAGCGATCTTAAACTTATCGAAAGAACTGGCCACGATGGTGGAAAACGGGTTGATCAACGATGTAAAAGTGCATATGGTAGCGCCCAACACGCTGACAAGAAATCCGAAAACAGGAAAGATAACACTCATTAAAGACGAAAGGAAACTGGCATGACTTTAGTAAATATTGAAAAGAACGAACAGCTGGTATTTAGATTTAGTCACCGGCTGGATGCAACCAATGCGGTGGAAGTTTCGGAACGCATTGCTGCTGATTTGGAAACGCTGGGAACGGATGTTGTGCTGGATGTGAACGGATTGGAATACATCAGCAGTGCCGGATTGCAGGTGGTGTTGCACTGTGCCAAAGCGGCCAAAGCAGCCGGAAAGGAAATCTTTCTGACCGGAGCTAAAGACAATGTGCTGGAAATCTTCAGGATCTCCGGTTTTCTGACGTTTTTACAACTGAAATAACAAGGGATGAAGTTACATTCATTGGAAGAGACTTTTGCAGCCATCGGGCGTTTTTGTTCGATACAGGGGCTTTCGGATAACAGCTGCTTTAAAGTGAACCTGATCTGCGAAGAGCTGGTTGTGAATCTTTTTCAGTATTCCCGGGCTACTGAGTTTGATCTGGATCTGTCCCGACAAGGGGAAAAGCTGATGATTAAAATCAGTTATCAGGCCGAGAAGTTTGATCCGACCCGGCCTACCAAACCGGAAACGGCACCTGTGGAAGACCTGCAGTACGGGGGGCTGGGATTGGTGCTGGTCAATACACTGGCCGAAAGTTTGGACTATTCGTATGATTCAAAAAACGCATTAAATGTCCTTTCGATCACACTTTAAGATGAACAACATTCAGCGGAAGATCGTTTTTTACGTCATCGTCATTACGATCCCTCTGTTTTTGGTTACCCTGTATGTGGTTCAGGAAAGGGTCAGTCGCGAACTCAAAAAGTCCGAATCAAGGCAGGCCCGGCTGATCAATATGAATACACTGAAAAACGTACAGGATTTCTTGAATAAAACGAGCAGTTTCACCGCGAAAGCTTCTTATATGATCACGGCCAGTCCACATCATTACGAGCGCATCTTTCCTTTCCTCAAACAGAACATTCAACAGGATCCGGCATTGTTTGGTTCGGCGCTGGCACTGGAGCCCTCTGGACCGCTGAAAAAAACGTACTGCAAATATTTTTATCGTGCGCACGATTCCATTAAAGAAAAATGGCTCATGCCTCCGGAATACGATTATCCGACACTCAGCTGGTACTCGGTGGTGAAAGACAGTCGAAAACCGGTGTGGAGTGAGCCGTATTTTGACAAAGGAGGGGGCGAGGTGTACATGAGCACATATTCTTACCCGGTTTTTGACCTGCACAATCGGTTTTTGGGTGTGGTGACCGCTGATGTGGAACTGAACACGCTGTCGCAGAAAATCCAGCGGCTGTCAAAGGAAAACAACGAATTCATGTTCCTGGTCTCCCAAAACGGATTTCTGCTCTCGCACCCCAATCAGGATTTTAACCTCCGGCAAAACATTTTTAAATACGCCGAATTCATTCATTCCCAAACACTGAAAAAGGCGGCCGCCGACATGGAACACGGTAAGTCGGGTGTGTACAGGGTTCAATTACCCGACGGGAAGTACACATTGTATACAATGTACATTGAACAGACCGCTTGGTCTATCGGTATTTTTTTGAAGGACAGTGTATTGTTTCAACCCCTGAACCAACTGAGGACCTATCTGATCCTTATTATGATCGCTGACCTCATTCTGATCCTGATCATGGTGTTGCTGATTTCGAATCAGCTGAAGAAGAAGGTTGCCGAAGAAGCAAGCGTTAAAAATGAGTTTGCAATGGCCCGACGGATTCAGCAACAGTTTCTTCCCAAAAAGGGCGAAGTGGAGGAAAAGAACTTTACTCTGAGCGGGGTGATGTTGCCGGCCCGGGAAGTGGGCGGTGACTTTTACGGATACGAAATCCGGAACAAAAAGCTGATCTTTTATGTGGGTGATGTTTCCGGAAAAGGAGTGCCTGCTTCGCTGTTTATGATGGCTTCTCAAATGCTCATCAAGGATGCGCTCGAGGAAAAACCGGATCCCGCGTATGTGTTGGATAAGGTGAACCGGAAGCTTTCAGAGATCAGTACCACCGGCATGTTTGCCACACTCATCATTGGTGTGATTGATCTGGAAAAAAGAGAGCTCGTGTATTCGGTGGCAGGCCATCCGCCGTTTATGATCTGCGGTTTGGGAGCCGTGTATTCCCCGGTTACACAGTTTGCCCCGCCGGTCGCTGTTTTTGCAGATCAACTGTATCAAAACGAACGGATCGAATTGGATAAGGATTCCATAATTGTTGCTTTTAGTGACGGGGTAAGCGAAGCCGAAAACAAACAGAAAGTGCTCTACGGAACCGGGCGGATTGCCCAGGTGCTGCAGGAATCAGCCGGTCTGAAGTGTCAGGAAATAAAGGATAAACTACTAAAGGATATTCACCAATACACGGCAGGTCAGGAGCAAAGCGACGACCTGACGGTGGTAGTGGTTCAAATCTAATGTTCTAGTAAGCGGTTCAGGAACCGGTTGTAGCCGGATTGAACTTTGTATACATCCAGAATTTTTTCCACCACATCATCTTTGAACCAATCTTCGTTGGGCATGTCGTGCAAAACGGCGTAATGCTTGTGCTTCAACAGCTCAATATCTGCGAAATCTTTCGGGAAACCTTTGGGCGCTGTTTTCAGTTTTTCGCCGTGGATTTCGGGAAACAGCTTTTTGAATTCCGGTTTGTTGATGAGGGCTTTGAATTCGTCCACATTACTGTAAATACCCTCACGGAGGGCTTTGATTGTGGGCCCGTCCGGTTGGTAAATACCGCCTCCCACAAAAGATCCGTCCGGCTGGAAATGGAGGTAATATCCGGCAAACGGACTTTTCTTGCCTCCGTTGCCCATCAGCGCCCCGAAATTGATTTTATACGGCTCTTTGTTTTTGGAAAACCGTACGTCACGGTAAATTCTGAAGACACATTCTTTGGATGAGGTTACTGTGATAGACGGATCAATAGTTTTCAATCGTGGAATGATCGCATCAATCAGGCTGTCAAATTCAGCTTTGGCCTCTACATAGCGGTCTTTATTTTCGTTGAACCAGTTTCTGTTGTTGTTGAACCGGAGGTCGATCAGAAACTCGAAAGAGGTTTTTAAATTCATTTTTATACATGTTGAACGTGAGCTACAGTCCAAATGTATATTTTTTTCGGTAAAGAGCTTGTTAAATACTGATTCATTTGGGATGTTATTCCGTTACCTTTTCCCGAAGCGACTTAAACCCTTCGCCCAGAATTTCATTGGAGTTCATCACGGTAACAAAGGCGCTGGGGTCCAGTCGGTGGATGTATTCCTGCAATATGGTTACTTCCCGCCGGTTCACCACAGAAAAAATAATTTGCTTTTTCTGGTGGTGGTACATCCCTTCGCCTTCCAGCAGCGTTGCCCCCCGGTTCAGGTCTTTCATGATCTTTTCCCCGATTTCCTGATGCTTATCCGAAATAATAAACAGCACCTTGTCATAATTTATACCCTCCAGTATGGCGTCGACTACCTTACCGGTAATAAAGATCACGATGAGGGAATACAACGGAATTTTCCAGTCCTGAAAGACAATCAGACCCAACAGAACAATGGTGGAATCCACCAGGATCATCATTTGTCCCACCGGCAGTTTGGTGTATTTACTGATGATCATGCCGATGATGTCGGTTCCGCCCGAAGTGGCTTTGGATTTAAAGATCAACCCTACACCCACGCCCAGAAACAGGCCGCCGAAAATGGAAGAAAGCAGGGCGTCGTTTTTTACAAGGGGTTCATACCCGTAGAGATAGGTGAGTCCGTCGTTGAAAAAAGCAGTAAGTGTAAAGCCTACTACGGTTTTGATGCCAAACCGTGGACCCAGGACTTTGATGCCGATAATGGTGAGCGGAATATCAAAGGCCAGTGCCACCAGTCCCACCGGGGTATTGAACAGGTAATGGATCACAATGGAGACACCGTAGACCCCTCCGGGAACAATTTTGTAAGGCGTGATAAACAAGACAAACCCGGAGGCCAGGATGAACGAGCCGACCACAATCATGCTGTAGTTGATCCACCACTTTTTACTAAAAACTTTTTCTTTGCTGATGAATGCCATAACACGGATGTTTTAAAAGTGAATAACCGTTACAAACAACACACTATCTCCCCTTTACATAAAAGGACCGGATAGCAAAATCCGCGGCAAAGATAGTAGTTCCCCCGATAGGGAACCGACTGTAAAATAAATATTTCAGTACGAAAATCACTGAGTTTGCATCCAGGCGCTTTGGGCCAGGGCAATAATTTCCTCGTGATCGAAAGCGGTTTTGGGCAATTCATCCAGCGAAAACCATTGGGCTTTTTGGGCATCGTCGCCGGCTCGTATGGGTTGGGACGTTTCCAATTCCCCCCAATAGGCGACGGAAATGGTGCGGTGCCGGGGATCGCGACCGGGCGCACCAAAGGCATGAAACTGGTGCAACAGAATATGCTTCAATCCGGTTTCTTCTTCCAGTTCACGGCCCGCAGCTGTTTCCAGGTCTTCGTCCATATCCACAAAACCGCCGGGCAAAGCCCACTGATGTCGAAAAGGCGGATGTCTGCGCTCGATCAGCAAGACCTCTCTTTGGTGGTTGCGGATGCGGAAAATGACGGCATCGACAGTCACCGCCGGTCGGGGATAGGCATAGGTGTACGACATGTTAAATACCGGTTTGTTTGAAATATTGATTCAGCAACTGAACGGAAGCTTCATACGGCGATAATTCTTTGTTCAGGATTTTCTCGCGCAGTGTTTTCAGCTCTTTGTTGATGTGCGGGTGCTGGTAAAAATGATCGCTGATCCCTTGCCGGATGCTGTCTTCAAAAAGCTGCAACGACTGGTGGTTTCTGTTCTGATCAAAGGAGCCGTTATCTGTTGTCAGTTTCCTGAACGATTCAATTTTTTCCCAGATCCCGTTCAGTCCTTCGCTTTGCAATGCGGAAGCGGTCAGCACGTCGGGGATCCAGCCGTTGGGCAGCGGAGGAAAGAAATGCAGGGCGTTTTTGAATTCGGCTTTGGCCTTTTGTGCCGCTTTCTGGTTATCGCCGTCGGCTTTGTTGATCACGATCAGGTCGGCCATTTCCATGATGCCCCGTTTCATGCCCTGCAATTCATCACCACCACCGGCCAGCATGAGCAGGAGAAAAAAGTCCACCATTTCGGCCACAGCCGTTTCCGATTGTCCCACGCCCACAGTTTCCACAAAGATCATATCAAAACCGGCCGCTTCGCATAAGATCATGGTTTCGCGGGTTTTGCGGGCCACGCCACCCAGCGTTCCGGCGCTGGCCGAAGGACGGATAAACGCATCGGCGCTGGTGCTGAGCTGTTCCATGCGTGTTTTATCGCCGAGTATGCTGCCCTTGTTGCGGGTGCTGCTGGGGTCGATGGCCAGTACGGCAATGCGGTGTCCTTTTTCAATTAAGTGCAAACCGAAGGCTTCGATGAAGGTACTTTTGCCTACGCCCGGAACCCCGGTTATCCCAAGCCGGAAGGAATTCCCTGAAAAGGGCAAGCATTGCTGAATGAGCTCCCGGGCCATTTGCTGATCGGCGGGAAGTGTGCTTTCCACCAGGGTAATGGCCTGACTTAGGGCCGTACGGTTCCCTTCCCGGATGCCTTTGAAAAGATGTTCAGCGCTGGGTTTTCCCTTGCGGAATTTCTCCAGGTTCTTCTCCAGGGCCGGGTTGACTGAAGCGGGTTTGTCAACGCCCGCGTTCACATGCAACGCCGATTTGTTTTTCTTTTCGTTCAACGAAGTAATGTTTTGTGAAACAAAAATAACGAAAAATAGTTCCGCTTCTTTGGCATAGTCATGCGCACGGGCTCGGCAGGGGAAACATAGCTCATGACTCCCGGGTTTTACCCAATGATCCAGGTATTTAAAACAGAAATAACCCGTAGTTGAGTCGTTTTTTTTCGAAGGAACATCGAACAAACATCGAAGGAACCCCTGAATTATGTCGGAGACACCCCCCGCCCTGACAGTCGGTACGACAAACAAGCCTGTCTGCTGATCGATGGAAGGAAAGTGAAGGAGATGAATCGGGAAAGAGCTCTTTCGGTTTGTTCAAGAGGAGAACAACTTCAGCATAACAAACAAAAGTTTTCTGGATTTCAGCATTTGATAAAAATAAAAAAGCTGTACTTTTGCAGTCCCGAACGGGAAAACTCTCCGTAGCTCAGTTGGCAGAGCAGCTGACTCTTAATCAGCGGGTCGTAGGTTCGAGCCCTACCGGGGAGACAAAGTCACATGCTGGAAAGTGTGTGACTTTTTTGTTACCCCCTGGCCCCCTAAAGGGGGAAAAAACTACCCATATATCATTTACTGATCGAAGCGTGTGCAGGTACGCCCCTTTAGGGGTTGGGGGTGCGGAGGGCAATTTGTTGTTTAATTTTTATTATTACTTCTTCAATATCATTTTCAATCTGACTATTGAAGAATCGAATTATTTTAATTCCCAATTCACTTAAATCTTTCGCCCGGTATTGATCATATTCATTTTGATCTTTGACAAAGTGGTAGCCGCCATCAATTTCAATTGCAAATTTCAGGTTGTGGCAATAAAAGTCAACGATGTAATCAGCTACTGGATGTTGTCTTCTGAATTTTACCCCTAATTGTTTATTCTTTAATTTCTCCCAAAGTAATTTTTCAGCTTTTGTAGGGTGAATTCTTAATTCTTTGGCATATTGAAACAAATATGGAGGTGCTCCAAAAAACATTTTGTTGGTTTAAAATCAGATTGTTTTAGATGATTTCTTTAATTGTAAATGAATTGCCATTCACCGTGAAAGTCTCACCGGCCTTTTTGCCTTCCATGGCTTTGTACACCGGAACCACCGGTGAAATGGCAAAAAAACAATCCTCCTGACATTCTACTTTGCCAATGGCAGCCGACACAAACAGTTTTTGTTTGTCGGTTATCACCAGGGCACCAAATTCAACGGCATCAAATTCTTTATCCATGGGGACTTTTTTCAGGACATCCATCAGTTGTTCGGCTTTCACCAGTTGCTGGGCATACAAATCGCGCTGGCGCATGAGTTTGGTCCGGTACGGGTCGTACCGGTCTTTCGGTGCGCCGTATTCGTTGGAAAGCCGCTGCGCTTCGTCAATTTCATATCTCAGACGGGCAATATTTTCTTCTTCCGTGCGGATACACTTTTCCCACAATTCTTTTTTTAAAGCTTTCTTGTCCATTAAAAAAATCTTTACCCAAAGATAATATTAATCGGATTAACAGGGGGCAATGTCTGTGGAAACAAAAAGGAACCGCCCGAAACGGTTCCTGTATGGAGTAGCCTCACCAGGACTCGAACCTGGATCTAGAGTTTAGGAAACTCCTATTCTATCCCTTGAACTATGAGGCCGTTAAAAGAAGTTGCAAAAATAATATTTTTTCAGCCAGACTCAATCAAAATTGATCCATTTCTTCATGGTTCAAAAGGGATGGACCCGATCGAAGTACGATTTTCGGGGTTTACATAAAGAAGCTCATCAATATCCCGGCTACTACCGCTGAACCGATTACGCCGGCCACGTTGGGAGCCATGGCATGCATCAAGAGATGATTGGTGTTGTCGTACTTGAGTCCTTCCATTTGTACCACGCGGGCGCTGTCGGGAACGGCCGATACCCCGGCGGCACCAATCAGCGGATTGATCTTGTTGTCTTTGGGTGAAAGTACATTCATCACCTTGGCAAACATTACTCCTCCGGCCGTAGCGACAATAAAGGAAAGTGCCCCCAGCACAAAAATCAAAATGGACTGTTTGGTAAGGAAGACATCGGCCTGCGTGGACGCGCCCACCGTCAGTCCCAGAATGATGGTAACACTGTCGATGAGGGCATTGCGTGCCGTGTTGGCCAGCCGTTTGGTGACACCACTTTCTTTCAGCAGGTTTCCGAAAAACAGCATCCCCAGCAAGGGCAAAGCTCCCGGCGAGATGAAGGTAGTCAGAATCAGTGCCACGATGGGGAAGATGATCTTTTCGCGTTTGCTCACAGCCCGGGGTGGTTTCATGCGGATGACCCGCTCTTTTTTGGTAGTCAGCAACCGCATAATGGGGGGCTGGATGACGGGTACCAGGGCCATATAAGAATAGGCGGCTACTGCAATGGGACCGATGAGGTTCAGCGTTTGTACCCCATTGACCAGGCCTCCGTTGGCCAGTTTGGACGAAAGGAAAATGGCCGTAGGACCGTCGGCTCCGCCGATGATTCCGATAGAGGCGGCTTCGGGCAGATTGAATCCCAGCAGGATGGCTCCCAGAAAGGTGATGAAAATACCCACCTGGGCTGCAGCGCCCAGTAAGATCAGTCGCGGATTGGAGATGAGGGAGGAAAAATCGGTCATGGCTCCGATGCCCAAAAAGATCAGCGGTGGAAAGACCCCGGTGAGCACGCCGTAATACAGATACCGGAGCACGCTGCCGTCTTGGTAAATCCCGATTTGAAGGTTGACACCGCCGTCCTGAAAAAACGGAATGTTCCCGATGATGATACCGGCTCCGATGGGAATCAGCAACAGCGGTTCGTATTCGTATTTGATGGCCAGGAAAATAAAAAAGATCCCGACAAAGATCATGATGATGTTTCCGGAAGTGGCGTTTCGGATGCCGGTAAAGCTGTAAAACTTGTTTAACCCGTGCTGAATTTGTTGTCCGAAATTGGTATCGTGTCCGTTCCCCGTGACCTGTGTTACGGTTTGGTTCAGAAAACTGATGTTCAGGATGTTTTTGGCGAACAGCTGATGCGCCAGAACGGTAACGATCAGGATTCCGAAAAAAAAGAGTGCTCTTTTAACAAATGGATTCATGTTCTTGAAATAAGGGTTCACTAATTATGTTCCATTTCCAGTTCCATCAATACCTCATCCTGCAGGATGGCATCCGAGGCTTTCACTTTGACGGATTTAACGGTACCTTCCTTGTCGGATTTCAGCAGGTTCTCCATTTTCATGGCTTCGTATATGAGCAGTTTGTCGTCCTTGGCAACGGTATCGCCCTCTTTCACAAACACCTGTAAGATGATTCCCGGTAAGGGAGCCTTGACGGCATACACATTGCTTTTCGGAGTGTTCGGGTTGCTTTTTACCTCCTGTGTGCGCGCAGGACGTTTGATGGAAAACTCGGGTTTGGTGTTTTCTTTGTGCAGTTCTACTTCGTACCGGGTGCCGTTCACTTCAATCAACGCACTGGAAGCTTTAAATTTCAGCACTTCGGTTTCGTACTCGTTTCCCCGTATGGTGAATTTGAATCGTTTCATGGTGTTTATTTTTTATAGTCCTGAAGTCCGTAAATTTTGGAACTCCAGGGAGAATAAGTCTTGGATGCTTTTTTGATGGTGAGGATGTTGCTTTCTTCGTCGTGCAGTTCCTCCGAAAGATAAATGGTCATGGCAATGGCGGCCACCACCTGGCCGGGGACCACAAAATGTTCTTTTCCGGTATCCTGGGTGATTTTACCTCTTTTGATCAGTTTTTGGCGGAGGTTGTAACGAAACAGTTTCGATACCAGTGTAAACGAGAGGTACAGCAGCAAAAGGGCGGTAAACACAATAACATAACCGGTGATGGAGATCACGAGGCCCTGCATGACGTCGGGGAGGTGGTAAATCAGTATCATGACCTGGGGTTTTTAGAGCGGTAAATTGGAATGTTTTTTCAATGGATTGGTGTCCTTTTTGGTAGCCAGCGTTTGCAGTCCGCGGATGATTCTGAAACGGGTATTCCGGGGTTCGATCACATCGTCAATAAAACCGTACCGGGCAGCATCGTAGGGATTGGCAAACTTCATCTTGTATTCCTTTTCCTTTCGGACCAGGTATTCATCTTTTTCTTTTGCCGTCATGTTTTTGACGTTCTTTCCTTCCAGGATTTCCACGGCACCGGCGGCGCCCATCACGGCGATTTCAGCGGAAGGCCAGGCATAGTTGAGGTCGGCGCGCAGCTGTTTGGAACCCATCACATCGTGGGCGCCGCCGTACGATTTTCGCAAGGTAATGGTGATCTTAGGAACGGTGGCTTCGCCGTAAGCAAACAGTAGTTTGGCTCCGTGGAGGATGATCCCGCCGTATTCCTGACCGCTGCCGGGTAAGAATCCCGGGACATCCACCAGGGTGATGATCGGGATGTTGAAGGCATCGCAAAAACGAACGAACCGGGCGGCTTTTCGGGAGGCGTTGATGTCCAGTACTCCGGCCAGGTAATTAGGCTGGTTGGCCACGATACCCACCGGCATTCCGTTGAAGCGGGCAAAACCGGTGACAATATTTTTGGCGTAATTTTCCTGGGTTTCCAGAAATTCGTTGTTGTCGGTGATCATGAAGATGACGTCTTTTACATCATAGGGGATGCTGGCATCATCGGGAATGATTTCGTTCAACGCGTCTTCCATGCGGGAAATAGGATCGGAACATTCGACCAGTGGCGGGTCTTCCAGGTTGTTTTGTGGAAGGAACGAAAGCAATTTGCGAATCAGCATGATGCCTTCTTCTTCGTCTTCCACAATAAAATGACTGACTCCCGATTTGCGTTCGTGCACTTCGGCACCGCCCAGGTCATCGGTGGTGATGTCTTCCCCGGTAACTGTCTTGGTTACCTTGGGTCCGGTTACGAACATGTAGCTGTTCTCCTTGCTCATGAGAATGAAATCGGTGAGGGCCGGAGAATATACGGCGCCCCCGGCACAGGGACCAAAAATGGCGGAGATCTGCGGGATTAGTCCCGACGCCAGGATGTTTCGCTGAAAAATGTCGGCGTATCCGGCCAGACTTTTCACCCCTTCCTGAATGCGGGCGCCGCCGCTGTCGTTCAATCCGATGACCGGAGCTCCGACCTTCATGGCCTGGTCCATGATCTTGCAGATTTTTTTGGCATAGGATTCGGAAAGTGATCCCCCGAAAATGCTGAAGTCCTGTGAAAAAATATACACCACCCGCCCGTCGATGGTTCCGTGACCCGTGATGACCCCGTCGGTCAGGTAATGTTCTTTTTCCAGTCCGAAATCGGTGCTCCGGTGACTGACAAACATGTCGTATTCCTCAAAACTCCCTTCGTCGAGCAATAAGTACACTCGTTCGCGGGCGGTAAATTTCCCTTTTTTGTGTTGCATTTCCAGTTTTTTCTCGCCTCCGCCTTTGAGCGCTTCTTCGCGGCGTTCAAGTAAACCCTGGATGTTTTCTTCGATGGTCATAATGTATACGGGTTGATCTGGTTATTTATTTTCTGAAAGCAATTATGAACGTTTCGTTTTGAAGCCTTCATAGAGGATATGGTATCGGGTATTTGCTCCCGAATTTTGCATTCCCTGTTACCTTGTTAAATTATTCACAAAAATACGAATTCTTTGCGGGAAAAGGGATACGTATTGTTATAAACTTCACAAAAAAAATTATTTTCAGTGATTCACGTAAAGGAATTGATCGCCAGACTGCTTATCGGAGAAAACGGTTGGTGCAGAAGAAAGGAGGATTGGAAGAATGGAAGGTTCCGGCTTTGGAATCAGGCATAAAAAAAGGGACGGATTTCCGTCCCTTTTCCAACGATTTTTATCGTTTATAGCTTCTGTTTGATCATTTTTTCCAGTTCGCGGATGTCGTTGCTGAACTTACGGATGCCTTCCGCCAGTTTATCGCTGGCCATGGGGTTTTCGTTCAGGTTCCAACGGAACTGCATTTCATCCAGTTCGGTTTTTTCCAGGCTGTACTTCCCGGCTTTTTCGGGAGACAGTTTTTGTGTCAGGTCGAGGGTCGTTTCTTCCAGTTCTTTCAACAGCGAAGGAGCGATGGTCAGCAGATCGCAACCGGCCAGTTCCATGATTTCTTCCTTGTTGCGGAAACTGGCACCCATGATCTCGGTCGGATAGTTGAATTTCTTGTAGTAAGAGTAAATTTCGCGCACCGAAAGAACACCGGGGTCTTCCTTGGCGGGAATATGGTCCACACCCCGGTCATTTTTGTACCAGTCGAGAATGCGGCCTACAAAGGGAGAGATCAGCTGAACGCCGGCCTGGGCACAGGCAATGGCCTGGGTCAGGCTGAACAGCAGCGTCAGATTGGTGTGGATTCCTTCTTTTTCCAGAATTTCGGCAGCCCGGATTCCTTCCCAGGTAGCCGCTACTTTGATCAGTATGCGTTCCCGGCCGATGCCTTCTTTTTCGTACAAACCGATCAGTTTTTTGGCGTAGGAAATGGTGTCGTAAATACGGAACGATAACCGGGCATCCACTTCAGTGGAAACGCGGCCCGGAACGATTTTCAGGATTTCCAGACCGAAATTAACAAAGAGTTTCTGAATGGCACTGCGCAGTTTCTTTTCCTCATCACCGCTCACCGACCGGGCATAAGCCACCGCATCGTCAAAAAGAGGCTGGTATTCCGGTTTTTTGGCCGCCTGAAGGATGAGCGACGGATTGGTGGTGGCGTCCTGGGGTTTGTATTGTTTCATGGATTCAAAATCACCGGTGTCGGCAACGACCACGGTAAATTGTTTTAACTGCTCCAGTGTGTTCATTCTTTTACGGTTTACTTGAGTTCTAGGATAATTAATGAAATGATGGATACGTCGTCCGCTTCAAAACTACAAAAAGCAGGCAAAAAAGAGAGGTGAATAGTTTATTTTTTTCCGATTAAAAATAAGAACCTGTTGCCTTTTACGGGACAGGAATTCTGGGCTTAGAGTCTTTTCAGAAGATTTAGCTCCTGAGGTGTTAGCATTCGCCATTTGCCCCGGGGCAGATCTTTTTTGGTGAGACCGGCCAGGAAAACACGGTCCAGTTTGAGTACTTTGTATCCCATGTGTTCGAAGATCCGGCGAACGATGCGGTTCTTGCCCGAATGCAGTTCAATGCCGATTTGTTTTTTGTCTTCACCCCCTTCCACATAAGCAATCTTATCGGGCATGATGACTCCGTCTTCCAGTTCCAAACCTCCGGCAATTTGAAGCATGTCGTTTTTGGTTAGATTTTTATCCAAGTAGACATGGTAAATTTTCTTAACGTTGAATTTGGGATGCATCATTTTTTTGGCCAGTTCACCGTCGTTGGTAAACAGCAACAGTCCCGTGGTGTTGCGGTCCAGTCTGCCTACAGGATAAATCCGCTCATGACAGGCACGTTCCACCAGCGACATCACCGTTTTACGGTTGAACGGATCGTCGGAAGTAGTGAGGTAGCCTTTGGGTTTGTTCAGCAATACATAACGTAGGGCTTCCCTTGAAAGCGTTTGTCCGCCGTACTGAACTTTGTCGGTGGGTTGCACCCGGGTGCCCAGCTGGGTTACCGGTTTACCATTGATGGAAACCGCTCCGCTTTCGATCAGCCTGTCGGCTTCCCGCCGGGAACAAATGCCCGCATCGGCCAGGTATTTATTCAGTCTGACAGATCCATCGCTTTCCCTTTTGGGTTCCGCATGCTTGTTTTGTGCCTTTCGGGGTTTGGGTGCATAGCTCTTTTTTTCCTTTTTGGGGGATCGCGACGGTTTTTTCCTGTTTTCCATGAGTTTATGAATGAGGCGGCAAAAGTAATAATAAGTAGACTTCCCTTGCTTTGCAGCTTAAATTTAATTATATTTACATAGCGAAACATAAAATCCGGGTGATGAACGAAAAATTTCTGACACTGGCTACCCTAACCCAGATGAGGGCCCAGCTATTGAGCGCCATGCTTGAGGAACAGGGGATCGAAAGTTTTATGACGCACCAGAATGAAATCAAAGAAGCGGCAGGCGGTGTGGATGTGATGGTGGGCTCTGAAGATTTTCTGACTGCTTCTCAGATTTACGAAGATTTCAAATCGGCTTACGGAAAAGAAAAAGAACAGGCAGTAAACTATATGCGCATTGCCCGGCGTATTTTGGTTCCGGTCGATTTCACGGAACACGCCGAAAATGCAGCTTGCTATGCGTTACGACTGGCTTCGGTGATGAAGGCCGATGTGCAGTTGCTGAATGTGTACATGGATCCCAACCAGAGTCCGTTTGTACACATGGAAACCTTTACGTTTGCCGTGAACCTGGAAGAAATTACGCAGGAGATCGAAAATCAGGTGGAGCAAAACCTGAAAGCATTGCAGCAAAAGCTGAAAGCCAAACTGAAAGCAAACAACGTCAAAGGCGTGAATGTTTTTTACGACCTGGTGAAAGGCAACGTGGTGAACACGATTCTGGATTATGCTGAGGCGTATAATCCGGGGTTGCTGGTGATGGGAACGCGGGGAAGTAAACGGGAGGGGCGCTGGTCGTTCGGCAGTGTTACCGCCAAGGTGATCGAGAAGATTACCCGTCCGATCATTGCGGTTCCCAAGGGATTCGATTCAGAACAATGTGTTCTGCCCCAGCGGATTGCCTATGCTACTGATTTCGATGAAACCGATTATTGGGCACTGAGCAAACTGGCTTCCTTTGCCAAACCCTTTGATGCCCGCATTCATTGTCTGCACATTTCGGAAATGATCGAAAATCTTCAGGAAGTTCAGATGCACAAGATGAAGCAGTTTATCACCGAAAAGCTGGGGGTTCAGAAACTGGAGTGCGGACTCCTGGAATGCATCGATTTACAGCTTTGTCTGGAAGACTTTGTCAAAGAAAACAACATCGACATCATCGCCATGACCACCCACCACAGGAATTTGTTCATGAAGTTGTATCATCCCAGTGTGACCCGGAAGGTGTTGTATCATTCGGAGATTCCTCTGATGGTTTTTCACTCTCTGTCGAGTCAGAAATAATGCTCCAGGCCACAACGGTAACCCCGAATGCCAGACACAGCCAGATACTGCACCAGCCCCAAAACCACTTCAGTACGGCCAGAGCCACGAGAATGATCAGGGCAAGATTTCCTGTCAGCTTCCGGAGTTTATTGTTTTGGTGTTTCATCGGGGATAAAAGGCGTCGACAATGTGGGTGATTTCGTGTGTTCCGTTTTTCAGAATGATGGCAAGTACGTCGTACCGTACTTCCAGATCCAGATTGTGTTCTTCAAGGTAGGCTTCTGCAGCCTGGATCAGATGTTCTTCCTTGGCTTCGTGCACGGCTTCTTCCGGATTTCCGAAGTAATCGGTGCTGCGGGTTTTTACTTCTACGATGACCAGTTCGTTGCCGTCGCGGAAGATCAGGTCCACTTCCTTATGCTCATAACGCCAGTTTACTTCCAGCAACAACCATCCTTTCTGCAACAGAAAATCTTTGGCCAGCTGTTCGCCCTCTTTTCCCAGAAGATTGTGCTTTGCCATGGGTTACGGGTTAAAATTGAGTGTTGAAACCGCAGCGACGTCCAGCGTTACGGAGTGTCCCAATACCAGCGCACGGTTGTCCTTTAAATGACCTGCCGGAAAATCAAAGGCTACAGGATAGTTGTATTCATCTGTGCTTTCGCGGATGATTTCTTCGGCATTTTTCCCGAAGGGGACGGTGTTGTCGTGCATGTCGGTGAGTCCGCCCACCAACAGACCGGATAGTCTGTTTAGTTTACCGGCCCTTTTGAAAGCCTGCATCATCCGGTCGATATGGTAGAGGTATTCGTCCAGATCTTCCAGAAAAAGGATCTTGTTTTCCGTGTCGGGGAAGGTGTCGCTGCCCAGCAAACTGTACAAAACGGAAATGTTGCCTCCAGTTAAGACCCCGGTTGCTTTTCCTTTTCGGTTCAGCGGATGAGTATTCCATTTATAAGAGGGTAGCGAACCTTCCAGCGCATGAAACAGCGAATGAAGAGCTTCGGGAGTGTTTTCCGGGAAATTGATGGGCATGGAAGCATGCAGGCTTTGCACACCCAGCCTATGCAGTTCGCTGTGTAAGACGGTCAGATCGCTGTAACCGATGAGCCATTTGGAATGGTTGCGAATCAATTCAAAGGGTATGCTGTCCACAATCCGCACACAACCGTATCCGCCCCGAACCGACAGGATGGCTTTGACTTCCGGATTTTCAATCATGCTTTTCAGGTCTGCACTGCGTTCGCTATCCGTTCCCGAAAAGGAACCGTAACTACCGAACAGATTTTTCCCAAAAAGGACTTTATAACCGTGGACCTGAATGATTTGGACGGCTTTTTTGACTTCCGGTTCGGAAATTTTCCGGGCCGGAGCGATCAGTCCGATGACATCGCCGGGTTTGAGAAAGGAAGGTTGTATATAGGATAGTTCAGACATAATGTTCAGAAAGAAACAAAAATACGATATAATTTGCTTTTTTTAACCGTCGGGTTGATCAGTTAGTAGCTGCATCTTTTCTGTTTGTGAAATTCTGAAGCTTGCATTCTATTCTGTACCTTTGCGAAAATTTTGAAACGTATGAGCAAAGCATTTAAGAGATACACGATTACCTCTGCCCTTCCTTACGCCAACGGACCCATTCACATCGGACATCTGGCCGGAGTGTATGTGCCGGCTGATATTTACGCCCGTTACCTACGTTCCAAAGGAAGAGATGTTTTATTTATCGGCGGCTCCGACGAGCACGGGGTGCCCATTACCATCAAAGCCCGCAAAGAAGGCGTAACGCCTCAGGATATTGTGGATCGGTACCACAATCAGATCAAAGAGTCGTTCGAGACCTTCGGGATTTCGTTTGATGTGTATTCAAGGACTTCGGCCCCCGTTCACCACGAAACGGCTTCAGAATTTTTTAAGAAGTTATACGACAGCAATAAGTTTATTGAAAAAAGCAACGAGCAATATTACGACGAAGAAACTCATACGTTTTTGGCCGACCGCTACATTACCGGAACCTGTCCTCACTGCGGATTTGATAAAGCCTACGGCGACCAGTGCGAAAGTTGCGGCACTTCATTAAGTCCGTTGGATCTGATCAATCCGAAATCCGCGTTGAGCGGCAATGTGCCGGTGCTGAAAGAAACCAAGCATTGGTATCTCCCACTGGATGAATACGAAGGATGGTTGCGTGAATGGATTCTCGAAGGTCATAAGGACGACTGGAAAGCGAATGTGTACGGTCAGGTGAAATCGTGGGTAGACCAGGGCTTGCAGCCCCGTGCTGTGACCCGCGACCTGGACTGGGGGGTGAAAGTACCGGTGGAAGGGGCCGAAGGAAAAGTGCTCTACGTATGGTTTGATGCGCCCATCGGGTATATTTCGGCCAGCAAGGAATGGAGCGAAACTTCCGGCAAAGACTGGGAACCGTACTGGAAATCGGACGACAGCAAGCTGGTGCATTTCATCGGAAAAGACAACATCGTGTTCCACTGCATTATTTTCCCCGTGATGCTGCACGCTGAGGGTTCGTACCTGGTTCCCGACAATGTTCCTGCCAACGAATTTCTGAACCTGGAAAACGATAAAATCTCCACTTCCCGCAACTGGGCCGTATGGCTCCACGAGTATTTGGAAGAATTCCCCGGTAAACAGGATGTATTGCGCTATGTGCTGACGGCCAATGCACCCGAAACCAAAGACAACGATTTTACCTGGAAGGATTTCCAGGCCCGAAACAACAATGAATTGCTGGCCATTTTCGGTAACTTCGTAAACCGCACCCTGGTATTGACTCAAAAGTATTTCGACGGCAAAGTACCTGCCCGGCATGAACTGAATGAGTTGGACAAAGAAACGCTGGAAAGCATCCGGCTCTTCCCCGAAAAGATCGGCAGCAGTCTGGAATTGTACCGCTTCCGCGAAGCCTTGTCAGAGCTGATGAATCTGGCCCGTCTGGGAAATAAGTATCTGACCGAAAACGAACCCTGGAAAATCTTTAAAACCGATCCGCAGCGGGTGGAAACCATTTT
Source organism: Bacteroidales bacterium (assembly GCA_016936355.1). Lineage (GTDB taxonomy): Bacteria > Bacteroidota > Bacteroidia > Bacteroidales > F082 > Sulfidibacterium. The sequence goes on along the minus strand of JAFGYB010000014.1, from coordinate 9,103 downwards.
GAATGTTTCCCTGCAGATTGCAGCGAATCTGGCCATCCTTTCGGAGCCTTTTCTGCCGTTCTCGGCTGACAAGCTCTACCACATGCTGCAGCTTGACAAACTGACCTGGGATGAAGCCGGAAATACCGAACTGCTCGCTTCCGGTCATGAACTGGGAACGCCGGAATTTCTGTTTGAAAAGATCGAGGATGCGGAGGTAGAGAAACAGGTGGAGAAATTACTGGCCACGAAAAAAGAAAATCTGTCAGCAGCCCCCGCCAAACCGCAGAAGGAAGAAGTGGATTACGAAACGTTTGCCACCATGGACATCCGGGTGGGAACGATTCTGGAAGCGGTAAAAGTGCCCAAAACCAAAAAACTGCTGCAACTGAAAATAGACACCGGCATCGATCAGCGGACTGTAGTTTCGGGTATTGCCGAACACTACGAACCTGAAGACATCATCGGGAAACAGGTGGCCGTTTTGGTGAACCTGGCACCCAGAAAACTCAGAGGCATCACCTCACAGGGGATGATCCTTATGGCCGAAGACAAAGACGGCAACCTCCGTTTTGTTTCACCCGAATCGATGGTAAACAATGGCAGTGAAGTGAAATAGGTTCCTGGGAATCCCGATTTATAAATCGGGATTAATCAATTCATCTGCAACCGGTGTTCTTTGTTCTTTTCAGATAAACAGATCATTATGGGCTACCGACAACTTTCTTTCAAACTTCCGACCGGTTATGACCGGGATCTGCTGAAAAAGAAGATACGTGATCAGCTAAAAATACACGCGTTTTCGTTTCAGATAGAAAACAAAGCATTGGATGCCCGGAAGAAAAACGACATCCACTGGCAACTGCGTGTTTTGGTTACTTCTGATGAGTTAAAGGGAGGAGAACCGGAAGCCGTTCTCACGCTGGAAATACCTTATCGTAAAAGGAAAGAAAAGGTCGTTGTTGTGGGCAGTGGTCCGGCTGGTTTTTTTGCAGCCCTGGTATTGCAGAAAGCGGGTTTTCAAACCACTTTACTGGAAAGGGGACAGGAAGTTGAACAGCGTGCCCGGCGCATTGAGTCTTTTGAAACGACCGGAGTTTTCGATCCCATGGGAAACTATGCTTTTGGTGAAGGCGGTGCCGGTACTTTTTCTGATGGTAAACTTACTTCGCGCAGCAAGCATTTGTCGCTGGAAAAGCCGTTTATTCTGAATGCCTATGTGGAAGGCGGTGCTCCGGAGGAAATCCGGTATATGACCCACCCGCATCTGGGTAGTGATTTGCTGCGAACCATTGTGAAGAACCTGCGGCTGCAGTTTATTGAACTGGGCGGAACGATGCTTTTCGAAACCCGGCTGGATGATATCGTTGTGAAAAATGGAAATGTGCTTGAAGCGGTTACGCAAAAAGGCAATCTGGATGCTTCCTATTTTGTCATCGCGTCGGGACATTCGGCTTATGAAACCTACCGGATGCTGATGAAGCGGGGGGTGCCTTTCCGCACCAAGAATTTTGCCCTCGGCAGCCGCATGGAACATGAGCAGGAACTTATCAATACAGCACAGTGGGGTGTGAAAGAGCTGCCGGGTGTGAAGGCAGCAGAATATCGCCTTACCTCTAAGGGAAATGAAAATCATCCTGTATACAGTTTCTGTATGTGCCCCGGCGGCGTAATAGTTCCTGCCACAGCCTATGAAGATCAGAATATTGTGAATGGGATGAGTCGATACATGCGCAACGAGAGATTTGCCAATGCAGCTTGTGTGGCGGCGCTTAATCTGAATCAGTTTCTGTCTCGTGAGGTTTCGGCTTCCGAGGCACTTGACTGGCTGGAGGGTCTGGAAAGGAAATTTTATGAGCTGGGAAACGGTTATAAAGCACCGTATTGTAGTATTCAGAATTTTATTGATAAGAAACTCCCGACAGGCCTCCCCGAAAGTAGTTATCCTATGGGCTTGACGGAAGCGCCTTTGTGGGAATATCTGCCTGAGGAAATCAGTACAGCCATGCGGGCGGGACTGAAAGATTTCAGCAGGAAAATAAAAGGTTTTGAAACCGGAAATATTATGGGGCTGGAAAGCAAGACTTCCGCTCCTGTCCAGGTGTTGCGCGATGAAAACCGAAGAACAGCCGGTATCGAAAACCTTTATCTGGCCGGTGAAGGCAGTGGATACACGGGCGGTATCATGTCGAGTGCTGCCGATGGGATTAAGGTGGCTATGGACATCATAAAAAGGGAATCCTGAACTTCGATAGCCGTTTCGGGAAGACAGGTTTTGCTGAATTCCGGCGTTGTTTCGCCGGAGAAGAAATTATGGAAGCGAAATAGAGCAGAAATCGAAAAATCCAGGTCAAAACTTAAAGAGACCCGTATTTCATCATCGACAAAAAATACCTTCTATTCTTTTATTCCCAGGCAGACTCCCAGTCCGCGGGCTTTTTCCAGTAAATGATGATCGGGGGGAACCAGCCGTAGTTTCCCGCCTACTTCTGCCAGGGGAATGGAACCAATGGTGTCGCCTTCGCGCATGACCATCTGCCCGAAATTCTCTTCTGCAATCAGGTCCACGGCATAGGCGCCGTAGCTGGAAGCCAGCAAACGGTCCACGGGTGTGGGGCTTCCTCCGCGCTGGATGTATCCCAGAATAGTATTCCGCGTTTCGATGCCCACGCCTTCTTCAATTCTCTTGGCAATATAGGTAGCTGCGGAAACATCTTTGGGTTTGTTGATGCCTTCGGCTACCACCACAATGGAATAGGGCTTGCCTGATTTGGCTCTGCGTTTCAGGTATTTGTTAACGGCATCAATGTCGTATTCCAGTTCGGGAATTAAAATTACATCCCCGCCGCCGGCCATTCCGGCATAAAGCGCCAGCCAACCGGCATGGTGCCCCATCACTTCAATCACCATAATGCGTTTGTGTGAGTTGGCGGTGGAATGCAACCGGTCGATGGCATCGGTGGCAATGTGCAGTGCCGAATCAAACCCGAACGTCTGATTGGTTCCCCATACGTCGTTGTCGATGGTTTTGGGCAAACCGATGACGTTCAATCCTTTTTCAGCCAGCAACGCTGCCGTACGCATGGTTCCGTTTCCCCCGATACAGACGACACAGTCGAACCCGGCATTTTTATAGTTTTCTTTGATCAGATCCGGTTTCTTGTTGACCAGATTGTGTGTTTTTTTGAACGGTTTTTCCCGGGAAGTCCCCAGGATGGTTCCGCCTAGTGTCAGGATACCCGATAGGGAAGCTTCACTCAAATCCATATAATCATTTTCCAGCAGCCCCAGGTAGCCGGAGGAAATGCCCACTACTTCCATTCCGTATTTGAGTATGGCGGTTTTTCCCACCCCGCGGATGGCCGCGTTCAGTCCCGGACAGTCGCCGCCGGCAGTCAGAATCCCGATTCTTTTTGGTTTTGCCATGGTTGCTTCTTTTGTAATGATTTGGACAAATTTAGTACTTTTGAAAAAAGAGGGGATTTCTACCCTCTGATTTTTAAGTTAATTAATATTTCTGAGGGATATGAAGAAAGGAAAAATGGCTTTTCACTGGAAGATTTTAATCGGAATGGGACTGGGCGTTGTGTGGGGATTAGTGGCTGTCCGGTGGCAGTGGATCCAGTTTACCGATTTCTATATCAAGCCCTGGGGAACTATTTTTATCAACCTGCTGAAGCTGATCGCCGTTCCGTTGATCATCGTTTCGCTCATCAACGGGGTGAGCAATCTGAAAGATATTTCCAAGCTTTCGCGTATCGGATGGAAGACCTTCTCTCTGTATATCCTCACAACGGTGATTGCTATTACGGTGGGCCTGATCATCGTGAACAGTACCAATCCCGGCAAGGTCTTTCCGCCCGAGAAAGCCCAGGAGTTCAAGCATAAATATGCCCAGAACATTAAGGAAAAACAGGATGAGGCCGTGAAGATGAAAGACGTTTCGCCGTTGCAACCTATTGTGGATGTGGTACCTTCCAATATTTTCAATTCCATGACCGACAACACCAAGATGTTGCAGGTGATTTTCTTTTCCATTTTGTTCGGGATTGCCATGCTGTTCCTTCCGGAAGAAAAAGTACAGCCGGTTAAGGTGTTTTTTAATAGCCTGAATGATATTGTTCTGAAGATTATAGACCTCATCATGATGTCGGCGCCGTACGGCGTTTTTGCCTTGATTGCCGCTTTGATCGTAGATGTGGCCGGAGCGCATCCCAAAGACACCCTGTCACTTTTCGCTGCATTGGGTTTATACAGTATCACGGTAGTGCTGGGCCTTGTTGTAATGATCTTTGTCATTTACCCCATTTTTATCCGCTTTTTCACCAAGGTGCGCTACCGCAGGTTTTTAAAGGTGATCGCTCCTGTACAGTTGCTGGCGTTTTCCACCAGTTCCAGTGCGGCAACCCTGCCGTTTACCATGGAAACCGCTGAAGAAAAGCTGGGTATTTCCAATGAAACGGCCAGTTTTGTGCTTCCATTGGGCGCTACGGTAAACATGGATGGCACCAGCTTGTACCAGGCGGTGGCTGCCGTTTTCCTGGCACAGGTCTATGGCATGCATCTGGACCTGGCGCAGCAGTTGACCATTATAGTAACGGCTACTTTGGCTTCCATTGGTTCGGCAGCCGTTCCCGGGGCCGGTATTGTGATGCTGGTGATTGTACTGACGGCTGTGGGAATCCCTACAGAAGGAATTGCTTTGATCTTTGCAGTGGACCGACCACTGGATATGTTACGAACGGCTGTAAATGTGACCGGTGACACAACCATTGCCAGCATTATTGCCACTTCTGAAAACCAGATCGATCTGGAGCTGGCCAACGGAACGACGGATTAAAACTTACGGGTCAGTCCGATCAGTCCGCCATAACCTGTACCGCCGCCCAGTTCCAGGTTAATGCCCCAGTCGTCGTTCCAGAAATACCGTCCACCTACTTGCAGCCCCAGCTGTAGTGGAGTGGTTCCGGTACTGTTTCCCATGTAAAGGTGAAACCCGATATTGCCCCCGGCATACAAATCCCAGTTGGATGGAATTTCAAGTAATTGATTGAAGTGATAATTCACAGCCCCAGCCATGCTGATGAAGCTTTCCGGATTTCCAAAAGTTATTCCGACTACAGGACCTACCGTAACATCCGGTGCTACGGGAAAGTCTACCGAAGCATAAAGTGGAAACCCTGAAGCGTTCAGCCCCAGTCCGAAATTGATTTCCTTTTGCCCCCGATTATAGAATGATGAGCGCGTATGGGTCTGTGAAAAAGCAAAAGAGCTTGTTACTAAAAGTATTAAAAATAGAAAAGCCTGTTTTTTCATTTGAAACAATTTTTTTGATTACTACTGTGCATTTGAAACGAAAGGAATGAAAAATTATTTCGGTGGGTTGTTTCATTGGAGAAATTATTTAAATTAGTGCGAGGTTCATTATGGAGCAACAGAGGTCGAAGTCTGTTGTTTAGTTTGTATTTAAAATACGATGGTTATGGTTACGATCAAACGGACGTTCGACTTTTTGACGAATGCAGAGCAAAATTTTCCTTCCGATAGGGCATTGTCGGTGAAAAGGAAAGGGAAATGGGAAAAATTCAGTACGGCGGAGTACCGCGAACAGGTGGATCTGTTTGGTCTGGGTTTACTGAAAATGGGATTCAAAAAAGGCGACAAAATTGCCACAGTCAGCAACAACCGTCCCGAATGGAATTTCATGGACTTCGGTATGTCGCAGATCGGATGTGTGCATGTGAGTATTTACCCCACCATCAGCCGGGTGGAATACGAACACATTCTGGCCCATTCGGATGCCCGTATTCTGATTGTCGCCGATGTGGAATTGTGGGAGAACCTGGCTCATTTTGTAGATGAAATCAAAAGTCTGGAAGCTATTTATACCCTGGATCAGGTAAAGGGGGCTAAAAACTGGAATGAAATTCTTGCGCTGGGTCGTGAAAACAGGGAAGCCCTGATGGATCAGCTGGTGAAAAGACGCGATGAAGTGGAGGAGAACGATCTGCTGACCCTGATTTATACTTCAGGAACCACAGGACGCTCCAAAGGCGTAATGCTGACCCACAAAAATGTGGTGACCAATGTGTTTATGGCTCAGGATTGCCTGACCGATTTGAAACCCGGCGACAGAGCGCTGAGTTTTTTGCCCTTGTGTCATGTGTTGGAACGCACCGGAAATTATTTGTGGCAGTCGGTGGGACTGGAGATTTATTATGCGGAGAACATCGAAACCTTTTTTAGTGATCTGCAGGAGGTAAAAGCTCATGCCTTTATCACGGTACCGAGGGTTTTTGAAAAGGTGTATGACAAGATTATCCTGAAAGGCCGGGAGATGGAAGGGATGAAAAAGCGTATATTCTTTTGGGCCATCCAGGTGGGCGATCGTTTTGATCCGGATCCTAAAAAGAGAAGTTTGTTTTACAGAATTCAATTGGGACTGGCCCGGAAATTGGTGTTGGATAAATGGAAAGAAGCGCTGGGGGGAGAATTGAAAAATGTGATCTCCGGCGGGGCTGCCCTGCAACCCAGGCTGGCCCGTATTTTCTGGGCGGCCCGCATCATTGTTCAGGAAGGATACGGACTGACGGAAACGTCGCCCGTGGTGTCGGCCAATATGCCCCGGTTCCCTTATGTTCGTTTTGGTTCGGTAGGTCTGGTGGTCAAAGGAGTACAGGTGAAAATCGCCGAGGACGGAGAGGTGCTGGTGAAGGGAGATAATGTTATGCTGGGCTATTATAAGGACGAAGAAAAAACCAGGGAAGCCATCGATGCAGAAGGGTGGTTTCATACGGGAGATATTGGTGAGCTGGATGAGATGAATATTTTGAAAATAACCGATCGTAAAAAAGAAATTTTCAAGCTCTCCGGAGGAAAATATGTAGCTCCGCAAATGGTGGAAAACGTCATGAAGGAATCCATGTTCATTGAACAGATCATGGTGCTGGGCGAAAACCGGAAGTTTACTTCAGCACTGATTGTTCCCGACTTTGAATACCTGCATAAATGGTGTTTCCTGCATCATGTTAAATACAGAGACAATCAGGAACTGGTCGAAAAATCCCGGGTTATTGAGCGCTATCAACAGGAGGTGGATTTATATAACAAACAGCTGGACCATGTGCAGCGGATCAAGGAATTCAGGCTGGTATTCGATACCTGGAGTACCGATACGGGGGAACTTTCACCGACCTTAAAACTGAAACGAAAAGTCATCAACAGCCGGTACCCAAAGCTGATTAAGGATATTTACGCCGAGGATTAATTTAAAATCAGGCACGAATAGTCCTGATCGGCTGCCTTCTTCCGGTCTGTTTCCGAAAGTGATTGAGGCGGGTGTTCCTATCGGATTTACACTGAAAGGTTGCGGAACGATTTTCCATAATCTTACGATGTATTGAGATTGAATAAAAGTACTAAAAATCAGATTGATAAGTCTGGTTGTTTTCGATTCGACTTCCTGTTGACACTTCTTCACGGTACCGTTGACGAATGTTTCTGAAGGTCTAAAAAAATGTTAAACCTTCAGAAATTGACCTGACAAAGCGGGTAAATGTTCGTATGTTTATCCCTCTAACCCAATTGAAACCACAAAAAGCATTTGAAACAGTAGAATACAATTTTGTTTGTTTGGCTTGAGATCAGTAGTTAAAAAAGTACGATCCCAACTGAATAAAGTAGGAGTACTGTTTTTATGAATGAAACTATTTTACTTTTTGTGGATATGAATGCCCGAGCCGCTCCACCCTGAACGCACCCTCTCCTTTCATCAGCAGACCGATGCTGTACCATTCACACAACCAGTTAAATATAAAACCACCACAAATGATAAAAAAAATACTGTTTACCGTTGCAGGATTACTGGCCGGTTTATCCCTTTGGGCACAAACGGCTACAAAGCCGGCAGGTTCCGGAACATCCTCAGATCCGTACCAAATTGCAACCCTCGACAATTTGTACTGGGTGACCCAAAATTCTTCTTCCTGGGGCAGTGATTTTATCCAGACGGCCGATATCGATGCGACAGCTACCAAAAACTGGAATGGCGGCGCGGGTTTTTCACCCATTGGCAACTATTCAATTAGCTTTACAGGAACCTATAATGGGAATGACCATATTATATCGGGTTTATTCATCAATCTTCCAACTGGTGAAGCAGGCTTCTTTGATCATACAGGTTCAGGCTCAGTGATTGAAAATCTGGGGCTTGAAAATGTAGATATCGGTGGAACGACTAATGTTGGTGGGTTGCTAGCAGTCGGCTCGGCTACAATAAGGAATTGCTATACCACAGGAAAGATTACTGAGGCATCCACTTCCGGAGTAAATACTACTTCAATAGGTGGTCTTGCCGGCCAGACAGGTAATGGAAATGTATCCAATTGTTATTCAACCTGTAGTATAAATTCGGTAAGCACGGGTCAATATTTTGCAGGGGGGTTGACAGGAGGTTCTGGTGGTACAATAACAAATTGTTATGCCACAGGGGCCATAAATATTTCCACTACCGGTAGCACTGGTGGACTAATCGCCCTAAAAGGAGCGTCAGGTGTTGTAACCAACTCATTCTGGGATATACAGACTACGGGTGTCAGTACCAGTCAGGGCGGTACAGGCAAAACCACCGCCGAAATGAAAACAGAATCTACTTATACAGGATGGAATTTTACGACGAACACAGCAACAGTTGGACCAAGTTCACCATTCCCTGGTAATCTTAATTCAGTCACGATATCCGGTACCAGAGGGGCGGCAATCACGAACGGGAACCAGATAACGTATAAGTATTTAGAAAATACGATTGGCACCATTACGCTCAGTGATCCCAGTGGACACTCACAAAATGTAATTGTTAGTCCTGGTCAGTCAACGGTTACGGTCTCTGGTGGACCATTTCAAGGTTTGACGCTTCATTATACGGATCATAATGATAATACAATCTATCAAAATACCATCACCATTCCCGTATGGAGGATACAAAGCGGAATTAACAACGGATATCCTTACCTTCCCGGGCAAACGGTACCTGCAGGTACCGGAACATCTTCTGATCCTTACCAGATTGCCACACTGGGAAACCTATACTGGGTAAGTCAACATTCTTCTTCCTGGGGCAGTTATT
>JAFGYB010000063.1 GCA_016936355.1 Bacteroidales bacterium | reverse complement strand
CCACGGAATAATGGCAATGGTGCTGGTCCAGTCGGGGCCGTTTGCCCAGGTATATCCCCAGCCGTCGGTCGGAACAATTGCCGGAAGTACGCCGTTGGGTTGCTGTTCATCGCGGTGATCGGCCATCCATTTTTCATAAACGGTGATTGCATCGAAGTTATACAAACCGGTTTCAATGTTGATCTGCGCATCGCCGGTCCAGCCGTTTTTCTCCCGCTGCGGACAGTCAGTCGGGTAACCAAACAAATTCGACAAGTAGGAAGAGTTGGCCGCTTTCCATGTTTTGTTCAGCGTTTCGTTTGATGAATTAATTTCGCCCACAGGAGGAACATCGCTGTGCATAAAATAAGCCGTCAGATTCTTTTCAGCGAACTCAATGGGTTTGTCTGAAGTCACTTCTACAAACTGAAAACCTTTGTAATTGAATTTCGGCATAAACACATCATCGTTGCCACTCAAAATTACAATGTCGGTTTGAAACGGATCCGAATCATCTGTTGGCCGGTAATGCACATCAATGTTCGACATATCCACATGTCCGTTTTCGTACAGGCGTTCCCCGTGTTTCAGACGAAGTTCTGTTCCCTCAGTCCCTTTTATTTCAAGCTTTGTCACACCTGCCATGTTTCGTCCAAAATCAACCACATAATTACGATCGCTGAACTTGGTAACTGTCTTTGCCGGAACCTCAGTTACATTCCGAACCGGATGCAAAACCTGTGCGGTAATATTTTTGGACGGAGCATTGGTTTTCATCGAACCTCGCCACTTTGAATCGTCAAAACCTGCCCTGTTCCAACCTGCTTGCTCCAAACGCGCATCATAATGTTCCGCCGTGTAAATGCTGTTAAAAATAACGGGCGATAGTGAGGTTTTCCAATCCTGATCGGTGGAAAGCGTTTCTTCCGTTCCGTCTTCATACTGAATCTTTAGATCCATGCAAAACTTCGGACGTGCGCGCCACGGGGCTTCGTCGAAATACCAAACGGCAGTTGACTGATGATTGTACCAGCCATTTCCGAGAATGACTCCCACCGCATTTTTCCCTTCAGAAATACTTTTGGTAACATCGTAAGTTACGTATAGCGTACGGCGATCGAAACGTGTGTACATCGGGTCCAAACGATGATTACCCACTTTGCTACCGTTTAAATACAGTTCGTATAAACCGGCAACAGCAATGTATGCACGCGCTGCTTTGATTTTCTTTTCCACTTTAAATTCTTTTCGGAAATACGGAGCGGGTTTTATATTGAAATCGTACGAATCTGAAATCCAGTCACCTTTCCAGTTGGCCTGATCCATCATCCCGGTTTCGAAACTGGCAACTTTTGAATAAGCGGTCCAGCTACCATTCTGAAGCTGAACTTTTACTTTCCAGAAATACTTTGTAAAAGGAAGCAGTTCTTCGCCGGCATATTTTGCAGGGATGGTTTCCGACTGAATATCTGCCGAATACCATGCCTCTCCCATACCATCCATCACAGCTAAAGAATCAGTCCCTACAACAACCTGGTAAGCCTGTTGCGAAACCCCGGGTTCATCGGTCTGCAGTTGCCATGTAAATCGCGGATTTTTTGTATCAATCCCGATCGGATTCTCGAGGTACTCACTTTTCAGATTCTCGGGTGCAAAATCGACAGATTGCGGGCTGCAGGAAAATAACATGACAGCCATAAAGATAGATAAAACGGTTTTCATCAGATTTAGGTTATTTGATTCGAGTTCAATATTTTATATAAATATGACACAATTTTTGATACTTATCAAACGGGCATTATCAGTTTCGCAAAGGTTTTTCAAAATCGGGTTTTAGAAGCATTGCATCCTTTAAACGAACATATTTTTTCAAATCACGCAAGGCAATCACGGTATATTGGTTATCAGCCAGGTATTCAACATATTCCTCAAATAATTCGGGAGATGTTGTCACCCACGGATGTTCGATATCCGGAACACCGTGAATGGTGAGTACTACAACTTTACCGTCTTTTGCCTGCTCCAAAGCCTGCATAATTTGAGGTTTGTTGTCGTTTACCATCGACCAGCTTGGAATCAGTAAAGGATGATCTGCTGCAGGATTGTAGGCGCGATTCCCTCCGGCTCTTGCAAAACGATATTCTTTTTCAGTCAAAACATTCACCACAGCTTTGCTCAAACTGTAGCCAGGATATGCAAACGAAACCGGTTTATGAATTTCCATCGAATCGCATTTATCTTCGATGTAAACAAGCTCTTTAAGCAACTCTTCTTTCGAAATATTTGCAACTGCCGGATGTGTTCGGGTATGATTGGCAATTTCAAATCCCATATCGTTGAGCAATTTCATCTGTTTCCAGCTCATATATTTTGTATTGTCATTGAAGTTGGGTGGGAACTCACAAACAAAAAAAGTAGCTCCAAAACCATGCTTTTTTAACAGGGGTGCCACAAAACTGTACTGACTGATCGACGCATCATCAAACGTCAGAACCACCAGTTTATCCGGAATTTTCTGGATTCTATTTTGCGAGCTGCCAAACAAAGGCTGCAACAATGCAGCTGAAATCAGCAGAACAACACATCGAATTTGATTCATTTTTTTGAGTTTAGCTTACTTTATTTAACTCCAGCGAACTCAGGTTTTCAATGTTGACTTTGAAACCTGCAGGCACTTTCAACGAATAATTCAGCTGATTGCCGGAACGTTCCCACTTTAACTCAATGGTATCGTCTTCCAGCGGTAATACTCCACTGCATCTGTTCAAATCGAGATCGGAGAAACGAATGCTTACTTCTTTTTTCAGGTAATCCACGGAACTTATTCCTAATACGTCGCGGTATAAAACATGCCCCAAAAATGAAGCAAATCCATGATCACAACTTGCATAGGCTCCCACATTTTCCCAGAGTGTCCCTGTTTGTTCTGCCATGTAGTAGAAGTAATCCTGAATTTCGCCCAGCATTTGTTTTTGCAAACCGTAACGCGACAGGATGTCCATCCGAAGATAGTTGCCGATAAAAGCGTTGGCACGGAAAACATCGGGGTAAGTTACTTTATCGTCGCGTTTGGGACCAAAAGCAGAGGTCAGTTTTTTCCACAATTCAGGATGCGTTTCCGGTGTGGCCACATTAAAGAAGAAAGCATAATACTGACATGCCTCCGTGGTATTATTGGTCACCTGAAGTTTTCCATCTGCTTCCCTAACGGCGTTGTCCACAAAGAAACTTCCGTTAAACGACTGTTTCAGAATGGTTTGTTTTACTTTCTCCGCTTTTTCTGTCCATGTTTTATTTTGATACAATTTCCCGGCTTTTTCAAGCGCAGCACTGTAAAGCATATTTGTTGGGTAATTTACATCCTGCACAAAACTGTTGGCTTTCGACCATTCCACAAAAATCCAGCTTTCCAGTTTTTCAAGCAGCCCGTCCTCGTTTTCAAAGGGGACAAAATAATCGAGCAATTTGGCAACACGCGGCTCCAGTTTCGCAATCAGTTCCGGATCACCACCACGGCTGGCATAATCTTCAATCTGCACAATGAACCACATGGCCCAGTTGGGAATAAAAACCTTATCGTTATGATCGGCCGGAAAACACATGGGCAGCATTCCATCGGGCAGAAAGGCAAAGCTATCGGGCAATGCAAAATTCTCGTAATAATTATGTGCGATTGCCGACTTTCCGGTGAAATCCTTTTCCATAATGGCGGTAAAATAGCTGTCGCAAAGCCAGCCGGCCCGTTCACGCGAAGGGCAGTCCATGAAAATATCCACCGAATTTTGACGGAATGTTTGCTCCGCAGCTTTGTAAATGGCATTTAACTTATCGTTGTCACAGTCAAAATCAGCCAGCGGGTGTTCAGGATATGCATATTCCCGAAGGTGAACATCTTCCAACGTACACTCGCCTTCCAACACCATTATCTTCAAAAATTTTAAGGTATAACTTTCGAACGACTCCAAATCATATTTTCCCGGTTGCAGTTCGTATACCACATAATTGTTGACATCCGCCATGCGTTTTTTGGGTTGCACATCGGCTTCTGTAAGTGTTTCATCAAAAATAAAAACCAGCTTTGACGGTTCTGAACAGCTCACTTTAGCTCCGATAAATCCGGAAAGGTTAGTCCCCAGATCGCAGGTTATGAACGAATTCGCGGTAACGACAAAAGGTGTATGATACTTTTCTTCTACGATTTCCTGCGCATCAGTCTCAATTTCCTGTAGCCAAAGCGAAGGAACGGTTTCCAGTTCGTTTTCCGGGTAGCCTTTGAAAATGGGACTGATGCCGGTAAGCGCACGGTCTTTTCTGTAATTCGCCGGAATTATTTTCCTGAGCGTTCCTGTAGAATAGATTTTTTGCGGGCGAACTACAGCAAAATCAGGAAGCAATACATTACGGGGAAGCAGTTCTCCTTCGGGTTGTACGGCCAACTCCAATTTCTCTGTTGGCTTTGTTTCTGCACTTCTCCAGGCATGCGCATTTTCGTTTAAACGATAATATTCGGTAAAAGGCCGCTGAAAACTGTAACGCTCAGCTTTTTGCAACCGTTCTTTTAACTCGAAAGCGCTAAATCCGGGTTCTTCTCCGGTTGCCAGCAAAACATCGTCGCCGGCCACCACCTCGGCTTGCAAAAACGAAGGCTGATCGATGGTGTAATACGAATTTACATTGTACCCAGCCACTTCAACTGCCACGACGTTCGTTCCCGGCTTCAGGCGGTTGCTCAGTTGGTATTCATCCACACGAAAAAAGCCCTGAGCTGTACGTGCCGGGCCATAGCCCAGGTATTCTCCGTTCAGGAAAACACGATAAAGCGTTGAACCGGTAATTTTCAGTTTTACATCCTGTCCCTTTTCGGCTCTAAAAATTCCGTGAAAACCAAGATTCAGGTTCATTTCAGCTTCGCGGCCTTGGGCCCATACCGGAAGTGCCTTTTTTATTAGCCCTGGCTCGGCAGGCTTTGTAGAATTGCAGGATGTTAGGGAAACAGAAAACAGAAATATCAGCATTAAGATACCGAGTCTGTTTACAACAGGATTAGTTCGTCTATTCATTTCAGGTTCAATTATTTTAGATTGCTACTTTTATGCTTTTGATCAAATTTAGCTGGATAAATCCGCTTAGGTATCCTGTAGAATCCGCTTGCTGACAGCGGTCGAAATCACGAATTAGCTGGCCAATCCCTGATGTTATTACCAGGCAACTTTTTGCGGGGTACTGGTTGGGCCTTCCATTTTTAATTGCCCGTCTTTGTCGAAATACAATCGATCGATACAAACCACACGGTCCCAGTTTGGTTTTCGACAATTG
>JAFGYB010000062.1 GCA_016936355.1 Bacteroidales bacterium | reverse complement strand
CGACAAGGTGAAAGGACATGTTTTCGAAAAAGTAGGTGATGTGTTCCACGAATTTTATGAAAAGCACCTCCCCTTTGAACTGACCGGTGCTCAGAAAAAAGTAATTCGTGAAATCCGGGCCGACATTGGCAGCGGTAAACAGATGAACCGCTTGTTGCAGGGCGATGTGGGCAGCGGGAAAACACTGGTAGCCCTCATGATCATGCTCATTGCCATCGACAACGGTTATCAGGCCGCCATGATGGCTCCCACAGAAATTCTGGCTACCCAGCACTACCATTCGCTGAGAAAATTCCTCCAAAACATGGATGTGAAAGTCTCTTTGCTCACGGGTTCAACCAAAAAGAATCTACGCAAAGAAATCCATGAGGATTTACAAAACAAAGAACTGCATATTCTGGTAGGAACCCATGCTTTAATAGAAGACACCGTTCAGTTTGATAATCTGGGACTGGTGGTGATTGACGAACAACATCGTTTTGGGGTGGAACAAAGAGCCCGGTTGTGGAAAAAGAACACCATTCCTCCTCATATACTGGTCATGACTGCCACTCCAATTCCCCGCACACTGGCCATGACATTTTACGGCAATCTGGATGTTTCTGTCATTGATGAATTACCGCCTGGAAGAAAACCCATTAAAACCATGCACTTTTTCGAATCCAAAAGATTACAGGTACTTTCTTTTATGCGGAAACAAATCAAAGAAGGCCGACAGGTTTATGTGGTGTATCCGCTGATCCGTGAATCTGAAAAACTGGATCTGAAAAACCTGATGGACGGCATCGAAAACATGCGTCGCGATTTCCCTGAACCGGAATATCAGCTCAGCGTGGTGCACGGCCGAATGACTGCGGAGGACAAGGAATATGAGATGGACCGGTTCAAAAAACATATGACGCATATTATGATTTCCACAACGGTTATTGAAGTGGGTGTGGACGTACCCAATGCTTCGGTGATGGTGATCGAAAATGCTGAAAGATTCGGATTGTCACAGTTGCATCAATTACGCGGACGTGTGGGCCGGGGCGCCAGCCAGTCGTGGTGTATATTAATGTCGGGCGACAAGGTTTCCGCTGAAGGCCGCAAACGCATGGAAACCATGGTGCGCACCAGCGACGGATTTGAAATTGCAGAAGCCGACCTACAACTCCGCGGACCGGGCGACATCCAGGGAACGCGACAATCGGGGATGTTTGACTTCCACATTGCCAACCTGGCCAAAGACGGCGACCTCATTACCAAAAGCCGACGACTGGCCACTCAGATTCTGGAAGACGATTCAAATCTGAAAGCTGAAAAAAATCTTTTGTTCCGAAAAGAAATGAGCGAACGCTTCAAAGGAAAAACAATCTGGGCGAGGATTTCGTAACCTACCAGGGACAACCCTCCGTTGGTTCAAGTCTTCACGAAGCATGGTGGGCAGTCGACCTGAACCTTTTTTCAAAGCAAGTTATATCGGCACGAACAGGAAAGTATACGGTTTCTCAATGCCCCGGACTTTAAAGATTCTGTCGAAATTGTAGTGTAACATCATTTGAAGGTTTAAGTTTTCAGAAAAAAGGATTCCTCCCGTAAAAAAGCTTGAAAAAGGTTCGCCTAAACGTAAAAAAGGTTCACCAAACTGTAAAAAAGGTAAGCGTACTGCAGAATAAGGTAGTCGTATCGCATATTTAGGTAAGCGTAACGAATAAAAAGGTAGTCGTATCGCATATTTAGGTAAGCGTAACGAATAAAAAGGTAGTCGTACTGCATTTTTAGGTAAACGTATCGAAAATTTAGGTAAGCGTTCCGAAAACTTTTCTCGATAAGGGTATTAAATGTCTCACTCTGAAGCGCGTCGGCAACACGTTCCGTTTTCGAAAGCGTCTTATATTGGCACGCAAAACATCCGCGCCAGTAAAGCGATTATGCTTATAAAATACTATTTCCCAAAAGAATATTTCAAACCAATCAAACTTCGTAACCTGGCTTGATTGTCAAAAATAATTTCCGGAGCCAATTCAAACAAAAATGAAAGCTTCTTGAAATTCTGCAAAGGAAATACTTCCAAAGCAACAGGAACTAAAAATGTATTTCCATTACCTCCATCAGTAAAAAATTCAGTTTTAAATCCCAACCCAACAGAAAACCGATGATATTTCATTTCCTTAAATCTGTAGAATAGATCTAATTCTGTAGCTACATCTTTAAACTGCCGATTTGAAAATACTTTTAACTCTCCCGCAATTGAGTTTTCATTCATTTTTAATATCGGCATATTAACTGCCACTACATTGGAGCTGTAATAAACAACCCCAACTTGAGAATATGCTTTGTTTCCGATTAAAATGATTAATAATACAGAAACTGTTAGAAATTTTTTCATCATTATTGATTTATAATACTGTGGTAAACTAATTGGCTTCAAGAGATTTCATTCTGGTTTATAGCAAAGTTATAAAAAAAGAAACTCTTAAAATTTGAATACGTTCTAAATAACTGACTGTCATGCCTGGTAATGTTTTCATTTTGAGTTTTTCATACCACCCTGCATTTTCTTACCTTTGTTCATCAAATTAACATACAAATCATGCCCGAACAAAAGAAACTATTCCTGCTGGATGCCATGGCGCTTATTTACCGTGCTTTCTTTGCCATGAGCCGCAACCCGCAAATCAACTCCAAGGGACAAAATACATCAGCCATTCTCGGCTTCGCCAATACTCTACTGGATATTATCAAAAACGAAAAACCCTTCTTGCTGAGTGTAGTTTCATGCCTAAGGCAACCAGGGGGCAACCAGGCAAAGATGCGCCGGTAATTTTTGTTTTACTCCCCCGTCCGTTTCAGATACTCATCAATCAGATTACTGATATCGG
>JAFGYB010000061.1 GCA_016936355.1 Bacteroidales bacterium | reverse complement strand
CGACAAGGTGAAAGGACATGTTTTCGAAAAAGTAGGTGATGTGTTCCACGAATTTTATGAAAAGCACCTCCCCTTTGAACTGACCGGGGCACAAAAGCGGGTAATTCGTGAAATCAGAACCGATATGGGCAGCGGTAAACAAATGAACCGCTTGCTGCAAGGTGATGTGGGAAGCGGAAAAACCCTGGTCGCACTCATGAATATGCTCATTGCCATCGACAACGGTTATCAGGCCGCCATGATGGCTCCCACAGAAATTCTGGCTACCCAGCACTACCATTCGTTGAGAAAATTCCTCCAAAACATGGATGTGAAAGTCTCTTTGCTCACGGGTTCAACCAAAAAGAATTTGCGCAAAGAAATCCATGAGGATTTACAAAACAAAGAACTGCATATCCTGGTGGGAACCCATGCATTAATTGAAGACACCGTTCAGTTTGATAATCTGGGTTTGGTAGTGATTGATGAACAACATCGTTTTGGGGTGGAACAAAGAGCCCGGTTGTGGAAAAAGAACACCATTCCTCCGCATATTCTGGTAATGACAGCTACCCCTATTCCCCGCACGCTGGCCATGACGTTTTACGGTAACCTTGATGTTTCTGTTATCGATGAAATGCCACCCGGAAGGAAGCCCATCAAAACCCTCCATTTTTTTGAATCCAAAAGATTGCAGGTACTTTCTTTCATGCGGAAACAAATTAAAGAAGGAAGGCAGGTTTATGTGGTGTATCCGTTGATCCGTGAATCGGAAAAACTGGATTTAAAAAACCTGATGGACGGCATCGAAAACATGCGCCGCGATTTTCCCGAACCCGAATATCAGCTCAGTGTAGTACACGGACGAATGTCGGCAGAAGATAAAGAATATGAAATGGACCGGTTCAAAAAACACATGACGCATATCATGATTTCTACTACTGTTATTGAAGTAGGCGTGGATGTTCCCAACGCTTCGGTGATGGTGATTGAAAACGCGGAACGGTTTGGCTTATCGCAATTGCACCAGTTACGCGGACGTGTGGGCCGGGGCGCCAGCCAGTCGTGGTGCATATTGATGTCGGGCGACAAAGTTTCAGCCGAAGGCCGCAAACGCATGGAAACCATGGTGCGCACCAGCGACGGTTTTGAGATTGCCGAAGCCGACCTTCAGCTTCGCGGACCAGGCGACATCCAGGGAACACGCCAGTCGGGGATGTTTGACTTCCACATTGCCAACCTGGCCAAAGACGGCGACCTCATCACCAAAAGCCGGCGACTGGCTACACAAATTCTAAACGAAGACCCCAACCTGAGAGATGAAAAAAACCTGGCGTTCCGAAAGGAAATGAGCGAACGGTTCAAAGGAAAGACAATCTGGGCGAGGATTTCATAAAACCATTATCCTGCCAAACTTCTGATAATCCTCTTGCCAGTTCAAGTCTTGACGAAGCCATGCAGGCAGCCGACTTGGACTTGCATGGCACAAGTCAACTTTACACAGACCAACTCCAAGACTTGCGCTGGTTCCGGGGTTGAAAAAATCTATTTTTTACTCTTACTGCTCCCAAACAAACGATAACTTAAAGTAAGCTGCAGCGAAGAAAAATAACGGTCGTAAAAAAGTGTCGTCTCTGAAAGATAGTTAGTTGTTCTGGAGTACCAACTGATGTCCCTATCCAGCAAAATACCTACCTGAAAACGTTCTCCCAGTTTGTAAGCATACCCCAACTGAGCACTGGTAAAAACAGGATTCTGATTATTGGTTTCTACACTTGAGGCAATGTCGTAACGCATCAAATTGAAATGAGTTGCCATTCCAACATTAAAAACAGACCGATGAGATTCACCCGGGGACCATAAAAAAACAAATGGAATTTTAATGGATTCAGCATGCCAGTTTTTTTCTCCTGATGGTGAAAGAACAGTTAAAACACGGGATTTACTGTACCGGTAACCTAAGCCTGTACCAAAACCTATTTTAGAATTTATAAAATACTGAACATCGATTCCTCCCTGAAAAGAATATCCAAAATCTGAAGTTGTTTCCTGCTTGGTTTCTGCACGGGAATAAATCACTTGTTTTACGGCAACAGCCGATTCAGCGGCAGATCCGCCACCGGCCGTGATTTGTACCGACCATTGCGCTGAAGCCAGAAAAGGCAGCCACAGAATACTGAATAAAAGGATTGTTTTTTTCATGATTGTTAATTTATGTTTGAAGTCTATGTATTCAGGAAACAAAATAGATTCAAAGGGTTAATTTTTAGTTACGTATTCAAAAATATGAAAAAAAAAAAAAAATACAAACGATGATTAATGTTCATTAGTCCAGCTACATTTTAACCTCGTTTTCTTATCACCTGTCGCATTTTGTTATTTTTGTTATTCTATTTAATGAACAAATCATGCCCGAACAAAAGAAACTATTCCTGCTGGATGCCATGGCGCTTATTTACCGCGCCTTTTTTGCCATGAGCCGCAATCCGCAAATCAACTCCAAGGGACAAAATACCTCCGCCATTCTCGGCTTTGCCAATACTCTACTGGATATTATCAAAAATGAAAAACCCTTCTTGCTGAGTGTAGTTTCATGCCTAAGGCAACCAGGGGCAACCAGGCAAAGATGCGCCGGTAATTTTTGTTTTACTCCCCCGTCCGTTTCAGATACTCATCAATCAGATTACTGATATCGG
>JAFGYB010000060.1 GCA_016936355.1 Bacteroidales bacterium | reverse complement strand
TTTGATTACCCCAGGATTTTTGGGAAAATGGATGTTGATGAGTGCGTCACGATGGGTTATGAGGTGATGCTCTTTGATGAAGTATTCAGGTAAATTTTCCTGAATGTCCTGTGCCGTCTGACTTAAAAGTTGATGGATAATTTTGCTGAAACCACGGGTTCCAAGACCTGAGTTTTTGAGTTTTTCGGTGGTTCGGTAAATGCCTTCCAGCCGGTTCCCGGCCACATTTTTTTGCTCTGGATCGTAATCTTCTATTTCGGGATGAACCAGATTGAAATAGTTTTTAAAAACAGAAGGTTTCCCGAAAATCAAATATTCCTTTCCCGGTTCAAACCGGTTTTTTACCCATTGTAAGCCTTTAAACCATGCCAGTTGAATGGAACCGGTTTCATCGTTCAGGTTGGCAGTAATGTATTTTGCACGCTTGTCACCCACTACATTCATATCGGTGATGGTTCCTTTCAGAAGAAAATAAGCGGCATCGTTATTAACTTCATTAATTTTATAAATCCTGCTTTTGTCCACATACCGAAAGGGAAAGTGGTACAGCAAATCACCGTAAGAGAAAAGCTGAAACTCTTTCTGGAGCAGCTCTGCTTTACGCGGACCTACACCTTTCAGATAAGTAAGCGGTATTTTAAAAATATCGTGCATGCTGATACAAATGTAAGAAACAAAGCGAATTTTTCAGACAACAAAAAAGGCTGTCGGTAACGACAGCCTTTTTGGACTTTTTACAATGATTAATATTGCCAGAGGAATTGTTCGTAGTCGAACATTTCCTGTTGTATTCGTTTGGATTCGAGCAGGGCATTTACCCCGCTGGCATATTGCGAAATACGCCGGTCGTACTGATTTTGTTCTTTGTAAATGTAACTTTCGAAGAGACGTTTGATGAAAATATCATCGAAACTCAGGCGCATGGCCGAATTCTCGGGGTTGAACGACAGGGCTCTGGCCAGCACTTTCCGGGCCTGGGGATAAGAAATCCAGAACAAAGGGGTAGGAACTTCCTGTCCGTCGTGGACGGTCATTATCACCGGGCAAAGGGCCTCAATACGTACCAGCATTTGAGAACGTTGTTTGTCGAAATACCAGTCTTCTTTCACACGGAGGCGCATGACTTTCGTGGGGTCGAACTGGGTAACAATGGTGGTGTCGTATTCGTCGTAGGGCGGATAGGGACGTTTCATGGTCCGGTGAATGGTATCCGTCTGGCGGTTGATGATTTCCTGATAGGTGATGGGAACCAGCAACTCGTCGGTAGCCGAAATATCGTAAGCCGTAATCTTTCCCTGTTTCAACGCATCCATAATCACCGTAATGAATGATTTCCAGTTTTGATGCGGATGGATGGGGAAGTAAAATTTCTGGTTCATTTTCTGGCGGAAGTCAATTTCGCGCCAGATTCTTTTGGACCACATAATGTCTGCTTTCCGTACACTGGGCAAGGGCATGGGGGTTACATTGATGGTTCCCTGATCGTTGGGATATAAACCATCCTGAACCGCATTAGCTGTGATCTGAGCAGAGACCGTCAACGGGCCGGTGACCAGCAGGAGTAGTAATGTGTACAGCGTTATTTTTTTCATGACCAATTATTATTTTATTTCCAATGTGATGGGGTTCAGGCTTCTGATGGTTCCATCAGGGCCTTTGGCTTGAATGTTTTCAAAGAAGAACTTCTGGCCGGGACGGGCATTCCGGATGAGTTTGAGGACCTCGGGCGTAAAGCGGTTGCCGTTTACGTTCTGCGGAATCCAGTCGCCGTTGATGATGGTAGCAAATGTATATGAAGTGACCACAAAATACAGGTCAAACTCAAAATCCTTCATGTTGGGAATAATGGCTCCGGCGGCAAGAAAGGTATTCCTGTCGATAAGCCCATTGGTTTGTCCGGCAATCTGAGCCTCGGGATCGGGTACCCGTTTTACTCTGAACAAGCTTCTTCCGAGCACCACTGTTCTTCCATCAACATTGGCAGTTGCCGATACATATACCTTATTTCCGGGAATCGGTTTGTCAATTTTTACCATCCAGTTGCCATCTTTTCTGTACAATTCTCCACCGGATATGGACGGTCTGATTTGATCATCAGCAAATCCGGGAGCCGTGATGGATACCGGGTTTTCCACTCCGATGTAAAATACATTCATTTTTAGGGGAGCCACCGTTAGTGAAGGAGGAGCCACAAGGTAGTTGAAAGAGAAAGGATATTTTGTTTTTTCGTTTGTACTCGGGTTCACCATTTCAATCGTGCCGCTATACTTGTGTTCTCCGGGTCTTCCGGCAGGGAATTTAAGTTTTACAATTCCGCCTTTACCCTGAATCAGTTGGGTACGGTTGATGTTTTTATCCGTAATATTTTCGGTGCCGGCCAGAATCCTTACGTTGGGATTTGTTTTGGTATCATAGGCTGCGGCCATCACTTCGGCTTCGTAGTTATTCCCTTCCAGTATGTATGTGCTTCTCGGAATAACGATGGGTTTAATGTTGCTGAATTTGTAATCTTTTTCAGTTACCGAACTATACAGATGATTTAGTGCATCAAATTCTGCTCCTTTGGCTTCAGAGATAATTTTGTTGATGAGTGTGATGTCGGCGGCCAGAATGGTGTAATAGAAATTGTGCATTTCCCAATCCTGTTTTTGACCGTCTGCATTCCGGTAAATAATTTTTTGTTTGCCCAGGTAATTAGTAATCAGCCCTACTTTAGTGGAAGTGTCCGGCAAGCCCATAATATTCAGGATTGTATCCCGGTATGCGGCCATCCGTTTACTTAATTTGTAGGCTTCTCCATTTTTTAACTGTTCATTTCCAATCATGTATTCTGTCGGGTTATTGTACCGGTTTTTATTGGGTACAATGGACAGGTCCAGTATCTTTTTAGTGATCATCTGACCTTCCCCGTAAGGAGCAGGAACCAAGGTGTCGCGATAATATTTTGCCATTACACTGGCTGAATCTTCCTGTTGACTGACCTCCACAAGCCTCAGCTTGATGTGGTCGAGGTAATTCAACAGGCTATCCGTATGAGCCCTTACCCGTTTGGCACTTTCCCAGAAGGGACCTACTTTTTCGGGTTGTAAACTGTTTTGTTGTTCAAAGCGGTCGTACGTAGTTGCAATTTTTGCGCTCAAACTTTCGTTGGTACTTACCATGCTTTGATTCACCACCAGAAAGGCATTCAATACTTCTTTGGATACATTCAATGCCAATAAGGCATAAAGTACCAAATACATCATCGCAATCATTTTCTGCCTCGGTGTCTCTTTATATCCTGACATGTATTCTTCTTTAGTTAGTAGGAAATAGCAGTTCCAGTTTCTGAATTAAGACTGAACATTCATTGCGGTCAGCATGTTACCGTATACGGTATTCAATCTTCCCATTTGTTTGGTCAGGGCTTCCATTTCATTGGCGAAGTCGCCGGAAAGGTTTGTTGATTTTTGCAGGCTTTGATATAACTGATCTACCGTTTCTTTCATTTTGGAGGAGCTTTCCATCACTGAATCGGAATCTTTCAACTGCACTTCGTAAAGGGCGTTGAGTGCAGAAAGATTTTCAGTGACTTTGCGCAATTGATTGTTGTACACTTCGCTTTCGTTGCTGGTGAAATCAAAGGTTTCTACAGATTTGGCCAATGCCTCGGCAGATTTGTGGTAGCTATCGGCCATGTTTTTGGCTGAATGAATGGCCTGCTGAACACTGCCGGCAAATTCTTCGCTGGAATCCATGTTACTTTTCAGGGCATCTGCTGCCTGAACATAGGCATTGTTGAGCACCTGTGTATTTTCATTCATGGATTGCATGCTCTGACCGTGTTTTTCCAACGACTGAGCGTCTTTCTCAATGGCTTCACCCAAAGTTCCGGCAGATTGAGCCGCATTTCTGAGCTGAGTTGAGAATTCTTTGGATGCTCCGGCAGTTTCCGTTACATCGGACAATTGTACGGCGGTCTGTGAAAGCTTTTGCATTCCTTTACCCAGTTGATCGATGACTTCCTGTTCAATGTTGGCTTTTTTGAACATATCATCCAACTCCTGTACGGAAGTTTTTTTGGAAGGGGCTTTCTCTCCTTCTACTGTGTGGTACATGCCGCCCAGTTCGGGATAAACCAAACTCCAGTCGGGGTCCACATGTGGCGGTTCAAAGGATGACAAAAAGAACACGACAGCTTCGGTTCCCAAACCAACGGCCAGCGCCAGGTCGGCACCCATATAATGGTTGATTTTAAACAAGGCACCAATGAGCACAATAGTTGCACCGATACCGTATACTTTGGCCATTACATTTCTGTAGTTCCTTGTGCGGGTAAAATCGAAAAATGCCATAATGAATGAAATTTAAATTTTTGTTTTCAATTAAAGATTAATGATATACTCTTGAGGCCCTGTTGGGGTTATCACCTTTATTCCGTCCCAGATACGGCTGGATACAACGGAAACCGATATAGGATTTAGCTGTGTCCTGATATTCATAAGAACGGGTGGTGATCCTCAAATAATAAGCGATGTCTTTCCATGAACCGCCTTTTATTACTTTCCGCTTCATAGCCGGCGGATCGCTGTCTTTGGCATTGTACGTATAATTGGGGTTCATGTCCCAGGTTACGTTATAGGAAGCCGGGTCGTAGGCACTGTTGGTCCATTCGGCTACGTTGCCTGCCATGTCATACAAATCGAAATCGTTGGGTGGGTAGTGTCCTACCACTACAGTCCTCAAACCTCCGTCGGCCACATAATTGCCCCGAAGGGGTTTGAAGTTGGCCAGGAAACAGCCTTTGGCGTTTCGGGTTGAAGGTCCGCCCCAGGGGTAAGGATTCAGGTTGTTGCCACCACTGGCAGCCCATTCCCATTCGGCTTCTGTTGGCAAACGGAATTCAGACAGTTCGACGCCTCCTTTTTTCTTACGGATGGCGTTGTTCAGCAATTCGGTACGCCAAACGCAGAAAGCACGGGCCTGTTTCCAGTTAACACCTACCACCGGGTAATGATCGTAAGCCGGATGCCAGAAATATTTTTCGGTCAGCGGATCGTTGAACGAATAAGTATAGTCGGCAATCCAACACAGGGTGTCGGGATATACGTTAATGGTTTCGTTGTGTACAAACACCGAGCGGTCGCGCATTCCCTGGGAACGATCGGCGAAGCTGGCATATTTTGCATCGCCCGGATGAGAGAAATCTTTGCGGGCAGCAGCGTGCAGGTCGACCCAGTAATAGGTATACATGAGTTTGCGGCTGTCGATTTCTTTTCTTCTGAAATAACGTTCGTTTTCAGGTAAATACATCGCTTCCAGAGCATCTCTTATATCCTGATCCTTGCTGTTCCAGTCGATTTTGGTTTTCCAGTTCAAATGCGGTGGATCGTATACTTCACCTGTTTTTGCGTTGCGTTCAATAAGGTATTGTTGCGGACGAACGGCTCCCAGCAATGTGCGGGCAATGGAATCTTTCACCCAGTCAACAAACTGACGGTATTCGTCGTTGGTAATTTCCGTCTGATCCATAAAGAAGGCAGAAACGGATACGGTTTTGGGTTGTATCAAATGACTGCTTGTAATATCTTCAGTACCGGCTCCCATGGTAAAACTTCCCTGGGGAATAAATACCATTCCGTAAGGATCGGGTTGATAAAATGGCTTGTTGCTTTTCCGGGTTCCAACGAGTTCTCCGGTGCCCGAATTACTACAACTGGCCAGAAAGATCAGCGCGAATAAATAGATCAATCCACTTCGTTTCATCTGTTCCTGTTTTTATTTTCAAAAGAGTAGATAACCGCCCTTTTTCATTTAACCGGTTCCTGTTCCGGATAAATCTGTTTCATTGATTACTACTTACGAAATGAGATACAAACATACTCAAAGGTTTAATTATTAAATCCTCATTTCTGAAAAATCAGAAAATTTTACTTAAAAATCAGCTTTTTTGTGGTGATGTTTCAGGATTGTATGTTGTGTTCATTTTTCGTTATATGTTGCAAATTTAAAAATCTTTTGACACTCTTTTCCCGCTATAAATAACGGGTATTTTTGTATCGTGTGTTTATTTTTTCTGTTTTTATTTTGAAGCAATAACTGATGCTTATTTCATGACTTCCTGCCAGTCCCACCGGCAACAGGGGCAGGTCGTAAGAGTATCCCACACTAATTCCATCTATTTTGAACCCTACAAGAAACCCTACCGATTCCTGAAAACGATAGTTTAAACCGCCCCAGAACTTGTTTTTGTATGTAACGACAGTCGAGAGGTTATATTGTGTAGAAGCAATGTCAGACTGAATAAGCAAGGATGGAGCCAGGGTCATATTGGGGTGATTGGGAAGCCTGGTTTTGTAACCGGCCACCAAATAAAAGGTGCGATCGGTATGAAACCGGATCACTCCCGAAGAAGTACTCAGATTTTTTCCGGCACTTTCAAACAGGTTGGTGACGGATAACCCGGCATAAAAATTCCGGTTCGACCGGAAATACAATCCCAGATTGCCATCCATCAGCATGTCCCCCTGTTTTGATTTGAGCAGACTCGGGTCGTTGGGATCTACGGGATCAAATTTCGAGAAATCGATGCTTCGGTTGGTCAGATTCAAACCCAGGCCGATTCCCAGTGTTCCCGAACTTAGTTCGTAGTGAAAGGAATAAGCCAGTTGCAGGCCAATGTTGGATTCGAAGCCCAGTTTATCCTGAATGATGGAAGCACCCAGTCCACCTTTTAAAAACGGAACAGGGGCGCTGATGTTGATCAGGAAATCCTGAGGAGCGATCTTATTTCCGTTTTGATCGGTAAAACCCACCCATTGCTGCCGGGCAATTCCGGAGACACAAATGCCCTGCTGATCAATGCCGGCAAAACCCGCATTGATGAACATAAAGGAATGGGTGTACTGGGTAAACTGCGGAGCCTGTTGTCCGAAGACAACCGAACTCATCATCAATCCCCATAAAAAGAGTACATATTTTTTCCGCTGCAGTGGCACCAAAGATGATAAAATTTAATAAGCTAAAGTAAAAAAATTCCTTTTGCAGTAATAGTAACGGCAGTTTTCGCTAATCCGTATAAACGAGTCATCAATAATTGTCTCTAAAGTCTTTCGTTTTGGTCAGTTTCAGGTCTTTCAGCAACTGAGCCTTGAGTTGTAAGGTGAAGTTCCAGCTTTTTCTCGGGCCGAGCGGAATCCATGAAAACGACATTTTCCAGCAATGCAGGTCGCGGGCAATCTGCATTTGAGTGAACGAAAGCTGATTGTTGGTGAAATCCCAACCTGAAGTTGCGCTGACCTTCCATTTTGGGGTGATGCTGATCTGCCCGCCAAACTGCAGGGTTTGAATCAGTCTTTTGTTGGCCAACACGGTCTGGTCCAGATAACTTTTTGTGTTGGTATAAGTGAAATTGTAGGAAAAATTTACCGACCAGGGAATCTTCCAGTTGACCTCGTTGTTGCTTCCCAGTTCGCCACCCATCATTGTTTGTTCACCCTGTAGCGGGTCTTTCTGACCTTCCATTCCTCCGGTTTCCTGTTGTTTTGACTCTTGTCCTTTTTTCTTTTTTTGAAAATCTTTTTCGCTCAACGAGAAATTAAAACTCAGATTCCAGGTGGAACTGGGCATTCGGAATAGTTTTCTGTTGATTTCCCATTCGGTTTTATTGATGTCACGACCGGCCGAATCAACCGCGTAAATATCCAGCAACCCGTTGTACTGTATGTTGAGCCCTTTCCATAAAGTGGTTCTTCCCGAGAGGTAAATGTTCGACATGCGAACCGAGTCTTTGGCCAGATTGTAATTACCGGAAACAGTAAAGTTTTCGATCAAGGGAACCGTTTTTAACCCGGTGACTGTATCTTTTTTTGACGGCACTTTGATTTGCAAATTGTTGGATATGGAAAAATTGACACTCCCCGATTTTTGCATGGGAGGTGCTCCGTATAAAGCCCCCTCAAAACGCGAATAGGTGTGTACAAATCCAGCTCCATCGGTATATTGCCCGGTGTACCCCCACTTGGAGTCACCGAAATTAGGCACGTAAGAAAACCCCACCGATGGTGTGATTACATGGCGAATGGCACGAACCGGACCCTTTTTAAACTGAACCATTCCGTACAATTTGGTACTGAGAGACGTGCTGATACTGTAATCAATCAGGTTGTTAAATCCCATAACGGTATCTGTTTTTACGTGGCCGTAATTGGTCAGCCCGTCCTGTGACACCGAGTCAGTAATCCAGTTTTTTCTGATGCTTTGAGCATAGATTCTGTCGGTGATGTTGAGGGAGCTGCTCAGTGTAAAGTATTTAAGCACTTTGATGGGGATGCTGATGGGAATGGATTGAATAATACCGTTTCGCATGTAGCGACGCAGCGTATCAGGCATAAAGAAGGTTGAATCGGTTGCTGTAACAGAGTTGGACATTTGAAGATTGTACCCTACACTCAGCTTGCTTAACGGACCTCCGGAACCCGGATTGTTTTTATTCTGGAACGGGTAAAAAGTGTTGACTGAAAAAGTAACATTGGGTAAAGTAATAGAAACAATGTGCTGATTGATATTTTGCGAATGGGTGGCCCCGACCGTCAGAAAATATTTTCCGGCCCAGCTTTTCTGATAGGAAATACTGGAGTTGAACTGGTTGGACAAGTACTGGTCCATGGAGACCGTGTTGTATTTCACGTAGTTTTGAGAGCTCATGATGTTTACATTGGCTGAAAACGAGCTGTTGGGATGGGCTTTTGTATCCTGACTGTAGGTCCAGTTAATGTTAAAGGATCGGGTGTTGCTGTAATCGGGTGAGTCTTTGGTGCTGATGATGTTCCGTGCAATACCCAGCGAAAGGGCCCCGCTGTATTTGTATCTTTTTTTGTAGGTCAATACCGGAGCTACTTTCCAGCTTCCTCCGGTATACACATCTCCCGTCACTTTCAATGTCAGGTGGTCGTTAATATACCAAAAGTAACCTCCTCCCTGGAGGTAAAAGCCCAGTTTGGCTGATTCCCCGAAAGTGGGCATAATGAGTCCTGATTTCCTTGTTGGGTTGTTGGGAAAAATGCCAAAGGGCAAGGCCAGCGGCAGGGGTATTCCTTCGATTTGCATATAAACAGGACCCGTTACGATCAGTTTGTTGGGAATTACCCGGGCTTTTCCAAATCTGAATTCATAATCGGGGGGCGAATTATCGCAGGTAGTATAATACCCTCCTTTAATGTTGATGCTGTTGTCGGGCATTCGTTTTACAGTATTCCCTTCCAGGAACCCTTCCCCTTGTTCGGTGCGCACATCTGTGATGATCCCCTTTTTGGATGTGAAGTCGTATTGCAGTGTTTTGGATTTAAAAGACTGATCTCCCTGTTTGAAAACCGGGATGCCCACAACTTTCCCGGTAGAATCTTTCACTCCTTTGGCAAAGAGGGTATTGTTGTTGAAATCAACCGAAATATAGGCTGCTTTGATGTTGATATCTCCGTAGGTTATATCCGCGTCGCCATACAGGTAGACCATTTTATTTTTCAGATCCTGAACTATGGAATCTTTGGCATGCCGGATCAGATCGTGTTCGAGGTCGATGGGTTTTTGAGTTGTATCAGCCTGGGCTGCAGGTTTTTTTACTGTATCTGAAACCAGCAGTGTGTCAGTATTGTACCGGATAGAACCAGAAATAGGGTTATTCTCAGGCTGGGAAAAAGCAGGGCTCACCCCAAACTGTAATAACCAAAGCAATGTTAATAATTTCAAGGAAAGTCCCGGTTTCAACAAAATCTTTCTTTTACTTTTGTTAATAATCTGAGTGCTGATGTTAATGCTTGCAAATATAGTTCCATTCTTTAAATGTCGCTTTCGTAAAATAGGCCTTTTCATTTTTGTCTTTAGTTTCCTGTTTCCAACGGTTTCGCTGGCACAAAAAGGTTCCAAAATATCTACCATTGTTATCGATGCCGGACACGGTGGGAAAGATCCGGGAGCTTCCGGAAAACATTCCCACGAAAAAGACATTACGCTAAAAGTGGCACTGAAACTGGGGCATTATATCAGTGAGAATCTGAAAGATGTGAAGGTGATTTACACCCGCAAAACCGATGTGTTTATTCCTTTATACAAGCGGGCTGAAATTGCCAACGATCACCATGCCGATGTGTTTATTTCCATCCACTGTAATTCGAATCCCAGTACCCGGGCCTATGGGGCCGAATCCTACGTGATCGGTTTGTATAAAACTAAAGACAATTTGATGGTGGCTCAAAAGGAAAATGAGGCGATCATGTATGAAGACAATGCCAAGGAACGTTACGGAGGTTTCGATTTGAATTCCCCCCAGTCGTATATTAATTTGTCATTGTTTCAAAACCTCCACCTGAAGCAAAGTTTACAGTTGGCCCACGATATTGAAAGTGAATTTAAATCCTATGCTCACCGAAAAGCAAGAGGGGTGTACCAGGCCGGTTTTTTGGTGCTCTGGCAAACCACCATGCCCAGTGTGCTGGTGGAACTGGGTTTCCTGACCAATCCAAAAGAAGAAGCTTATTTGTTGTCCAATAAAGGACAGTCGCAGCTGGCCTATTCAATTTATCTGGCGTTTAAAAAGTTCAAGACTAATTTTGAACGGGAGAATAACGTTAAACCCGCTGTTCAAAGTAGTGGTGCACCACAGAAGCTTGAATACAGGGTTCAGTTTTATGCCTCTTCCTCTGAAATTCGCAATACAGGAAAAAGGTTTAAAGGGGTTGCCGAGGTTTCTTATTACAAATCGGCCAGGTATTTTAAATATACGGCAGGTCATTTTTCCACTGTTTCAGAAGCTGTTAAATACCGTAATGTGCTGAGAGGAAAAGGATATAAAGATGCTTTTGTGGTGGTCTTCCTGAACGGAAAACGGATCAGTTTCACGGAAGCCAGAAAATTTCAGTCGCAAAAACAACACTGACCCCGAGGGGTTTCCGGGAAAATCATTCAGGTATTTATGGGATTTAACTGCAAATTAAACACCGTCATTCGTTCTGGTGTTTAAATTTCGTATTTTTGTTTGGCTGCAAAAAAATGACTGATCGTGAAAAAATCCACATTATTCTATATTGGTGCCACCTTTATTTTGGCGATTGCTGTATTCATCTGGGGTTATAATTTCCTGAAAGGAAGGGATCTGTTTAAGAAGCAAACTGTTTATTATGTCCGCTACAACAACGTCAGCGGATTGATGGATGCCAACCCGGTTCTGTTGAACGGCATGCAAATCGGACAGGTAAAGAACATACAGTTTACCAAGGATTATTCAGGGAATGTAATGGTGGAACTGATTTTAGATAAGTATTTCCCGATTCCTAAAAATACGATGGCCCGAATTACCAATGCTTCCTTACTGGGGGATAAATCGGTGGAACTGATTTTGGGGAATTCAAAGCAATTAGCCCATAACAACGACACACTTCAGGGAGAAGTTCAGGTTACGCTGACCGAGCAGGTGAACGCTGCACTGGCACCCATGAAAGCCCGGGCTGAACAAATTCTGTCCAACGCCGACAGTTTGATAACTTCTTTAAACGATGCCCTGGGAAGAAGGGGAAATAATTCGTTGAAGACTTCATTAAAGGATCTTTCGGGAACCTTCCATAATTTAAACAAAGCCACAGCGAGCCTGAACAGTCTGGTCGAAACCAATACAGCAAAGATCAATCAAATTGTAACGAATCTGGATACCTTATCCACTACTTTGAAAAATAACCACCAGCAAATCCAGCAAATCATTCAGAATACCAATAAGGTATCCCAGTCGCTGGCTGATGCTCATTTGAAAGAAGTCGTCAACAACATGAACAAAACGGTAGAACAGATCCAGTTCATGCTGGCTCAGGTAAATCAAGGGAAAGGGACCGTAGGGTCATTGATGACCAACGACAGCATATATCAGGAAGTGAACAATTCGTTAATCGAACTGAAGAAACTGTTGAAAGACATCCGGGAAAACCCCAAACGCTATGTGAAGTTCTCTGTATTTTAATGATACGAAGTCAGGGCTGGAACAGGAGTGAAATGGTTTAGGATTTCTTCTGGTTGCTATTGAATTTTCCGCATTTCAATGTTTTTCTTTTTGTCTTTCTTATTGGGGATGTCTTTTCCTTTTCTGAAAATATCCTCCTTGTCTTGTGGACGCAGCGATACTTTCCAGTCAAAGCCATCCAGTTTCTTTATGTTTTCCGGTAGTTTTTCTTTGGGAAAAAGTGTCTCAGAAGGATTGTCGATATAATTGATCCCAACGATTTTATTATCTTCAACATGGATCAGCATAAAACCTGATTCAGCCTTGTTGATCCCGATCAATCGTTTGTGGTCGTCGCGGGCCCAGTAAACCGACTGGGCATTCCCATCCACTTTAATAAGGTAAATCCGGTTGCTTCTGAAATAGCCCACCATATCCCGACCCTTGATTTGGTTGAAGTATTTGTTACTGTCCAGTGAGATAATAAAAGCATCCCTAACCATGGTCATGGAATCCACCTGATTTTTGGTGATGTTGATCACGATGGTATCCGAACTCAGCTGGTTTTTCCCCGACCAGATTACCGGATTGGTAAAAAGTCGCATGGTGGAATCACTCATCGTATAACTCAGCGAATCACAAACGCCTTGCAGATCGGTTCTGTAGAAACGAACCCCGTGATATGCCAGCAATTTCTTTGCTTTTCTTTTTTTGTTGAAGTATAACCAAAGGGTATCGGCATGCATGTACAATGAGTCCTCCGAGTCATAGGTAATGGCTTGCGCTCTTTTGGTAATGTATACTTTTCCCTGTTTGTCCCACATTTTAGCCAGTTGTCCTTTTACAATTAATTGTCTGGATGAATCCACCACACGGATGTTTCCGAAAGCATTGGCCTCAGAGGTTTTGCTTTCGTAGAACAGGCTGTCAGCAGACAGTACCTGACTGTTACTATATACTTCAGGATGGTTGTATAATCGAGAGATTTCGTTCCGTGTATCGTACCAGCCGTTGGTACAAAACAGGGTGCTTTCACTTCCTTTAATAGTGGTAGGACCCTTGAAAAAGGCAATTCCGTTGTTGGTATTATAAATCAGTGTATCGGAAAAGGTTTGTTGGTCAGGACTGGTTAAGTGAACATTTTTTCTGAAATAAAATATATGGGTCTTTGTATTGTAATAGCCCGTGGTGCTTTTCAGGACGTTGGTGTCCGAATGAATGGTTCCTCCCACGTCATAGTAAGCAATTTGTGTTTTTCTGTTATAGATGAGGTGATTGGTGGTAAGTGTTGTTTTTGGATCCTGAAGCCTGACGGTGCCAAATAACTCGGCAACTTTGGTGCCCCCATTATAATGAATCCGGTCGCCGTATATGTTCAGTGTATCATTCACATTGATGTGGACGTTTCCAAAACCGTCAAAATCTTTGGCTTTATCATCCAGATACGCACTGTCTGACATAAACAGGGTAGAATCCTGGCGGAGCCTCACATGACCGATCAGGCGTTTGATGTTTTTACCCAAATGTATGTTATAATTGTAGGCATCAGCACCTTCAATGGTTATTCGGCTGGTTTTCTGAGCTGAGGCATTCAGTACCCAAAGGTTCGCTGCTAAAAACAGGACGATAAAATAAAAAGGTTTGAAGGAGGCTTTGTTCAATGTTTCGACTTTTTTGCAAAAATAGTTCGATTTCTCCAATGTTACAGAAACCGTTTCACCGGTTTTGCTTTTGCCGGGTGAATTTTAAAAAGTTTTGACTGCTGTCTTCCAAAAGGTCCAGTACCAGTTCAAAACCTGCATCACCTCCGTAATAGGGATCCGGAACTTCATCAAACGAGTTGTCGCTGAGGAAATCTGTCATCAAAAAGATCTTTTTCAGGTATTCAGGTTTGGGTGCCCTGGCTTTCAGATCTCTCAGGTTACTTCGATCCATAGCTACGATGTAGTCAAAGTTTTCAAAATCTTTTGGGATGACCGGGCGCGAAAGGGAAGTCAGATTGTAGTTTCTTTTACGGGCATGTTGTTGCATGCGCCTATCAGCCGGTTCCCCCTGATGCCAGTCAGAGATTCCGGCCGAATCCACCTCAAATTCTTCAGTCAGCCCCTCTTTTGTGATCAGGGCATTGAATACAGCTTCTGCACTGGGTGATCGGCAAATGTTTCCCAGACAAACAAATAAAACACGTTGCTTCATTCTTTTACCATTTGAATTCGTGCACCTGAAAACCGGATACCTTGTATTTATGAATGGTTGTTTTTTTGGAGCTCTCCGCTTCCTGGTAAGTGACAAATCCGTTTTCAATGATTTCTCCCTGGTCAAATTTTGGCCATTCAGGGTAGCGTTCACGAATCAGTTTGTTGAATTTTCGTTGCATCTGGTATTGAACCAGTTGTTTTTTTATCGGGCTGAAAAACACATGGTATTGCTTTTTCCCGTCACCGTTCAAATCGCAATAACACGAACCATATACATAGTAGTAAACCTTTTTTGGCATAAGCGATACCCGGGTGTTGTAGGAAAATATTCCCTGGTCGTCATATTCGATCATGCCTTTTGTCGTGTCTCTTTGGATAATACCATCGTTGCGGTAAACTTTGGTATAAGAAAGGTAGTCTTTTGACATTCCCGAGATAACCACGTCCAGATCGCCGTCCAGATCGTAATCTCCGAAATGTCCGTCGCTCATGTACAGCCCGATCAAAGGAGCCTGTATATCATGGAAGCCTTTGGTTCTGTCGTTGCGGAAAATTTTGGATACCGGACCGCTTGCCGTTTCTCCGGTTACCAAAAGATCGGGATCGCCGTCGTGGTCCATATCGCCCCAATCCACTGAGCCGGTTCTGACTCCGGTTAGTCCGGGAAACTGTTTACTGAAATATCCGTTTCCGTCATTCTGATACAATCGGGTTTGCACACCACCGTTTTGGGTTTGCCCGCAAAGAACAAAATCCTTGTCGCCATCCAGATCATAATCGGCAAAGGCAATATCACTCAGACTGATGTTTGTGAAATCCACCGGATAGGGAACAAATTTATTGTGGTTGTTTAAAAAAACCTGCGTCGTGTATTGACCGGATTTCAACGTGCCACTGACGATCAAATCCAGATCACCATCTCCGTCAATATCGGCCCATTTAGCCGTGCCGAAATGTACGCCTGGAAGGGGAGCTTTGATGTCGGTAAATTTGTTGTTCCGGTCGTTGCGGTATATTTTTGTCACCGGGCCGTTTTTAGTTTCACCTGTTACCAACAGGTCGTAGTCGCCGTCCCGGTCATAGTCTCCCCACTCCACTGACCCGTCCTTCAGTCCGGGTATTCCGGTATGAATTAATGTGAAATGCGTGCTTCCCAGATTGTTTCTGTAAAGGTTGGATACAGCTTTTCCGGTTGCATCTTCACCCACGATAAAAAGATCCTTGTCTCCATCCAGGTCGTAATCGGCCCAGTCGAAATCGCCGCGCTGCACATTTACGATGTTGGTGGGCACTTCTGTGAAGCGGTCGTGCCGGTCGTTTCGGTATAATTTGGTGCTGATAACAGGGCGGTTGTTCCGATAAAAAGCACCGGTTACGAAAATGTCGGAATCGCCGTCGTGGTCGTAGTCGATCCAGTTGGATGTACTTTCGCTGACACCGGTCAGACGAGCTTTGATGTCGGTGAAGGTTTGAGCCCGGCTACCCAGGGAAATCATAATCAGCAACAGCGTCAATATTCTTTTTATCATCGACTTTTCAAAAAGGTTCATCAATTATCAAAAATAGAGAATTTTCTGAAAGCTTCCTGTGTTCCGTTATTTTTGTTGCAGATAGTTTAACAGGAGCCTCAGGGATTTTTTTATTTCAGAAAAATGATTTTTTTTCTGCCGGATGGTTTCCAGTGACTGTACATATTTTCCCGGTGTCAGATCATCAGCTGCAAAGTGCAGAAGAGCTTCTACAGAACGGGGCAGTGTTTCCCAATGAAACTGAAGCCCAATCCATAAATCATTCATGATAAAACCCTGATAACGGGTAGCTTCGGAGGTGAAAATGGGATAAGCTCCTTCAGGGAGGTCAAAAGTATCGCCATGCCAATGGAAAGCGGGAAGTTTATCGGGAAAAAGTTTCAGAAGGTCATGCGTTCCATCAGGATGTTTTGAAACCGGATACCAGCCGATTTCCTTTTCCGGATTTCGGTATACGTCGGCTCCCAAAGCATCAGCAAGCAACTGCGATCCAAGGCAAATACCGAGTATCTTCTTTTTGGCACGAATGCAGCGTTGTATAAATTCCTTTTCTGCTGCCAGCCAGGGATATTTTTCTTCTTCGAAAATATTCATGGGACCTCCCATGATAACCAGCACGTCAAAATGATCAGGATCCGGAAGATAAAACGACTCAAAAAACCGGGTAAAGCTTACAGGGTAGGCTGTTTCGGCAGCAATTTCTTCGACGACACCGGCGTCTTCAAAAACAACATGCTGGAGAATATGGATGCGCATTACTTTTTGTTTCTTTTCAGTTTCCATCTTCTGTGCGACCACAGCCAGTCATCGGGATGTTCTTGAATGATGCTTTCCAGTTTTTGGGCATACATTTTTGTGAGCTCCCCTTTTGTAAGCTCTCTGGGTCTTTCACATAATACCGAAAGTTCCAACTCATAATAGCCTCTTTTTGCCCTTTGTATGTCCACATAAATCACTGGTAGGTCCAGTGCTGTAGCATATTTTTCCGGTCCCTGCAAAAAGGCCGTATCCTGACCCAGAAATTGTGTCCAAATGACATTTTTGGAGTTTCCGGGACTTTGATCGGCTACCAAAACAAAAATCGCTGGTTTTTCTTTCTGCCTTTTAAAACTCTCGGCTGTTTGATATATGGAAACCAGGGAAGCGCCGGTACGAGAACGGGTTTTTCTAATGTATCGGTCAATATATTGATTACTCAATGGTTTATACAGGATCACCATTTCGTCATAAATTACCTGTAAAGGCACTCCTAAAGTTCCCCATTCCCAGTTTCCATAATGACCCAGTACGAAGATGATGCTTTTGTTCTGATGGTAATATTTTTCCAGCAGTTCGGGATTGAGAATTTTATATCGTTTCGCAGCATTTTTACCTGACAGGGTAAAAGTTTTGATGCCTTCAATAAAAATATCGGTTAGGTTTTTATAGGTGTTGTGCGTGACTTTTCGAAGTTGATCTTCATCCCAGTCGGGAAAACTTTGCCGCAGGTTTTGATCCACCACTTTTTTCCGGTAACCAATCACCCGATACAGCAAAAACCGCGTGAAATCAGAAAAAACATACAAGAGCCTGAAAGGGATCAAACCCACCAGGACAATAAAGAAAATGAATAATCCAGAAATAATGAAATTCATACGGCAAACTTAAGATTTCTTTTGGTGGTTCAGATTTTAAAACTTCATAAAAGGTTCCTGTTCCGTGAAAATTTTATCTGTAAAGGAAAGCGGAATGGATTCAAAATAATAGTTGTAAACCTGAATGTCGTTCATGCCTGTAGCAATTTCCTGAGGCGGTTTCGGTGCCTCATCCATGATATTCTGCGCTTCCTTTACGGGAATGAATTTTCTGGTTTCTGCCAGAACATAAACCGGCTTATGAAAATGTTGCATTATCAAACTAAGGGCAAAGCTGCCTGTTTTGTTGATAAAAAAAGTATCGCTTATAAAGTCGGCTCCAAAAATGGCCAAATCAATCTGATGAATAAATTTTGAAAGGGCGTCTTCATGAAAGAGGTGCACATCGAAATGTAAATTCCTGATTTTTTGGGCCTGTATTTTTCCTTCATTGGCCGGACTCGAAAGGGTTTGCCAAAAGATGGTTTTTTCATTTCTTTCCGAGAGCAGCTTGGCCAGGCAAAAAATGGCGGAACTGTTGCTGTGCACCAGTACATTCTTCTTATCCAATGAAATCTGTTGGAGGAGTTGTTCTGCGGCCCGGTTTTGTGATCTGTTCCATTTTTCTTTATACGCATGAACAAATGTAGTTAATTGCTTTCCGTATAAAGTGTCTCTTTCTGGAGAAAGAAAGTTCAATAGTTCAGTAATGAAATGATGAAAAAGAGCAAATTGGGGAAATGTATTTTTGAGCTTTTGGAGATCATCAATTAGTTCGGGTAGGTTGATGATTTCATTCGATGAGCCATGAAATAATAATTCATCTTCCAGTTTTTTCAGCAAACTTCCCGATCCGGAAACACGATCGTTGAATATGTTTTTGAAAAGACTCATGGTGTCAGGCCCTGTGTTGTTTCTTTTTTTGAAACCGACTTACCCGTTCATCATCTTTGCGTCCATCCAGCAAATGTCTGATGGTCAGTATCGGAGCCCGCAACAACATCCGGGGCCCGGCATAGCGCATCACCTCTTTGATGGCTTCTCTTTTTTGGGGAGCATAACAGTGTACCACACAGTTTTTGCAGGTGGGTTTGTCTGGTAAAAAGGTACATTTATCAATGCGGGCATTAGCATAACTGAGTAATGCACTACATTCATCACAAAGTGTTTCGCCCCTTGTATCGTGGTGGTGGTGACAATAAATCAGCATCATATGCTGAACGGTTTTTTTCTCTCTGATAATGCGCTTTGCTTCTTGCATGATACTCGTTTTCTTTTGCTAGGCAAAGATAATAACTTCATGAATTGGCATATGTGTTTGTTAAATACGGAACATTGTTACTTTTTGTAGTTTTGTACACTTAAAATTTACGATCATGAAAAAAACAATCATATTCTTTTTCATCCTGCTTTTTGCAGCCGGAACTACGTTTGCTCAATGCCAGAAAAAGTCAAATAAAAAAGAAAAAAACACCTTAAAACAAGACTTACAGAAGACAACGAAAAAGGTTAGGAAAGAAAGCACCAAAGCATGGAACAGCACTAAGAAAACGGTGAAGGAAGTTTCCGATAAAACAGGTAAAGCGGTTCAGAAAATTGGAAACAATGTTCAAAAAGAAGCTCCTGAAGTCTGGAAAAAGGTGAAAAAGGAAGTAAATAAGGATGTAAAAGACGTAAAGAAAAAGCTGGATAAAAAAGGAAATAAACCCGGGAATTCATAGGATGAGTGAAAAGATGGCGAAAGAATCGTTGTTTGGGAAAACACTGTCAGAGTTACAGGAAATAGTATCGGCCCTCAATATGCCCAGCTATACGGCAGGGCAAATGGCTCAGTGGCTGTATCAGAAAGAAGTGCGTACCATCGACGATATGACCAACCTTTCAAAAAAGGCAAGGCTTCAATTGTCCGAAAACTACGAGGTGGGAGCTCAGGAGGCGGTTAATGTTCAAATTTCCGCAGACGGTACCAAAAAATATTTGTTTAAAACCCCGGAAGGTGGTTACATTGAGTCGGCCTATATTCCAGAAACAAAACGCAGTACTCTTTGTGTATCATCGCAAGTGGGCTGTAAAATGCGCTGTTTGTTTTGCATGACCGGTAAACAGGGGTTTCAGGCTCAGTTGACAACCGGGGAAATTCTGAATCAGATCAGCCGTCTGCCTGAAAGAGAACATCTGACGAATCTGGTCTATATGGGAATGGGAGAGCCTATGGATAACCTGGATGCCGTTTTGAAGAGTCTGGAGATACTGACCGCTGACTGGGGATATGGCTGGAGCCCGAAAAAAATAACGGTTTCCACTATCGGACTGGTTCCCGAAATGAAAACCTACCTGGAAAATACGGATTGTCATCTGGCGGTGAGTTTGCATTCTCCCTTTGAAAGCGAACGCCGCATGCTGATGCCCATCAGTCAGAAATATTCCATCAGCGATATTCTGGAGGAATTGAAAAAACACAGTTTCGACCGGCAACGCAGAGTATCTTTTGAGTACATTGTTTTTTCAGGACTCAACGATACCAAGGCTCATGTGAAAGAACTTGCCCGACTGCTGAACGGACTGAAATGCAGGATCAATCTCATCCGGTTTCACACCATTCCGAATACACCGCTGCCCGGTACCACAGAAGATAGCATACAGCAATTTAAGGAAGCTTTAAAGGCCAAGGGAATTATGACCACCATCAGAGCCTCAAGAGGACAGGATATTGATGCCGCCTGCGGATTGCTGAGTACCCGCGAAATGAAAAACAGCATTCAGACCCATGCACTTAAAATAAACCCGCAACAGGGATAATTCAATGAACAACATGAAAAAATCATTTGCCAGTGATAACTGGTCGGGAGCCTGCCCTGAAATTATGGAAGCGCTCCAGGATGTAAATAAGGGGCACATGGCTGCCTACGGTGAAGAAAATGAAGCGGCAACTGCTGCTGCCGTCCAAAAATTTAAAGAATATTTTGGTCCTGATGCAACAACCTTTTTCGTTTACAACGGCACAGCAGCCAATGTATTGGCCACAGGTCATCTGTTGCGCCCGTATCAGGCTATTGTGTCGGCTCATTCGGCGCACATGAATGAAGACGAATGCGGGGCGCCGGAGAAAATTACCGGGAGTAAAATTCTGGGGATTGAAACCGAAGACGGAAAAATCAAACCGGAACAGGTGCGACCTTTTTTGAACAGTATTGGTTTTCAGCATCATTCACAGCCTAAGGTGATCTCCATTTCGCAAGTCACAGAGAAGGGAACCGTTTATACACCGGAAGAAGTAAAAGCCCTGGCTGATTTTGCCCACGAAAACAATATGTATTTGCATATGGACGGAGCCCGGATCAGTAATGCAGCGGTTTCGTTGAACC
Source organism: Bacteroidales bacterium (assembly GCA_016936355.1). Taxonomy (GTDB): domain Bacteria; phylum Bacteroidota; class Bacteroidia; order Bacteroidales; family F082; genus Sulfidibacterium. The sequence goes on along the minus strand of JAFGYB010000060.1, from coordinate 3,822 downwards.
TGGATTTTCGAAAGTTTACTACGGACGCAGGGGTAGATGTGCTTTCGTTTGGGGGAACCAAAAACGGGATGATGTTTGGTGAGGCTGTGGTGTTTCTGAATCCTTCACTAGCCGTTGATTTTGAATATTCGCGCAAACAAAGCATGCAATTGCATTCAAAGATGCGATTCATTGCCGCCCAGTTTGAACGTTATCTTACTGAGGGGCTTTGGAAGAAAAATGCCGGTCATGCCAATGAGATGGCACAATTGCTTGAGCAAAAATTATCCGGTCTTGGGATTACCATTACCCGTAAAGTTCAGGCAAATGGCGTCTTTGCCATTATTCCCAAGAATCTGATTCCGGAAATTCAAAAAGTATACTCCTTCCACATCTGGGATGAAACTACTTCAGAAGTACGATTGATGTGTTCGTGGGATACCACCGCTGAGGACATCGATGGATTTGCAGATGCCTTAAAAAAGTTCTTATAGTCCTTTAACCCAGTTCAAGATTCAAAGCCTCCGGTTCATGATCGGGAAACCATTTCCCCAGGAGTTCGGAGGCTTTTGTTTTTGTTTCGGGGGTCAGGTATTTTTGAGCTTTTGTAAAGGCATAGGATAAAAAGGCAATATCATCACTGAATCCAAGCACTGGGATAAAGTCGGACACCACATCAGTGGGCAGGATAAAATAACCCAGGGCAGCCATGATGGTAACCCGGATTTTGAGTGGTGTTTTCTCGGAAATGAGCATGTAATAAAGCGACAAAACCTCCAGCAAAACTTTCTTTCCCAGTTGGGATGCGTTTGTTTCCACCTTCTTCCAAAGTTGTTCCGGGTGATAATATTTCAGATACTTTTTCGATGCTCTCATGCCTATGATTTAAACGGATACTTCTGGGGTTTGGATGGAATGATGATCTCATGAAGTTCATGCATTTCCAGTGCTTCCAGGAACACATCCATGTTTTTAGTTTTTTGCAGATCCTGCTGAAAAACCCCGATAACCTGGGGAATTTGCCGGAGCTGACGAATTCTTTCACCAAACAGATCGGAATCGATACTCCCCTTAAGGATCAACAGATAATCAAATTGTTTCCATTCCTTTTTCAGAAAACCACCTGCATTCCGATTAGCCATCAGATAATAATAGGTCTTCCAGTGGTCGTCGTAATAAAAATACCATGAAAAGCCTTCTTCCACTGGTTCAACAGCAAAATCCCCATACTTTTTCAATCCGATGCTCCACCGCTCGTTGATGAAATGGCACAGTCGGTAATCGGACAAATTACTGGCAATGCCCAGCAGGTGAAATCCTTCTGAAAGAAAATTGCCCGATACCTGTAACTTTTTTGCCATGATTTACGAATACTTCCTGCAAAGATAATACATATGCAGATGTTTTTGATTGGGAACAAAAACCCATTATCAATTGAAAGCGAATTGTAGGTTTTATTTATGGATTTAAAACGAATAATAGCAAAACCCAATAGCGTACTACTATTTTAGAAATCAGGAGAAAGAGAGGAAAGCAAGGCGTTAGTTTGCAAAAAACTGATTCCAAGCTTTTTCAGCAGCCAGAGTTTCGGCGCCTTTGATGGAATAATCCGTAGCCTGATCGATGGTTTCATTGTCGATAACTACGGCGATGGTGTATTGCTTATGTCCGTGATTATTTTCTTCGTTGAGCAGGGAAAACTCCAGGTTGCGTTTTTCTTTCTGGGCCCATTCGATCAGTTTGCTTTTGTAACTGATCTCCATGGAAACCAGGGCTTCAATATCGAAATGCATACGAAGAATATGCCGGATGATGATCCGTTTGGTTTTTTGATATCCGTTATCCAGGTAGATAGCACCCACAAAAGCTTCAAAGGCGTTTCCCCCTGCCGATTTCATGAGTTGGTTATCGGCTGCCGTCGAGCGGATCAACTCGTCCAGCCCCAGTTTCTGGGCCAGTTTGTTTAAAGATGACCGGCTTACGATTTTAGACCTCATTTCAGTCAGAAACCCTTCATCTTTTGTGGGGAACCTTTTATACAAATAGTCACTGACAACGGCACTCAGGATTGAATCTCCCAGATATTCAAGGCGTTCGTTGTTGATCCTTTGACCGTTTTTGTGGATAATACTGGCGGATTTGTGACGAAGGGCCTGTTGATATAAAAAAATATTTCCGGGATAAAACCCGAAAATATTTTTTATTGCTTTTCGTAATTTCTTCTCCGGGGAGAACTGGTACCTCAAAAAATTTCTGAGTGACAAAACTTGGAGTTTTACCGGGTGAATTTTTTGAAAATGATGGATGCATTGTGTCCGCCGAAACCAAAAGTATTGCTCAAGGCAGCTTTTACTTCTCTTTTAACGGCTTTTCCAAAAGTGAAATTTAACCGATGATCAATTTCCGGATCGTCAGTAAAATGATTAATGGTTGGCGGAATCACATCATTTTTCACTGCCAGCAAAGTAGCAATGGCTTCAACAGCACCGGCGCCACCCAGTAAATGACCAGTCATGGATTTGGTGGAGTTGATGTTAATGTTGTAGGCATGATCGCCGAACAATTTCACTATGGCCTTGGGTTCTACCACATCCCCAATCGGTGTTGAAGTCCCATGGGTATTGATGTGATCAATATCCTCGGGTTTGAGATCTCCGTCTTCCAGAGCTGCTTTCATACACAGATAGGCTCCGTATCCTTCCGGATGGGGAGCCGTCATATGATAGGCATCACCCGAGAGACCTGCACCGGCCACTTCAGCATAGATATGTGCTCCGCGGGCTAAAGCGTGTTCTAATTCTTCAAAAACAAGGGCGCCAGCACCTTCTCCGATGACAAAACCATCACGGTCTTTATCAAAGGGTCGGGAAGCTGTTAGCGGATCATCGTTTCGGGTGGATATGGCATGCAACGCATTAAAACCACCTACACCTTCCTGAGTAATGGCTGCCTCAGAACCACCGGACACAAAGGCCACGGCTTTTCCCATTCTGATGTAGTTGAATGCATCAGCCAAAGCATTGGCCGATGAAGCACACGCTGAAACGGTAGCAAAATTGGGCCCCCTGAATCCGTATTTTATTGAAATGTGTCCGGCAACAATGTCGGCTATCATTTTAGGAATAAAAAAGGGATTGTAACGAGGTGTCCCATCACCGGTAACGAAACCTTCAACTTCTTCATGGAAACTCTGTAACCCGCCTATGCCTGATGACCAAATGACACCAATCCGGTCCTTGTCGAGATCCTCGCTGTCGATGCCCGAATTTTCAACCGCCTGCAAAGCGGAAGCAAATCCGTATTGCGCATAACGGTCCAGCTTTCTGACTTCTTTTCTATCGAGATAATCTTTGGGGTCAAAGTTTTTGACTTCGCAGGCAAATTGGGTTTTGAACTTTGAGGCGTCAAAATAAGTAATGGGACCCGCACCACTTTTACCAAGCAGTAACGAATCCCATAACTCTGTTGCAGTGTTTCCTATGGGAGTGATTGCGCCAATACCGGTTACAACAACTCTCTTTAACTGCATAAATTTTTCATTTTATTGATGATCTTCAATGTACTTTACAGCATCACCAACTGTTTCAATTTTTTCTGCTTCTTCATCAGGAATTGAAAGATTGAATTCTTTTTCGAATTCCATGATCAATTCGACAGTGTCCAGAGAATCAGCGCCTAAATCATTGGTGAAGCTAGCTTCGTTTGTTACTTCACTTTCTTCAACACCTAATTTGTCAACGATGATGCTAACAACTTTTGAACGAATGTCTGACATAAGTATAAATTTTAAGTTTAACCGGGTGCAAAGTAATGCATTAAAAAAATAAAAACCAAAAAAAAGAT